>JAUYJC010000185.1 GCA_030688735.1 Deltaproteobacteria bacterium
TAACTTTCTACAAGATTTTCAAACCAGAGCTTTGGTCAACGCTGTGGAACAGCGAGAAGGATTTTCCCAAGATCAAACTCACATCGCTTCAGATTTCCTGGCGCTGGTCCAATGTCATCACGTAACTTTCGAACAAAGTCGAAATTTGCGTGAACCGTCTGCATGATTAGTTCATGAGTTGACTGTCTGAGTTCGGCGAGCGAGTCGACGACGTTCGCTATTGCTCGCGGCATACCGACTTCGCCCTTGAGCCACTTCACTCCGCCTGGGTTGTCCGTTTCGGTCAGAAGCAGTTGGGCTGGTATTGCTTTGGCGATCGTCTTGATGTGATCGGAATAAAGCACTTCGACACCGACAGTGAAATAGCAGCCGAAGGTGATCATTGCTCGAAGGATATCCATCGGGCCGGAGTACCAGTGGATGATCGCCCGCTGAATATCGTACTTCTCCAGGAGATCGAGGATTTCCTTCTCGCCGCCTTTGGTGTGCAGGTTGACGATTTTCTTTTGCTCGCGGGCGGCGGCGAGAAAATATTCCAATACTTTTCGTTGCGCCGGGTAAGTGGAGGTGTCTTTCACCCAGTGAAAGTCCAGGCCGATCTCGCCGATGGCCGGGCTGGTTTCTATGTAACGAGCGACTTCTTGTAACCGATCGGTATAGTCCGCCGCGCGTCTCGGATGGATTCCAAATGTCGGCAGGATTAGCTCGGAACGTTCGCCGATTTTCTGCAGCTCCAAGTAGGACGGCACATCCATGGCCGTGGCGACGGTGAAAATCCGCTCCTGTTCGATTTGCCGCAGCGCTTCGTCGAGAAGGTCGCCGTATTTGTCCAGGTGAACGTGGGCGTCTATCAGCATGATCGAGTCCTTCGTCTATTCCGGTTTCCAACCGCGGGCCTGGAGTTCCTGGAAGACTTTCCTGGCGATGGCAAAGTCGTAGATCTTGTCGAGACGCGGCGGTTCTTTGAGCGTAGCCGGATTGATCAGATACTCAAGCGCCTTTCGCTGTTCGTCTTGACTGATCGTTCCGTCTTCGGTTAGTGCCGGTCGCAATTCGTCGAATCCGCCGCTGATGGCGTCTTCCTTGACTTTGAGTGCGCGGGCCAGGGAAGAAACGGTGCGATCTCGGCTGTTGTGCATGTACAGCAGCCCTTTGACCTGGGCGCGCACGAATCTTTCGACGAGGGCGGGATTGGATTGCAGCAGATCCTCTCTCGTGAACGTCGCCACCGGGATATCCACATAATCCTTTTCACTGATGAAAGAGAAAAGCTCGCGATAGCCGTCCTGCTTGGCGTTGACCGTGAACGGTGTGGCGAGGACCGCGGCATCGACGACGCCGGTTTTGAGCGCGAGAAATCGCTCGCCGCCACCGCCGACCGCCAGGACCGTGATTTTCTTGCCGCCGTCAGCCGTCCGTTTCTTCAATAGATCACGCAAGAGCAGATCGGGGCCGCTGCCGAAACTTGAGATGCCGACGCGTTTGCCGTCAAGGTCGGTGAAGGAACGGATCTCGGGCTTGGCGTAGAGCGCATAGGTCGGGCGGCGCAGCGGCGCGAACGCCACCCGGAGCGGCAAGCCGCGCAGTATGCCGATCAAGCCGCCGCCGCCGATCGTCAGAAAATCGATTTCCTTGGCTGTCAGCGCCATTACCGACGGCGCCGACCGGATGACGATGAGTTCGACATCGAGCCCTTCTTGCCTGAAGTAGCCCCGCTCTCCGGGAATCAAAGACGACGCTACGATCAGAGAGAGCGTGGGAATGCCGACGCGGACTTTCTTGAGCTCCTGGCTCGTTGCCGGAGCCGCGAGCCAAACGATGACCCACAGGCAGAGAGCGAGTTGCGTTTTTTTCATTTTCAGAACCTCCCTTCCGATTCCGCAGCGATAGCCGGTGTCGCGGGCATTGGGGTGCTGCGCCGCCAATAGATCCAGAGTCCGGCGAGCGCCACCACGGCTGCCACAACATACATCAGCGAATAACTCCGATCCACCAGATCGAGAAAGGCGCCGAGCGTCAGCGAGCCGACGCCGATGCCGAGATCGTAAAAGCTTTGATACTGCGCCATCGATTGGCCGCGCCGCTGCGGCGATGTTTGGTCCACAGCGACGGTCATGAGCGCCGGCTGCGCGGCGCCGGTGCCGAGGCCGCCCACCACCGCGGCGGCCATCAGCCAAGCGGGCGAGTCCGCCAGCACGAGCAACACGATGCTGGTAAAATTGAGGAATAAGCCGGGCAGGATCACCGCGCGCCGGCTAATGCGGTCCGACAGCGGCCCGGCCACCGGACGCACGATAAAAAGACAGAAGGCATACAGTCCGAACCAGTAGCCGGGATTTTCCAATCCCAATTTGAGGGCGTGGATGGGGAGAAAGGTAAGGATGCCGCCGTGGCCGAAGGAAAGGAAGGCGACGGCGACAGCCGGCAGCAGAGTTTCTGGAACGACCAGCAGATCGATCCAGCGAAGCTTCTTGACCGAGGCCGCCGGCGCTCGTTTTGGCTCCGGAATCAGCGCGGCCAGCAGAAGGCTGCCAAGCAACAGGGCCACGGTGCCGAGGAAGACGCCGGGGTAGGCCAATTGTTTCAACAAAGCGAATCCCAGCACCGGCCCTACGGCGCCGCCCAGGCTGCTTGCCATGGCGGCGTAGCCGATCAGTTCGCCGCGCCGTTTTTGCGGCGCGATGTCGGCGGCAAGGGTGGCGACGGCTGTGGTGCAGGCGGACCAGCCGATGCCGTGGATGATGCGGGCCGGGATCAACAGCAGGATGGTGGGCGCCCAGAGATAGCCGAAGTTGCCGACTATGAAAAAGGCGATGCCGGCGAGGAGGAAAGGCTTCCGGCCGAGGCGATCGATGAACATGCCTATGGGAAAGCGCATGAGGGTCGCGGTGATCGTGAAAACCGCCATGACGGCGCCAATGACGGTTGACGACGCATCGAAGCTCGCGACATAGAGAGGCAAAATAGGGCGGGTAAGATGGTGCGCCAGGAAAAAGCTAAACCGATTGATCCAGGTAAGGAGAAAATCTTTGAGCCATATATTTTCTTGAAGCGCTTGTTGTTCTGCCATCGCCGCCGCCGGAAAATATATTGACGCTCGTCACGCGGGGATGACAAGAAGAGAAGGATGAAGGATGAAGGGCCTTAGCGGAGCCTGCGTCACCGTATATTCAGCCTTCCGCCTTCATCCTTCCGCCTTTCTCTCAGACCTTGTGTATTCCGCCGCCTTCCGGTGGCTTCGGTTGGTCTCTACCCGGCAGCCAGTCGACGTCTTTGCGCGGGCTGTTGCCGGTCACTTGGAATTTGGCTCGCCCCATGTTTTCGAACTCGATCTCAATCGTATCGCCGCTGTTGACCGGTTTTAACCCTTCGTGAAATGTGCCGGTGGCGACGATATCCCCGGGACTGAGAGTGATAAACCTACAAAGCCAGGAGATCTGATCGGGAATCTTGTGCGCCATGGCGCTGGTGTTGTAGTTCTGGCGCGGCTCGCCGTTGGTCCAGGACTTCACAACGACATTGTGCGGGTTGGGAATCTCGTCTTTGGTGATGATCCAGGGTCCGCAGCAGCCGTGCGAGCCTTGGCCCTTGCCGATGAAGTGTGTGCGGCGCAGGAGCCCGCGGGTGGAGATATCGAAGAAGGGAACGTACCCGAAGATAAAATCCAGTGCCTTGGATTCCGTGACGTTCTTGGCTGTCTTGCCGATGACGTAGGCGAACTCGGCTTCGGGTTGGTAGACGACGCAGGCTGGAATGTCTCTCAATTCGACGGCGCCGCCGGGGCCGACGAGATCCGGCGATTTGTAAAAATATTCGTGGGGAAAGTTGTCCGCGGTTCGTCCGGCGCGGTCGATATAGTTGCTGAACGCGGCGATGCACTTGCCGGGCCTGGGCAGCGGGCAGAGGAGTTGCACGCTGCTCAGGGGGACGCCGGTCTGCTCCACCAAAATTTTCTCGAATCGTCGCCGGTACTTGCGCCACCCCGCGATGATCTCTTCCATCACCCGCTGTCCTCCCTTGGCTTTGCGCGAGCTGATGGAATCGCTGACATCCACCACCATGTCGCCGTTCTTGATAACACCGACACGGTCGTCGTTGAATCGTAGAATCTTCACGGTTTGCTCCTCTCGGGGAATTGGCTGTTTCCAAGGGTTCTTTACTGGCCCAGAATTGTTTTCATCCGGTCGATAATTTCCTTCGGCTGTTCAAGTACTTCCTTTGCGATCGCTTCTAACTCCTCGCCGCTACTCGGTTTGATTTCGAGGTTTCGCTTGCTGGCCTCGGCTAAAAACTCAGGATCGTTGATTGTCTGCACGAATGCGTCTCGAAGAATTTTCAAGCGCTCTGCCGGAATTCCCGGAGGAGCGACGAAGGGGCGGCCAATTTCCCCTGCCGCTAAGATGACTGTCGCCACACGCCGGCCCGCCTCGGGAGTTTTGTACTGATCCATCAGTTCGTGGATCGTTGGCACGAGAGGTAACCGGTCATCTCTTTTCTTTGGGTCCTGAATCAGCTCGCGAACGAAGTTTCTTTTTCGCCAACTGGTAAAGGGCTCGCGCGCGAAATACGATTCGATGGTGAAGGCCCGGCATGCGAGCTCGCCGCGCTCGACCGCGAGATCGACATCGTTCCCTCCCGGATATCCGGAGATGATGTTGAACCGGGTTCCGATCACGGCCTCGAACAGTTTGGGCAAATAGTAACCCGTCGACGCCGTCCCCGTTGCGCCACATTTGGGCGGTTCCTTGGCATTGCGGATATCCTCAATCGCTTTGTAAGGCGTATCCGCCCGCATATAAAGCAAGTGATTCACCTTGGCCGGATTGCCGATCCAGCTAAACCTGGGCCAGTCAAACTGCACTTCTTTCCTGCCAACGATCTGGTCGAAGTAAAGCGCCGGGAAAATGGCACCGATGGTGAGGCCGTCGGGCTTAGCCACGGTGTAAACATAGTTGGCGGCGATCATGGACCCGGCGCCGGGCATGCTCTGGACGATGATGTTGGGATGCCCCGGGATTTGCCTGGGCATGAACTGGGCCAGAACCCGCGCGTAAGCATCGTTAACGTTGCCGGTCGGCCCTCCCCGCGCAATGGTAATGGTCTTGCCTTGATAGTAGGGCGCCTGGGCGTTCAGGAGTGGAATTTGGAACAGGAAAAACAACAGCGTAAGAATTGCTCGTTTCATAAGTCCTCCCTGCTGCGCTCATGCCCTGCACGCGCTCCTTTATCAGAGATCCAGAGCCGAGGAAAGAGTACCGAAACGTGGAAAAGGGGACATTCTGCTTTTTCAGTCGCTGTCGGGGAGGTTGAGTAGCTCAGCGACGAACCCACCGTTAAGCTTTGATGGGTATCGCTTCGCTCAAATTTTCCTTAGGCACTTCCCCTTCGATGAGGACGCGCGCTGTGAAAACCAAGTGGATTGTCGAATCAGCTCGACACTTAACCGGCCTTCAATTCCCGCTCAAGTCGTTCCGCGATCCAGATGCGAGCTAGAGTCATGGCGTCCGTTGTGCGCTGGCGTGCGTCGAGCGGTATTCGCTTTTAGATGAAAAGATCTTTGGCGGCAAACTTAAGATCGGCGAACGGCGGCACGGGCATGGGAGTTTCGCCTTGTAGGGTTGCGGTCAAGCGATAACTGTCCACGTTCAAAAGATAGATTTCGACGGCCTCTTGTTCAGGATCGACGATCCAATAGGCCGGCACCTTATGGCGCGCATAAATCTGCGCCTTGGTGACTCGGTCGCTCCGGCTGGTTGTGGGTGACAAGATTTCGATCACCAGATCCGGCGCGCCCTCGATGGCTCGATCCGTGATGATGTTTTGACGAGCTTTCGCAACGAACAGTAGATCGGGTTGTAAGACTGAAGTGGATTCGAGGATGAGATCGACCGGGGCATGAAAGAGCTTGCCCAGATCGTTGGCTTTGACGTGCTGGGTCAGAAGAAAGAAAAGGTTTCCTGAAGCTGTTTGGTGCCTAGTGCTCGGTGCTGGCGTCACGGCGAGTTCTCCTTCCAGAATCTCGTAACGGTTACCGTCGTTCGGCAGAGCGGCGTAATCCTCGTACGTCAGAATGATTTTGCCTTCGGGAATGCGCATTGGAATCGACATGCCAACCTCGCGTATATAGAATAATCTAACACCATGGCGGAAGAGCGTCAATGAAAGCGGAAACGGGGCGGTTATGGCTGGCTATTCCGGAAAAGATTCCGGAAAAGGGGACATTCTGCTTTTTCAGGTCAATTACAATATCTGCCGTTGCGGTGAACGGAGAAACATCGAACGGACAGATATCCTCTATTCGGCCATTCATTGAAACCTGTTTGATCCACCACCGTCTGTTTTGGGTTCGTCGAGATCAATGTTTCCCGCCTTGTCGGTTGACCAGACGATATGCCGCGGAATCTTCATATCGGTGAGGGTGGCCAATCCCAAATGTCATTGCAATTGCGCTTGCACGCTCTCGGCGTTCGCCTTTACCTTTCAAAATTGTCCGTATTGGTGTAATCGATTCAGAGGAGGTCACTATGCTTTTGATCAACAACCAGGAAGTGGAAAAACTCTTCGACATGAAAGCCTGCCTCGAAGCGCTGGAGGACGGTTACGACGATCTTCTCAAAGGCGACGCGGTGTACCGGCCGCGCCTCGATCTTTGGATGCCCTGCGACCGGCCCGACGGCTATTACCGCTGGGGGACGATGGAAGGGGCGAGCCGCAAAATCGGCGTGTTCGCCATTCGCATGAAATCCGACATCGTCTATTGGCCCAACGGCGATACGGAAGAGAAGTATTGCATGCAGCCGGGGACCTGGTGCGGGCTGGTCATGGTATTCAGCGTGCGTAACGGTGAGCCGCTGGCGATCATCAACGACGGATTGATTCAGCATATGCGTGTCGGCGGTTGCGCCGGGCTGGGCGCGAAATATCTTGCCCGCGAAGACGCTTGCGATGTCGGCATCTTCGGCTCCGGCGGCATGGCGCGCAGTTACCTGGAAGCATTCTACGAGGTGCGCAAGCTCCGCCGCGTGAGAGTTTACAGCCCGACCAAGGAGAACCGCGAGAAGTTTGCCCGAGAAATGACCGGTAAACTGGATATCGAAGTCGTTGCGGTTGACTCGCCCGAGAAAGTCGTGCGCGAGGCCGATATCGTGGCGACCTGCACGGATTCGACGCGGACTGTCTTCGATGAACCGGACTGGTTGAAGGAGGGAGCGCATATCACCAGCGTGCGTGCTTGCGAGATCGGCCCCAGAGTCGTCAAGCGCTGCGACCTATCGGTGAAGCTCGGCAAGAATACCATCGAGGCGATGGATGAAGGGATGATCCGGCTCCACGGCAACGTCGGCTACATCGCCGGCCAACCCGAAGAGCGCAGCCGCATTCCCAACCCCGCCGTCGATAACTACAAGGGCGATTACTTCAAGTACTTCATGGATGTCCGCGCGGGCAAAGTTGCCGGGCGGACAAGCGATAAGCAAGTGACGTACTTCATCAACGCCGGCACGCAAGGGCTTCAGTTCGCCGCCTGCGCGGGGAAAGTTTACCAATTGGCCAAGGAGAAAGGCATGGGTCGAGTACTTCCTACAGAATGGTTTCTTCAAGACATCAGGGACTGACTCAATAGCCGAATGGGATACGGACCAATATCCAGACAGGCCGCTCGGCATTTCTGCGCCTACCGCAAGTCGCTGAACAGTTCGGCGAATAGAATTGAGGTTTTAAGTTACCGTGGTACGATAAAAATATGGGCACATTTTACACAGGCTGTAAGGTCGAAAACCACGTAGACCGGTCCAAGTTTGTCCGGCTCCGGAAGGTTCTCGTCGACACCGGAAGTGAGTACACTTGGATCTCAGAGACTAAACTGGACCAGATTGGAGTCAAGAGGGAGAAAAAAGATCTACGTTTTGTACTCGCCAATGGAGAGGTTGTGACTCGTAGCGTCGGCTTCGCCATTCTGAGGGTTGGAAACAACTTCACAATCGACGAAGTCGTCTTTGCTGAGCCCGGTGATCTCCTCCTTCTTGGAGCCCGCACCCTTGAAGGACTAAACCTTACGGTGGATCCGGCCAGAAAGAAGCTTGTCGCAGCCGGTCCCCTCCCTGCTGCCTGATCCCCGCCGAACAGGGTGCTGGCGATCTTCAGGGCAATATAACCCGTGCGCAACTCTTCCGGCATCCCGCTCAATTTTTTCCATTATGCGCAGGTGATCGTTTGCCTGCGCCGGCCGGATTCAATATCCGAGCCTACGAAGCTCCGCCTGAGCGCCGGTGTATTCAATAAAATTGGTCACTCCGGTGTCGAGGTGGACTCTGTCCTGTGTCGCTCCGCCGGCTCGCGCATGCTAGAGCCCGTGCGCTAGAGATATGGCCGGGCAGAGAGAGAAAAAAATGACCATCAGGATAAGTTGCTTCATGGTTGCTCCCTCCCTTTTTCGTGCGGCCAATCTTATATCCGACTTTCAGCCATTGGCGCAACGGTAGGAGGCGTTTAAACCACCGGCCGGACGGAGGATAATCAGTTCCCGGTCAGGTTTGCCTCCGAGAGTCTCTTTGCTAATATCACAAATCCTCGATCTCCGTCTCGTCCATGCCGAAGTAGTGGGCGAGATCGCTTCGACTGAGGGTCCATCAGAAGAGCCTCCAGGCTTAGCTGACGCATCGAGCGGGGTGTGCTATCCTAAGTGCTGCTATGGCCGTGTTAATTGGACAGCCTATTGACGCTCGCGAATTGGAACAGGCTACAAGCCAGTGGACGCCGGAGAGGTTTGCCTCCATGTGCAATGACTTGGTTTGGGCCGTTTCCGGACGACAGTTTCCAAAACTGCCTTCGTTCACGGAACGTGTGAACGCTGCTGACGGTGGAATCGATGCTGAATGGGAGATTGAAGTTGCCGACAGTATCCGTGCTTTGCCGACCCCAATCGTTGGGCCGGGCTGGAATGTTTTTCAGTACAAAAAGCGAGATCTTATCGCTCAAGACCGAAGGCGCATATTTTTCAACCTCAAATCAAACCTAAAGGGGACTCTCGCGAGGCTGGTGAAGGAGCGACAAAAAACTCCAGCTCGGTACATTCTTTTTTTGAACGTGGATTTAAAACACGACCAAACCTTAGCACTAAAAAACGCAATACTCGAAGGCTGTGAACAAGTTTCCGAGATTCACGTTGAGGTTATCGGAGCTGCGGAGATCGCCGCCCTTCTCAATAACCAACCCCACTTGAGGGCAGCCTACTTCAATCCTTTTGCCTTTAAAACCTGGGAAGAAGCTAATCGGTCGCACCGCAAGCAGAAGCTTTTCGGTTTCGATGTGGATCTGGTAGCGAGAGCAGAAGAGCTAAATAAACTGCGTGCCCTCGTGGACGACTCGCAGGTTGGAGTTGTGGTTGTTGCGGGCCCGCATGATATTGGCAAAAGCCGTCTTGTCTTAGAAGCGACGAAACATCGACAACACGAGCTTGTCTTTGCTCTTGATCCGCGCTCCATGAAACTCGATGACTACCGCAAGGTTGTCGCGGATCAACGTCAGGTCGTATGCGTTGTCGAAGATCCTGATCCAGACAGCGTGCGGACGCTTGTAAACGAGACCCTGGGAATTGATGGGTTAAAGCTCATTATAACTCTCCCGACTTCGGGTGAAGCTCCGATTGCTTCTTACGGAAGCGACGAAAGAATGCAGTCTTTGTCGCTGGGATCTCTAAGTGATGAAGATGCACGAAAACTTTTAAACGCGACTGGCAAGCGTCTGGATTTTGGCGTCGAGTCCTGGATTTTGGATCGCGCAGGAGGGAATCCTGGTATTTTGCTTGCCGCCGTCAGCATAGGCGAAAGGTTACGGGATGAACGGGACAATTTTGAAGCAGCAGTCGGAATAGAGTTTGCCAAAAGGATTGAGGCGGAGCTAGGTGTAGATGCGCTCAAGTGCGCGGAGCTTTTGTCCCCGCTAATGCACGTCGGTATTTCAGGTCGGTTTGAAGCTGAACTCAAGTTAATCTGTGAAATCTTTGGTGATGGGCAATGGCATCCATCCAGAGTTTTTACCCAGCTTGCGGGCTTGGAAAATGCAGGTTTGGCAAAAAGAGGGGGATCGTTTGCAGAAGTAACAATACCGTTTCTAGCTAACCATCTGCTAACTAAATTACTTCGTGGTCGAAGAAATGAATTATTCGCTCTCTTTGCAAGGCTAGACGAATCAGGGAGAGTCAGATTGATAAGACGCCTTTCGCAGGTCACAAGCCCAGAAGTTAGCGAACTTTGGGACGCGATGTTCGACCCTCACGATCCATTAGCACCGTTCGGTACTTTGCCGACTGCATTGAAGCAGCCGCTAACGTTGAAATTTCTCGCCGGTGCAGCCCCAGAAAAAACGGTTCGACTCCTCGAAGAAGGACTCCTTGGAACAAGTCACGAAGAAAGATTGGCTTTGTCGGACGACCCGCGCCGCGAGCTGATGTGGGCGCTTGAGCAACTTTTGTTCCGGGCAAGAACCAGTCGGCGTGCATTGAAATTGATTTGGCTTCTGGCTGAGGCCGAGAATGAAAAGTGGGGCAATAATGCCACTGGGGTTCTGTCGGAATGTTTCCATCCTTTACATAGCCAGATGCCTTTACCACTGGATGAAAGACTCGCCGCACTGCGCGAGTGTACCTCACCTCAGGCCTCTAATGAGGGAAGGCTCATAGCGATTCGAGCTGCCTCAAAAGCGTTAGCGAGTGCTGCGATCACCCTTAGACATAGCACCGGTGTGGAACCATTAGACAAATGGCCTGTTTTTACTCGACCGGATGCATATGATTATGCGCGTGATCTAGTTGACCATTTCCTCGCGATCGCTGAAACAGAAGAGAATGAAGTCGCCGACGAAGCGCTAAAAAGATTGCCGAGACTAATATTTGAATTGGGGATTCAAGGCCAGCCAAAGAAAGCGTTAGAGCGATTTGAGAAACTGGTTAAGTGGGCAAAGATCGAAAAGCGCGGCTTAGATGTATTCGCGCTTTTTGAGAATATTGAGGCCCTACGTCAGAACTTGCAGCGCAATCTCCAAGAATCGGAAATGAGCGATGTTAGGAAAATAGAATTTGACGGGAACCTGTCTGAGTGTAATCGTCTCAAGGGCATATTGGAGGAGGGAACCTTTTCGATAAAGCTTAAGCGTTGGACTGGTGGATGGAGTAGGGAAGACCATGAAAAGATCATGCGCGACGGTCGAGATACCTCTCGTAGCGAACTTGAACTTACGAAATTGGCAAAGGAAGCAGTTTCAAATCCGACTCTATTGTCTAATGATCTCGTCTCATGGCTTCTTTCAGCTAGTGCGCAAAATTCTCCAAGGTATTTTTTCTTACTCGGAATCCAGGATTTCGAAGGTCATCTCCGCTCGGTAGTGGAGGAAATTGGTTCGCAGACGAGTGGTGCTTACGCCTTTTCCGCGTATTGGGGCGGCTGGGCAAAAAATGACCGAACCCACGCCGAAAAACGCCTCGTTGAACTAGCCATTAAAGGCGCAGTGTCAGGTGAGGCATTTGTTTCGGCAGCCGGTTATCTCGGTCCGAGTGAAATGATTGTGGCAACCATTCGAGAAAGAGTCTCGAAGGGTCTAATTACACCGAAACTAGCTTCCGGAATCTTATATGGCGATTGGGTTGGCAACTTGTCGGAGAAGCAATTCTTAAGCCTCCTCACATCGTTTGTGGGAAGTCGCTTTGAGCACGCAGCTTTAGTCGTCGACATAATTGGACGGTGGTTACACAGAGAACGTAGCCTAGATAGCGAGCTGAAGGAGTTGGCATGGCAGTGTCTAGAAGCGGCCCCGTCTGTAACCGAGCATGAGGAGTATAACTGTCAACGCCTCGCAGCAAGGCTAGCAGAATCGAACACTGAACGTGGACTCAGACTTCTCGAAAAACTTCTAACACAACCTCATGATAGGCACGCTTGGAATCCAATCGATCGATACGGAGTCCAGGAAAATCATTTTTGGTTTGTCCTGCACAAGGTGAACCCTGAGCGGGCAGTCCGCACGGTTCTTTCTGCAGCCTTGGCTGACTCAGAACGGCGCTTTAAAGTGACCTGGGACTTTAAGGAAGTTGTAGACCAGGAAAACGACGCAGACCTGCTAATAAAGCTTTCGGGCGAGGATGAAAAGCTGGCGGAAGTGATCGCCGAGACAATTACGACGGCGCGTTCGGGGTTTTGGACCATCGCATTTCAGATAATCGAAAAGTATCCCGGAAACGACAGAATTCAAAGCGCGTTAACAGGAGGGATCGAACAGCAAGGAACCTGGCATGTTGGTTCTCAGTCGATGCACTTGGAGTCCTGCCGTGCTGAAGTTGAACGGGTATTAACCGATCCTGCAACTCCACGTAAGGCTCGGCTGTGGCTCGGTGACATTCTTGGCCGTATGGAGGGTGAAGTAGCTCAGCATGTCATCTGGGAATATGACGAAGACGCGAACGATCTTCGACGATATATTGAAATTGAAGATAAGACTTCTCCTGAAAGGATTTGGGCTATCTCGCGTGTTTTAAAATATGCGGACTGGAAAGACATAAGACGCGTGTTGACGGTTGAAGATATCGAGGACGTTCTTCCTCAAGTGGATCTTCCTGAAAGAAAGCGCAAAGCTTTAGAGAAAGCGCTGGAGGTTTGGCGGGTTGGAAGCTAAAGTGATGACCCCCTTCCAGGCAAGGGTATTAGAAAACCTGTTTGTCGCTGGGGTCGGGCAAAACGGTTATTGTTTCACCGGAGGGACTGCGTTAGCCGAATTCTATCTCCAGCACAGACACTCTGAGGATCTGGATGTGTTTACAAGGGCGCCTCGGTCCATAAAGAACGACTACCTGGACGTAAAAAGAAATCTTGAACATGAAGGGCTTGAAGTTCGCGCGGAAAGTGAGCAGGACGAGTTTGTTCGTTTTTTTGTGCGGGATCCTGAGCAATCGGCGGAAGAACTAAAAGTCGAGTTCGCGCGATACGCAGGAGCTCAGATGAGTCCGGCGCTCACGGTCGGAAGGGTCGTCGTTGATTCTTTTGAGGATATTGCGGTCAATAAAATCTGCGCAATCTACGGACGGTTCGAAGTTAAGGACTTTGTAGATTTGTTCTTTATACTTAAGGAATCAAAGTTCACGCTGGATCACTTGGTTGGAAGAGCAAAGGAAAAGGAAGGGGCCTTTGATTGGGAGGAAGCGGTTCTTGAATTTGCCACGAAGCTTTTGGGAGTAAAAGATTTGCAACTACATCGAATTCGGATGATTAAACCATTGTCGCTGGATGATCTCAGGTCTTATCTCGCTCCTAAGGCGGAGGAAATCATTAGACGGCTTCGACCATCGGGGCCGAGGTAGAGATTCCCGGTTTCAATATCCCAAATCCTCGATCTCCTCTTCTTCCATCCCGAAGTAATGAGCGATCTCGTGCACGACCGTCAGGCGGATTTCCTCGCGCAGCTCATCCGGGTCGGGAAAATCTTCCAGCAACGGCTCGGCAAATATGGTAATCTTGTCGGGCAGCAGCGGCGGATCGAGCGCGGAGCGGTCGGGGAGAGGGACGCCTTGGTAAATGCCGTACAGCGTATCTTCGCGCGGATCGAGGCCTTCGGCGCGCAGGAGTTCCTTGCTGGGCCGCGCTTCGACGACGATCTCGACGTTGCGCAGTTGCCCGCGAAACTCTTTGGGCAATCGGTCGAGGACGCGGGCGACTTCTTTTCGGATATCGTTGTGATCCAACGTTAGTAAGTTTGTCTCAAGTGATGGATGGGTGCAAGGCATTGCCGGCGAGAAATTACTTTCAGCTCATTGCCGTTCTCATCGTGTCGCTGTTCGCCGCCGCGTGCCTGTATCTGCCATCGTTGCCTCCACGGGTCCCACGCATCGGTGATGATCTCGACTCGGAATCGTTGCGCGCCGCGATCCGGCAAAGCGTTGTCTACCTGAAAAGGCTGGCGCCGGACCGGGTCGTCGGAGAACAGCCGCGGCGCTTTACCGTGAAGGAAGTGCTCAATTCTTTGCTGGCCTTCGACGAACTGTTGGACCGACGCGACTGCCCGGAGTGTTGGGCGAAAGAATTCGAGGAGCGTTTCGAGTTGATCCCCTCGTCGACGGATGCCGCGTCTCTCGACGTGCTTTTCACTGGGTACTACCAACCGATGATCGAAGGCAGTTTAGTTTCGACCACGGAATATCGTTACCCGCTGTACGGTAAGCCCGCCGATCTGATCGCCGCTGAGCAGGTTACGCTGCGGCCCGTGCCGAAAACGGAAAGAGTCGTCGGCAGGCTCGATGGGGAAAGTTTCGTCCCTTACTATTCGCGCCGGGAAATCGACGACCTGGGCTCGCTGCGCGGGCGCGGCTACGAGATCGCCTGGGTGAAAGACCCCATCGACCTCTTTTTTCTCCACATCCAAGGCTCGGGCATTCTTAAGTTGCCGGACGGGCGCCGGGTGGGTGTGGGTTACGCGACGCAGAACGGCCGCGCCTACCGAAGCATCGGACGATTACTCATCGACAACGGCAAGATTCCCCGGGAAGAGATGTCGATGCAGCGCTTGCGCCGTTATTTGCGCGACCACCCGGAAGAGATGAGCGAGATTCTCGCTTACAACGAAAGCTACGTTTTCTTTCGTTTTGTTGAGGGCCCCTTGGGAAGCCTCGAAGTTCCCGTCACCGCCGGCCGCTCGATCGCAACCGATTTGCGGTTGTTCCCCAAAGGGGCGCTCGCCTTCATCGAAACCCAGGAGCCGATGATCGACGACGCCGGCCGCTTAATCGGTTGGAAACCGTTCTCCCGCATCGTCCTGAACCAAGATTCCGGCGGCGCGATCCGCGGTTTTCAGCGAGTGGATCTTTTTTTCGGCACGGGCGACCAAGCGGCCGCCGCGGCCGGTTACATGAACAGCCGGGGGAGACTTTATTTCCTGGCGCTAAAAAATGCGCCGGCGGTAAAATAAAGATTACGGATACTTGAGCGCGTCTCAAGGTCAGGGTAATTTAATCCGAGCAGGGAACGGCGATGGAGCGGCACAACGAAACGCAGCGGCTTAGACTTGCTTTGATTATCATCTCGGTCTATTTCTTTGCCGAGCTGATCGCGGGGTTTTTGACCAATAGTCTGGCGTTGTTGTCGGATGCGGGTCATATGCTTTCCGATGTCGCGGCCATGGCGCTGAGTTTATTTGCCTTCCATATTGCCAAGCGGCCGGCGACGGACAACAGCACCTACGGCTACCATCGCGTCGAGATTCTCGCCGCGCTGTTCAACGGGTTGGCGCTCTGGCTGATCGTCGGCGTAATTTTTGCCGCGGCGTACAACCGACTTTTTGCTCCGCCCGAAGTCGCCAGCCGCGGCATGATCGTCGTCGCCGTTATCGGCCTCGTGGTTAATATCGCCGCGGGGTTTATCTTGTACGATTCGCACCGCCACAACTTGAATCTGCGCGGAGCGTTTTTGCATGTCGTGAGCGATGCCGTGGGCTCGGTAGGGGCCATCGCCGCGGGTTTGATCATGCTCTTCACCGGCTGGTATCTTGCGGATCCGTTGATCAGCATCTTCATCGGTCTGCTCATTCTTTTTTCTTCCTGGAATTTAATCACGGAGTCTTTGAGTATCCTGATGCAGTCCGTGCCGCGGGGAATTCGGCTCGACGAGGTGCGCGATACCATCGAGTCAGTCGACGGCGTCGCCAAGGTTCACGATCTGCACGTTTGGGCGGTCACCTCGGGAGTTTACACGCTCAGCGCCCATGCGGTGGTGGAAAACGGCGGTGATTTTCACGAGGTGCTCGACGGCATCGAAGGCATCCTCAGGCGCCGTTTCAGCATCGAGCATACGACGATCCAGTTGGAGATCGAAAACCGGGAGGAAATGGAGTTTAAAGGGTTTTAGCTTAGCCGGCTACCGATTCCGGTGGCAAAAGAAGGTTTTTCTGGGTTTGGTGTTGAGGAGTATTCACCACGAAGGACCCAGCGCGGCTACGCCGCAACCAAAATGGGAAAAGTCGGATTCACCACGAAGGCACGAAGGACACGAAGGTTTTCGTAGGGTGCGCTTCGCGCACCGGTCGGTCTCGGACTATCTCTCGCAAAGGCGCAAAGGGAAATCATT
>JAUYJC010000261.1 GCA_030688735.1 Deltaproteobacteria bacterium
TACTTCGGCCTTCCGTTCTTCGAAGTGATCCCCTTCGCCTGGGCGGTGATTGCCGCGGCGCCGGACCGCGTCATTTGGGGCACCGACTGGCCCCACTCGAACAACTTCGCCCCCGGCCACACGCCGAACGATGGCGATTTAGTGGACTTGCTCGCCGCTTTCGCGCCGGACGAAGAAGTGACAAGGAAAATACTCGTCGACAATCCGGCGGCCTTGTACGGTTTTGATTAAATGATCCGGAGATGGAGTAGAAGAGTTTCCGTTGGCCGACGACGAAGGGGCTGAAATTTTCCGGCGAAACGCGTTGCCGCTATTGGAGAAAGGATGAGAATAGGCGATACTCGTTTTTTTAATGAACGGCTTGAACGTTTTGAACTTGTTGAACGATTTGAACCCTGCACTAAGGAGACTGTCATGCCGCTGTCCTACGAAGATCTCATCGCACCGACGATCGTCAAGCAAGTTTCGAAGAGCGTCGCCTACTGCCGCTGCACACGCAGCAAGAATCTGCCGTTCTGCGACGGCTCCCACGCGGTCACGAGCATCAGGCCGCATATTCTCGAATTCGACGAGCCCACGACCATCGCCATCTGTCGCTGCTGGAAGTCGAAAGACCACCCTTACTGCGACGGCACCCATGGACGATTGGTCAAACCCAAAGAGCGCCCGCCGCGTCCTCACGATTGAACGATTTGAACGGCTTGAACGATTGGAACTTTTGGAACGACTGGAACCTTTGGTACTAAGGAGGATAGAGTTATGGCGGAGATGAAAAATCCGATTAAAGAAGCCGATGCCCACCCGGCGATCAATCACCTGAGTCTCTGGCGCACCGATCTGGCGTATTTCTGGGTGATCAATTGCGAAGGCAAGCAGCAGGACGACATGCACTACCATGAGAACGACGACCACATCTTCATGCTGCTCGAAGGCGAGTGTACGATTCGCACGCCGCACAAAGAATTTGTCTTGAAGCAATTCGACAGCGTCCTGTTGAAATCCGGCGAAGCCTACCAGCTCTGCAATACCGGCAACGGCAGGATGCTGCTGTTGGGTGCCGGCAACGCCGGGGTCGACGGCAAGCCGCGCACCCGCGTGCCGAAAATCCCCAGTCATCTGCCGCTGAGCGAACCCGTCGTCGCGTGACGCCGCTCAAACCGGGGGAACGCGCTGCCCGGCGGCTATTTGCGCCCGCCTTCGGGCGTTCGCCGCGAGCAAACTGCTCGCGGCCAGCGTGCAGACGATCGCGCAAATCGCAAAGGTCCAACTGATGCCGATGGCGGATGCTGAGAAGCCCATAAAGACGCTTCCCAGCGACCATAAGCCGCGGTCCATGAAGAACAGACTCAAGACCCGTCCCAAGAGATTCGGCGGCGTTTCCAACTGGATCGCGGTGTTGGACAAGGCGCGTTCGGCGATCTGACAAAAGCCGACTCCGGCGAGAAATAAAAGGGACAAGACGAAAAAGTGTGAGAACGCGAACAGAGCGAGTGAAAGCGCGAAGCCCAAGACGGCGATGCAGATCCAGCGAATTCCCACGCGCATCTGCTTCACCGACGCCAGTGTCAGCGCCGCCAAGGTCGCGCCGAACCCCGGCGCGGACATGAGGAGGCCGAATCCGGTTGGACCGACGTGCAAAATGTTGGTCGCAAAGATCGGCACAAACCGATTGTACGGCGCGCCGAACATCGCCATGACGTAGGAAATAGCGATGATGTGAAAGATGCGTCGGCTTCCCCGAACATAGAGAAAGCCTTCCTTGATGTCCGCCCCGATGCTTTGTCGATCCTTTTTCCGCTCCCAGGGCGGCAATTCCATCATTTGCAGGTTGACGATAAGCGCGAGAAAGCTCAGCGCGTTGACCAGAAAGCAGTCGGCGATCCCGATGTACGCGATGATAATGCCGCCGGTGGTCGGCCCGAGAATCTTCGAGAAATTGAATACCGACGATTGCAGGCCGATGGCGTTGAGCAGATCCTCCCGCGGCACCAAACTGTTGACCAGGGACTGGCGCGCGGTCTGATTGATCGTGTTGACGACCCCCAGGAAAAAAGACAAGACGACGATGTGCCAAAAAGCGATCACCTGATACCACACCGCCAGCCAGAGGATAATCGCCTGAATCATCGCCAGCGTTTGCGTGATCATCAGCACCCGCCGCCGGTCAAAGCGGTCCGCGATCGCGCCCCCCAGCGCGCCGACCAACAATCGCGGTATGCTATCGAAGAAAGCCACGATGCCGATGGCCATCGGCGATCGCGTCAGTTCCCACACGAGCCAGCTCTGGGCGACGTTCTGCATGAAGTCTCCCGAGCTCGAGATCAATGCGCCTTCCAGGAGCAGACGGAAATTACGATGGCGCAGGGATCGCAGGGTGCGGTAGGTCCAGATGCTTTGCACGTGAGTTGGCGACGACGGAAGTTTCGAGAACTATTGTTACGGCAAACGACCGCGCAACGCAAAGGACCTCGCCGGGCGTCAAAGGGAGATTGCGTGGCGCGTCAGATGTTAAGTTCGCCCGAGCGATCGTATTCATAGCGGGCGCCGGCCGCCGCGCCTTGCCGCGGAAACAGCTTGTCGATTTCCGCCAGCTCATTGGGTGTCAACACGATTTCGGCGGCGCCGAGGTTTTCTTCCAGATGGGCGATCTTGCGCGTTCCGGGAATCGGAACAAAATTTTCATCTTGATGCAGAATCCAGGCGAGAGATAACTGAGCCAGCGTGCATCCCTTCGCGCCCGCAATGTTATGTAGTTCGTTTAGCAGCCGAGCATTGCGTTCGAGATTTTCCGGATAAAAGCGGGGAGATTTGCGCCGCCCGTCGTTCGGGCCAAGATTCGACGACCCCCTCAAGGCGCCGGCGAAAAACCCGCGCCCAAGCGCATAATAGGAAACGAAGCCGATGCCCGACTCGCGGGTGGCGGGAATCGTATCGGCTTCATAATCCCGCGTCCAAAGAGAATACTCGCTCTGCACCGCGGTAATTGGATGAACGGCGTTGGCTCGACGAATGGTCCCCGGCCCGGCTTCGCTCAACCCGATGGCACGAATCTTTCCTTGCTCGACGAGGCGCACCATTGCGCCGACCGTATCTTCGATGGGGACTCGCGGGTCGACCCGGTGGAGATAATAGAGATCGATATAATCCGTCTGCAGCCGTCGCAGCGACGCGTCGCAGGCAACCGGAACATATTCCGGCCGCCCATCGACGTCGCGGCCCTCCGCCCAGGGCTGTCCACGCATGTTGCCGAACTTGCTCGTCAACACGACTGAACTCCGTATACCCTTGAGCGCCCGCGCCAAAAGCTCTTCGTTGTTGCCGTTGTTGTGGTCCGCGGTATCGATGAAATTTACGCCCGGAGCGACGGCGCGACGAACGACATCGATGTACTCTTTCTCATCCGCGCCGCTAAGCTTGCCCTGAAACGTCGGACAGCCGTAGCCGACCGCTGAGACCTTTAGCTTCTGTTTGCCGAGATAGCGGTAGCGCATTTGAAAAATTGCCATGGTCGAAGAACAAGCGTGCCGACAACCGGAGCGTTTTGCGTCAACCCGAGACTCCAGAATCGGAACGCGAGACCCGAAACGCGCGTGCCGAGCGCGCGCTACTTAAGCAGGTACCCGAACTTCTCCCTCGCCTTGCGCGTGACTTCCGGACTGGGCGCGTTGACGCGGGGGAACTTGTCTTTCCAATCGTAGGGACGGGTGGCATCGACGACCATGCGGGAGTTGGTGAGATCGTGGACCTTGCGCTGCTCCGGAGTCAAACGCGGATCGGCCGGGCTGGTGCGCATGCGCCGCAAAATGTCGATTGAGGTGTCGGGATCGCAGCGCGTCGCCATCGCCCACATGAGCTGATCGAAGTTCGACACGTCGATGTCGTCGTCGACGACAATGACCATCTTGCAGCCGTACACGGAAGCGCCGCAGCTCGCCGCCATCACGCCCGCTTGCTTGGCATGCCCGGCGTAGCGCTGCTTGATGGCGAGGCCGTGGAGCATGCGCGAGGCGCCGATCTCATGGCACCAGACCTGGGTGACATCGGGAATGCCGGCCTGCTGCAGTTCATACTTGATCATCGCCGAGCGCATGATCGCCCGATAGCGCGCCATCTCGTCGGAGCCGCCGCCGATGGGCGGCACGCCGAGGATGATCGGATCGTTGCGGTGATAGATCGCCGCGATTTCGAGGACCGGCTGGGCGCTCTCGGCCGAGGCATAATAGCCGGTCCACTCGCCGAAGGGCCCTTCGTTCTTGCGGTTATCGTTGTTCAGGAATCCTTCGAGGACGATCTCGGCGTTGGCCGGAAAGGGCAGGCCGGTCACTTTGCCGCGAACCAATTCCACCGGCTTCCCGCGCATGCCGCCGACGATGTCGAATTCGCAAACGCCGTAGGGATGTTCGGTCCCCGCCATGAAAAAAAACAGCGGGTCGCCGCCGACGACCAGCGCCAGGGGCATCTTCTGCCCGCGAGTGAAATATTTCTGCCGGTGCATGTGGCCATGCTTCCCAGGCACCATCAGCAGGCTCACGCTCTTGCGGTCCTGGACCATCGCGCGGTAGCAGCCGGCGTTGATCCATTTCTCGTCCGGGTCCATGGTCACGGAATAGCAGCCGGTGCCAAGGTAACGCCCGCCGTCGTTGACATGCCAGACCGGCGCCGGAAACAGCTCGACATTAATTTGTTCGCCGGTCAAAGTGTTTTCGAAAACCGGCCCGTCATCGACGATCACCGAGGGAAGATGATGTTGCTTCTGCTGGTAGTGATGGAAATAGGCCTGGCTGAGATCCTGCTTGGTGAGGCCCTGAGGAAAACCGAGCGTCATGGCGCGCCGCTTGCCGGCAAATACATTGACGAGGACGCGAAAACCCTTCCGGCAGCCCGGCACTTCATCGAAAATCACCGCCGGCCCGTCATCGGCCGGCACGATCACGTCCGAAGCCAAACCGATGTCTTCTTGCCAGGACGCGCCGAGAACGGTTTTCAGTTCATCGAGCTTCTCCGCTTCGCGCATCCACTCGCGCAGATCGGTAAAAGGGATATGGGGCTGAATTTTTGAACTGTCGAACATAATGGCTCCTTATCCAGTAATCGATGCTGGCTAACCTAGCACAAGCGCAGTAGGGAAGGAAATTGCAACCATCGGATCGGCCGGCCGTTGTAGTCCAGTCCGGCCCCCTGGCAAATAGTTTCGTTTCAGACTAGCTCATGTTTACCTATTGAGCTCGTAAGTTATTGGAGATGAAAGATAGAGTTTAAAGGAGGGGGAATTTTGCCGGCGGTTCCTTATTCCTATTGCCCGTACAGACGCTTCACAAAGCCGCTGTCCTCGATCTCCTTCAAGATACTCAGATCGATCAAGTCGCTGGGTTTGAATTTCTTGATCTCCGGGCGGCCTTTGCTGAGCTGATCCAGGATGGTCTGAATTCCCTCCGGGCTCGGGTGCGGAACGCTGCGAATCAGCCGCTGGGACATTTCCTGGTAGGCGGTCTGCATCAGCGACACGTCGTCGACGCGGGTGTATTTTTTCAGCACGTTCAGCGCCAGCTCTTTGTTGGTCTTAAAAACATAGATTCCTTCGAGATAGGCTTTCATGAACCGGATCACGACATCGCGGTTGTCGCGGATATAGCTCTTTTTCGTGCCGAAGCCGTGCATCGTGTATTGCACGTCGAGCCGGCTCAAATCGTAGAGCAGAAAAGAGCCCGATTTGAGAGCGACCGAAGCGATCGGTTCGGATAACACGGCGGCGTCCACCGCCTTGTTCTGCAGCGCCATCAGTTCTTCGATCTCGCCGCCCACCTGGATGATCGCCACGTCTTTGTCCGGCACCAGTCCCCAAAGGTCCAGCGCGAAACGGATCGCCGCATCGCTCACGCCGCCGAGACGGGAAATGCCGACTTTCTTGCCTTTGAGCGCCGAGGGCTCTTTGATCTCGGGGCGCGAGATGATCTTGAAGACAAACGTATTCAACGTCGCGGTCAAACCGACGAAGTCGGCGCCCGCCATGTTGGCGTTGACGTTGGCGACCCCGCCGCTGGTCAAGAACTGGATCTCGCCCGCCAGCGCGGCCTGGATCGCCCTGGAGCTCACCGGCACGTAAAGCAGTTCAGTATCGAGACCCTGCTTCCGCGCCAAGTTCAGTTCTTTCATGATATAGATCGGGTCCATTTGAATGGCGATCGATGTGTAGGCGGCGCGGATCTTGGGCAGGCTTTGCGCGTGGGCTGCCTCGCAAAAAATCACCAGTAACAGTAAAAGGCAAATTTGAACAGGTCGAGTTCGAGGCATGGAGCACTCCAGATTAAATCAAGCACTCAGAGTGTGTGAAAAAATCCGTTCATGCTTCGAGAGCCTCAGCACGAACGGAAAATGGTCGATGTTATCAATGTAATTTCCGTTCGCCCTGAGCTTAGTCGAAGGGCGAGTCATTTTTTTCACACACTCTCAGTCTTCCGGTCTCGAAGAGAAAGCCCGGACGGTGAATCGGTTTGAAACTTCTTGGTTCTATCCCGTTCCTTCGACAAAGGCCTCCTCGCGCGTTTTGCTGAACGCCGGGATCAATACCGAGCACAGCGCCAGCGCCGCCAGCGCGAGCAATGTCGCGCTGATGGGCCGCTGGACGAAAACCCAAGGATCGCCGCGCGAGAGCAGCATGGCGCGGCGCAGATACTCTTCCATCAAAGGACCCAAGATAAACGCCAGCAGCATCGGCGCCGGCTCGCAGCCGAGCTTGGAAAAGACATAACCGATCACGCCGAAGAGCGCCATGAAGTAAATGTCGAATTCGGTATTTTTGAGGCTGAAGACGCCGATGGCGCAAAAAACTAGAATTCCCGGGTACAAATATTGGTACGGTATCATGATCATCCGCACCCACATGCCGATCAGCGGATAATTGAGCACGACCAGAAAAAAATTGCCGATCCACATCGACACAATCATGCCCCAAAACAAAGAAGGTTGTTCGTTGATGACCGAAGGACCGGGTTGAATACCGTGGATGATCATCGCTCCGACCATCAGCGCGCTGACCGGATTGGATGGAATCCCCAGGGTGAGCAACGGAATAAAAGAAGTTTGCGCGCCGGCGTTGTTGGCCGACTCCGGCGCCGCGACGCCCTCGATCGCCCCCTTGCCGAATTCCGCACGATTCTTCGACACCTTCTTTTCGATGGAGTAGGCAGCAAAGGAACCCAGGATCGAACCGCTGCCGGGAAGAATGCCCAACGCCGAGCCGATGATGGTGCCACGCAATATCGGCGCGATCATGCGCTTGAAGTCCTCGCGAGTGGGCCAGAGCCCGGTGACCTTGGCGACCAACACCGAGCGCTCTGCTTCGTTTTCCAAATTGCGAATGATCTCCCCTAGACCGAACATTCCCATCGCGACCGTCACGAAGCCAATGCCGTCGGCGAGTTCATAAAACCCGAAGGTAAAACGCTGCGTGCCGGAATTCACGTCGGTGCCGATGAGCCCAAGAAGCAGGCCGAGGACAACCATGCCGACGGCATGGAGGAGCGAACCCTGCGCTAGCACCACGGAGGCCACCAGACCGAGGACCATCAGCGAGAAAAATTCCGCCGGTCCGAACTTGAGCGCCACCGCGGCAAGCGGCGGACCGAATCCGGCGATTAGAAATGTCGCGACAGTCCCGGCAAAGAACGAGCCGATGGCCGAAGCCGCAAGCGCTGCGCCAGCCCTTCCTTGCTTCGCCATTTGATGGCCGTCCAGAGTCGTCACGACAGACGCAGCCTCTCCGGGAAGATTGACGAGAATCGAGGTCGTCGAGCCACCGTACTGGGAGCCGTAATAAATGCCCGCAAGCATGATCAGGGCGGTCACCGGCGGCAGGACGAAGGTGACCGGCAAGAGCATCGCGATGGTTGCCGTCGGACCCAGGCCAGGCAAAACACCGATCGCAGTGCCGAGAAAAACACCGATGAAGCAGTAGAACAAGTTGACTGGAGTAGCGGCGGTTTGCAGCCCCAAGAATAGGTGGCCGAGTAATTCCATGGTTGTCTACCCCGTTTACCTCATCCGCCAAGCCACGGACCGACGACCGGCAGGGGAATACCCAAACCTTTGAGGAACACCAGAACACAAAAGATCGTAAGCCCCGCCACCATAATCAGCGTCTGGCGCCACCGAAAACGGCTGCTCGCAATCGCGCTGATGATAACAAGTAAGGGCAAAGCGACCACCAGTCCCGCGCCGCGCACGACAACGCCGAACACGAGAGTCGAAACGCTGACGAGTATCAGCCCTTTGAATGCGAACGCACCGATCGGGGTTCCGGGTACGATGAAAGATCGGATCACGGCAATAGTACCGACAACCGCGAGCAGGCCGCCGAGAACGGTCGGAAAATAGGCGGGCCCCATCTTGCCCCCCGTGCCCATGCTATAGTCGCGGGCGACAATAATCGCGCTGACGCCGAAGAAGATATAGATCAGTCCGGTCCAAAAATCTTTGCTGCTGCGAATCATGTTCAATCACTCATGTCCGGGTATTGACCAGACCGAAATTGATAATTGGTTGATTTGCAATAAATAACTCATGAGTTTTTTTGGTCTCGATTTGAACTGCGTC
>JAUYJC010000264.1 GCA_030688735.1 Deltaproteobacteria bacterium
AAAATGTTTATTGGTATTTAGTCAGCAAATGGAGTGCCACTTCGGTTGCTCATAGAACCTTCATTCGACCTGTAAAGGGCTTGCCAGGAATGTGTGCACCGTGGCCTTGGGCGCTTCCCTTCGGGAAACTCAGAACATTCACCCCGGCATCTAGACTGCCGGTATCGCGAGAATGGCAGTCGCGAGCGGCTTAGGTCGTGAAAACCCCGCGATCAATCACGAACCGACGTGGCTGGCGGAAGCTTGTCAATCGCACGCGCGGGAAAACTATGGCTGGATTTCCAATATCTAAGATTGAGTCGAGACTGGCCTAAGGCTTTATACGCGGCCGCAAAGGACTTCTGATCTGAAGGTAGCGCACCAAAATCTGGCCTTCCGCTACGGCAAACTCGCCCCAATCCGCCTCAATCGCTCTTGGGCTTTTCCCCCTGGGCGTCAACGACCTCCTGCGCGGGCTCCTGCATACGACGCAGCTCAAACACGACTTCGCCGTGATCGGGGCAAGCAAACTGCGTCGCGTCGGGGTCTTCCTCCCAGGAAAAACGTCCGCCGGTGTGCAGCGCGCTCCAGGCCGGCGCGAAGGCGAGAAACGCGTAGATGCAAAGCCCTGCCGGTGTGGTCTCCCCTATCTCCCAGGCGTCGCCCACCTTATGTTCCAGCGGACAGTGACGGCGCACCTTGACAACTTCCGCTCGCACCTTAAAACCCTCGTCCATGGCTTGCGTACCCCCTTGTGAAATCTTTTTGCCCTAGTTCTGCGACCCTAAAGTCGAAAACCCAACCGTTTAGCGAACTGGGTGATCATATCAAGATAGGCCTTCTATGCTAAGGGCGGGGATCGGATAAAAGTCGGACCACGATTGTTCCGCGTGGGAAAGAAATCAGCCGATTTCCTAATTCCTGTGATCGCACAACAGAATAACGCGTCTGTTGGCTTGTTTTTCGGCGTTTTTTCGCCGGCCGTCCTGGTACATGTTTTGCGGCACCAAGTCGCCGATGCTCGGCAGACTTCCGTTCTTCGACTATTACCGTCCGACCACCCTCGCCGAAACGTTGACCGCCATGGAGCGGCTGGATGGTAATCTTTGCGTCCTGGCCGGCGGGACGGATCTCCTGGTGGCGATGAAGGAGCGCAGGGGCACCCATCCTGCCCTCCTCGACATCAAGGCCGTTCCCGAACTAGCGGGTATCCGCGCGGACAACGGGACGCTCTGTTTGGGCGCAACCGTAACCACCCGAGCCGTCGCCGCATCGCCTTTGGTACGAGAGCGCGTTCCGGTTCTTTGCCAGTCGCTGAAGCTCCTAGGCTCGATGCAGATCGGCAATCGCGCCACCATCGGCGGTAACTTATCGAACGGCTCTCCGGCGTCCGACAGCGCGCCGCCTCTGCTCGCGCTCGGCGCCTCTGTGAAGCTGGTCGGCAAAGCGAAGGAACGTTGGGTTCCCCTGGACAATTTTTTTATCGGCCCGAAAAAAACCGTAATCGAAGGCGAACTGCTCGTCGAGGTGCGGGTTCCGGCCTCCCCAGGGGGACGCGGTATCTTTTATAAGCTCGGCCCGCGCAACGCGCCGGAAGACATTTGCATCGTCAGCGCCGCCGTTTACGGCGTGCCCGACGGCGAGACGGGAGCTTGGAAAGAGCTGCGCATCGCGCTTGGCGCGGTGGCGCCCACGCCGATTCGCGCGCGGATCGCCGAGGAGCGGCTCAAAGGCCAGCCGCTGGAACCCAAGCTCGTCGACGAGGCCGCGCGGATCGCCGCGGACAAAGACGCCCAGCCCATTTCCGACATCCGCGGCTCGGCCGACTACCGGCGCGAGATGGTTTATGTCTTAGTGAAGCGCGCCCTCGAACAGATCGCTCGGGATAATCCTGGCGCGACGTAACTGCAACTAATAAGAAAGGAGACTTTCACCGCAGAGACACAGAGTACGCAGAGTAAGTTTTTTATTATTTTTTCCCCTCCGCGTCCTCCGCGCCTCCGCGGTGAGATCTCTTTTGGATCGAAGAGCATGAGCCGACCCCGAAAAATCCGCGTTGTCATCAACGGCCAAAAGGTCGAGGCGGCGGTGGCGCCGAACCAGACGCTGGCGGAATTTTTGCGCTACCAACTCGGGCTCACCGGCACCAAGGAAGGCTGCGACACCGGCGACTGCGGCGCCTGCACCGTGCTCGTGGACGGCAAAGCGGTGAATTCCTGCCTGGTGCTGGCGGTGGAAGTGCAGGGCGGCAGCGTAACGACCATCGAGGGATTGAGCGACAACGGCGAACTGCACCCCTTGCAGCAGATTTTTATCGACAACGGCACCGTTCAGTGCGGCTTCTGCACGCCCGGCATGATCCTGGGCGCGAAGGCGCTGCTCGACGAAAATCCCAACCCGAGCGAAGAAGAGATACGGTTGGGGCTGGCCGGGAATCTCTGCCGCTGCACCGGCTATGTCAACATCGTCAAAGCGGTCGGCGCGGCGGCTAAAGTCCTGCGCGGAGGCAGATAAGACATGAGTGTAGCCTATCAGGTGGTCGGCAAGCCGATGCCGCGCACGGATTCCCGGGGCAAAGTACTGGGCCAGGCAGTCTACGCCGACGATCTTTCTCTGCCACGCATGCTCTTTGTCAAAGTGCTGCGCAGCCCCCATCCCCACGCGCGCATTCGCGGCATCAAAACCTCGGCCGCGAAGAAGCAGCCGGGCATCGTCGCCGTGCTCACGGCCAAAGATATTCCAGGGGAGAATTCCATCGGGCCGATCATCAAGGACCAGCAGATTTTGTGCGCCGACCTGGTGCACTACGCCGGCGATGCCGTGGCTTTGGTGGCGGGCGAAACCGAGCAGGCCGCCGAAACGGCGCTAGAGCGGATCGAAGTCGATTACGAAGAACTTCCCGCCTTACTCGATCCGCTCAAAGCGCTGGAGCCCGGCGCGCAGGTGGTGCACGAGGGCGGCAACGTCGGCACTCACGTGAAAATCCGTCGCGGCGACATCGAAGCGGGGTTCCGCGAGGCGGCGGCGGTTGTCGAGGGGCGCTTCATCACGCCGCGAGTCGAGCATGCCTACATCGAACCGGAGGTCGCGGTGGCCGCCGTCGATGCCCAGGGAGAGGTCGGCGTCTGGTCCTCCACTCAATACGCCCATCTCGACCGCGAGGAAGTATCGCGGATGCTGGGACTGCCGCAAAGCCGCGTGCGTGTGCGCCAGATGGTCACCGGCGGCGGCTTCGGCGGCAAGCTCAATCCGCATGCGCAGTGCTACGCCGCGCTGGTCGCTTGGAAAACCGGGCGGCCCGCCAAAGTCCATTACCATCGCGACGAGTCGCTGATCGCCAGCTACAAGGCGCATCCCTATGTCATCGACATGAAGCTCGGCGCCACCGCGGAGGGCAAACTCTCGGCCATCGACGCGCGTCTCGTCGGTAACACCGGCGCCTATCTGTTTCAGGGGCGGGCGGTCATCACTAAGTCCGGCACCCATGTTTCCGGCGTTTATTATATTCCCAACATCAAAACCGACGCTTACGCGGTTTATACCAATACCGTTCCTTGCGGCGCCATGCGCGGCTACGGCGTGCCTCAGGTGACTTTCGCCCTGGAGGCGTTGATCGACGAGCTGGCGGGCAAGCTTGGCCTCGATCCGCTGGAGCTGAGAATGCGCAACGCCCTCGACACCACGCTGCCCAACGCCACTGGGCAGATCATGCCGGCGAGCATCCCGGTAAAAGAGATGCTCACGCGGGCCAAGGCTTCGGTGGAATCGATGCGGCCGCTGTTGAACGAAGCGCCGCCGGGGCGAAAGCGCGGCATCGGTATCGGCTGCAGCAGCCGGGGCATCGGCAGCATTCGCAGGGCATCGCGGAGCACGGCGATAGTCAGCCTTCATCCCGACGGCAGTGCCACCGTGGCGTGCGGACATGTGGACTTGGGCCAAGGATCCGACACCATGATGGCGCAAGTCGCGGCGGAGGAGCTGGGGTTGGATGTGGACCGCATTCGGGTCATTACGAACGACACCGCGATTTCGCCCGATTGCGAGTCCACATCCGCAAGCCGAGTCACTTATCTTTCGGGCAATGCCGTGCGTTTCGCCGCCGCCAAGGTAAAGGCGCGCGTTCACGACCTCGCGGCGCGCGAGTTCGGCTGCGCTGCGGACGAAGTGAAAATAAGAAACGGGGCGGTGGCCTATCGCGAGCAGGGGTTAAGCCTCGCGGCGCTCTTCGGCAAACACATCATGCACATCATCACCGAAGTGGCCGAGAATCTGCCCGCGACCACGCCGCCCGACCCGGAGACCGGACAGGGAAATCCCGCCGGAACTTACAACTTCAACGTTCACGTCGCGCTGGTCGAGGTGGACGAGGGAACGGGAAAAGTAGAGGCGCTGAAATATCTCGCCATGGGCGATGTCGGTAAAATGCTCAACCCGATGGTCGTCGAGGGACAGATGCAAGGCGGGATGATGATGGGCATGGGCTTCGCGATGAGCGAAGAGGTCAAAATCGACCGCGGCGTCGCCAACTCTTCCTTCGGCACCTATCTGATTCCCACCTTCTGCGACGTTCCGCGCGAACTGATCGTCGATGTCATCGAAGACCCGGAACCGACCGGACCGTTCGGGGCGAAAGGTTTTTCGGAGGGATCTTTGGACCCGGTGGGCGCGACCATGGCCAACGCGGTGAGCAACGCCATCGGCATCCGAGTGACTCAGCTTCCCATGACCGGCGAGAGGATCCACCAATTATTGCGCCGACGCGGGGAAACATAGTGCGCCTTGTGGAAGATAGATGATTCGGATGTTCTCCCGCCAAGCATGTCCTGAGCTTAGCCGAAGGGACGCCAAGCTCGCAAAGGTGACGGGCCACGGTCCGTCATCCCGAGCGAATGCGAGGGATCTGAGCAGAAGATTTCTCCCTTCGGTCGAAATGACAATTGAGTTTTTCTTGGCGTCTTTGCGCCTTTGCGTGAGATACTCTGATTCCGTTGCGGCTGTGCCGCACTGGGCGTTTCGTGGTGAGTAGAAAAACCTTGGTCGAGCATAATGGCGGCAGTTGAACAATGAGCTTGGCAAGCGCGCTAAAATCTCTTGGGCTTTTTTCTCCTGCGCCGCGACAACCCGAAGGGGACAGTCCCCTTTCCGGCAGGGGGACTGTCCCCCTTCTTAGCCCCAGCAAGACGCAAAGAATTCCCAGCGTCTGCCAGATGTGCGTCAATACCTGCGGCATCATTATCAAAGTGGAAAACGGCGTGGTGGTGGGCATCGAAGGCAATCCCGACAACCCCCACAGCTACGGCCGGATCTGCGCCAAGGGAATTTCCGCGCTGATGGGACTCTACAATCCCCATCGCGTGCTCACGCCGCTGCGGCGAACCAATCCGGAGAAGGGCATCGGCATCGATCCCAAGTGGGAGCCCATCGCTCCCGAAGAAGCCTGGCAAATCATCGTCCAGCGACTCCGCCGCGTCATGGAAGACGATCCGCGCAAGTTGATCGTTCTGGGCGGCACCGGAGATCCGGAATCCGTTACAACCGCCGTGGGCGCTTTCGGCCAGTGCTTCGGCACGCCCAACGCCGGCACCGGCACCCCCTTCGGCGCCAAGACCTGGTCCAATTATCTGAACACCGGGTCGATGCACACGGAGCCCGATTTCACGCTCTGCCGCTATCTCATCCTTTTCGGCTCGCAGAAGGGAACGATGGTCGGCCACGACACGATCAAGTGCGCCAAGGCGATGGCGGATGCGCGCGAGCGCGGCATGAAGTTGGTGGTCTTTGATCCGATCTGCACGCCCATCGCTTCCAAGGCCGATGAGTGGTTTCCGATCCGGCCCGGCACGGACCGCGCCCTCGCGCTCGCGATGCTCAACGTCCTGCTCAACGACTTGGGCATATACGACGAAGCGTTTGTGCGAGTTCAAACGAACGGCGCTTACCTGCTAAACGGCGATGGCCGTTATCTGCGAGAGGCGGGAACGGGAAAACCTTTGATCTGGGACGAAGAGCGACGGATCGCCTGCGCTTACGACGCGGCGTCCAACAAGCCGGCGCTGCTCGGCGACTACCTGGTTGACGGCATCGCAGCCCAACCGGCGTTTCAAGTGCTGAAAAACCATCTGCGCCAATATTCGCCCGAGGAAACGGCGCGTATTACCGACGTGCCTGCGCCGGCGATCCGCAGATTGGCGCGCGAATTCGGCGCGGCGGCCGCCATCGGCAGCACCACTGTCATCGAGGGACGAGAGATGCCGCTCAGGCCGGTGTGCGCTTTTCCCGACTGTCGCGGCTTGGCCGCGCATATGTACGGAGTCTGGACCGGCACCGCCGTGCAGCTTCTCAACGTCATGGTGGGCGCCGTCGATGTTCCCGGCGGTAACTTAAGCACCAATATCGTCGGGCCGCACGGCAAATTCCGCGTCGGCGAGGGGCCTGAAGGGATCATCACTTCGGGAGCCGAGTTGGGCAATCGCCGCCCCTACCCAGCGCGTACGCCGACGGCGCCGCGCACGCTCGATCTCGGCGATCTTCTGCCCGTGGGAAGAAGCCCGCGGCCGCTCTTGGCACTGGGGCTGACGGACTATGCCAACCTGCTGCCTTACAAGGCGGAGGCGGTGGTTCATTTTTCCTCCAACGCCTTGATGGTAGCGGCCAATCCCAAAGTCCTCGCTCAGGCGCTGAGCAAGATTCCCTTCATGGTCTCCTTCGCTCATGTGGTGGACGAGACCGTCGAGTTGGCGGACATCGTCTTGCCAACACAGCACGCGCTGGAGCGCTATGATTTTCCCGTCAACAGTCTGCGCGGCTGGGTCACCGGTGATCGTTGGTACTTTACACTGCGCCAGCCCGGCGTGAGTTCGCTTCCCCATGTCGAGCATGTGGCCGACGTCTTCATGGAGTTGGCCGAGAGGTTGGGGCTCGGAAAAAAGATGACGGCAGAATTGAACACCAAGCTCCGCCTCAAAGACTCTTATCGCCTGGACGAGGAGAAAAGCTACCGCTGGAAAGAGATCCTCGACCGCAGCGCGAAATCGAGCTTCGGCGAGGAGCGCGGCCTGGACTGGCTGACCGAACATGGCCTGGTGACCTGGCGGCGCGAGCTCGGCGAGCGATACCCGCGCGGCGTGCTTAAGCTGCCGCGGCTGCCGATTTACTTTGAGCACATGCTGGAAGTCCTTCCCAAGGTTGAAGCGCTGCTCAAGGAGGCGGGATTGGATTGGGATCTTTCCGGATATCAGGCGATGCCGTTTTGGAAACCCTGTCCGGCGACCGCGCAAAAGGAGCGGGGATACGACCTCACGGCGGTGAACTTCAAATTTGGTTTTCATTCCTTTTCCACCTCCCAGGGAAATCCCTGGCTCGAGGAACTGACGGCGCGCCATCCCTGGGGCTACAATTTAATCATGAACGCCGAGAGCGGTCGGCAAAGAGGCATCGCCGACGGCGACAAGATCATCGTGGAGAGTTGCGAGGGGGAAACTTTCGAGGGTAAAGTCAAGCTCACCCAGGGGATTCATCCTGAGGTTCTGGGAGTTGGAGCCTGCTTCGGCCGTTGGAGCCGCGGCGAGCCGCTGTGCCGGGGCAAGGGCGTTCACTACAATGCCCTCTTGCCGCACAAGATGGGCTGGATCGACGCCATGTCCGGTCACATCGACGCCTGCGCGCCGGTGCGCGTGAGGAAGGCATAGGCGTACGTATCATTGTTTGGAGATAGAAATGCGCTAACGGGGTGCTGAAAAACTGGTTCTCGTGCTTCGACAGGCTCAGCACGAACGGAAATTCTCCGATGATTTCAACCGTTCCCCCGTTCGTCCTGAGTGCGTCGAAGGATGAACGGGGGTTTTTAGAAGCCCGCTAGAATCTCTCTTGAGTGAGGTCTTACATATGGGGGACATTTATCCAAAGTTTAAAGTCGCGGCGGTCCAGGCGGCACCGGTTTTTTTGGACCGCGAAAAAACCACCGAGAAGGCCTGCCGGCTGATTCGCGCCGCCGGCGAAGAAGGCGCCAAGGTCATCGGTTTTCCCGAATGCTTTATCCCCGGCTTTCCCCATTGGTTCGACTACCGCCTCGCCCGGGAATGCAAAGGTCTTATCGCGGAGCTATTTAAGAACTCGGTGGAGATTCCCGGCAGCGTGACCGACGCTCTTTGCCGGGCGGCCAAGGATGCCGCGGCGACTGTGGTGATGGGGCTCAACGAGCGCGATTTCGGCAGCATGGGCACGCTTTACAATACCCAACTCTTCATCGGCCCGGACGGGCGCATTCTCGGCAAGCACCGAAAGCTCGTTCCCACCTGGACCGAGCGGTTGGTCCACACCGGCGGCGACGCCAGCACGTTAAAAGTCTTCCCCACCGACAACGGGCCCGTGAGCGGCCTCATCTGCGGCGAAAACACCAACAGCTTCTACCGCATGACGCTGCTGCTCCAGGGCGAGCGCATCCACGTCGCCAGTTGGCCGGCCTTCCCCGGCCGGCCGCAACAGGACGGCATCGAGATTCGCACGCGCAACTACGCCTTCGAGGGCCGCTGCTTTGTTATCAGCTCCACCGGCGTCTTCAGCGACGAAATGCGCGAGTTGCTGTGCACGACGCCGGAGCAAAAAAGTAAACACGCGGACACGGGAGCTTTTTCTTCGATCATCGGCCCGGCGGGAGATTATTTAGCCGGACCGGACCGTGGCGGCGAGAAAATTCTTTACGCCGACATCGACCCCGCGGTCATCATCGACGAAAAAATCAGCCATGATCTGACCGGACACTACAACCGCTTCGATCTCTTTACCTTGCTCGTCGATGACCGGCCGGTGCAGCGGGGCGCGGTTTTCCGAGAGAGTGAAGAGGAGAATAGCGGCGGTGAAAGCGCGCACGAAGCACCCGTCGAACTCGATGCGCCGGCTCACTTGAAAGCGCCAACGCCCTTGCAACGAATTCGCCAACGGGCCAAACCGCGATAACGCTGCTGCCAGCGCTCAGCTATTGTGTCGACCCAAAAGAGATCTCACCGCGGAGGGCGTGGAGTAAAGAGTTTTTGACTAAAGAATATTCCGAACTTTGCGAACTCAGCGCCTCGGTGATGAAATAACGCTTGTTGCTTTGGTTGCGGCTCAGCCGTGCTGGGCGCTTCGTGGTAAGTAGATACCCACGGGCTTACGCCCGTGGCACTTGAAACGCAAAACCAGAAGAAACCCCTCCCAGCCTTCGGAGGCTTTCACCCCCAGGCTAACGCCTGGGGTCCTCAGCCGGGAATTTGATAGAAAAACCTGGTCAGGCTGCTCAAAAAGCTCTCAGATGCGAGGCAAACAATTTGAACGTATTGAACGGCTTGAACCTTTTGAACTTGCCGGCGGGTCAGTATCCTGCTACCGCGCGGCCACGTAACGAAGAATATCCGTCTCCGTCACCAGCCCGACGAACTGTTTGTCTTTCACGACAGGCAAACAGCCGATTTTATTCTCCCCCATCAAACGCGCCGCTTCTTTGACGCTGGCGCCGGCGGAGATCGTGATCACCGGATGGCTCATCACTTCCCGGGCACGGATCGTTTTCATCAGATCCTTTTGCTCCTTTTGCCGGATTCCCAGGAGTTGGTCGAGCGCGGAAAAGAAAAGATCCCGCTGGCTCACGATGCCGACGACTTTCCCGCGCTCGAGGATCGGAATATGGCGCACGCGCTCCATGGTCATCAAATCGTCCGCCAGATCAAGCACATTATCCGCCTCCAACGTATGCGGGTTTTTGGTCATGATGTCTTGAACTTTTGTCTCGTCGTCCGGTCTCA
>JAUYJC010000273.1 GCA_030688735.1 Deltaproteobacteria bacterium
TTTCTACAAGATTTTCAAACCAGAGCTTTGGTCAACGCTGTGGAACAGCGAGAAGGATTTTCCCAAGATCAAACTCACATCGCTTCAGATTTCCTGGCGCTGGTCCAATGTCATCACGTAACTTTCGAACAAAGTCAAAAAATCAAGGAATACAGCGGGCCGATTCGCCACGCCGTCATCATGTATCTCAGTGAAAGGAAGGCCGAGGATCTCGTCGATCCCGAAGGCAAGAACAAGCTGCGCGCCGACCTGCTCAAGCGCATCAACACGGCCATCGGCACACCGCTGGTGCTGAACGTTTATTTCAAAGAGTTCCTCATTCAATAGGTCTTCAATGTTGCAGACGATCAACAGACCCGCCGCGCTCGTTGGCGCCGGCATCGCGAGTTGGAGCGCACTCTGGCGCAGTCTATGGCAGGCGCTGAGCCGTCGCTCCGCTACCCGCGGCGCCCTCGAACACCTAGGCAGCCTGCCCTTGACCGCCCAGTCCTCGCTTGCGCTGGTGCGCCTCAACAAGGAAACGTTGTTGCTCGGCATTAGCCCTCAGGGGATCACGTTGCTCACCAAGAATCGCGAACCAAATGCCGACGGCGCGCACAAAGACGACCCCAAGACGAAACCGACCGAGCGCGACCGCCCACCTTTGACGGAGTTGCCGGCCCGATGAACCCCGCGGCACTCAACGCTTTAACCGGCACGTTGAAGGGCACCGAGGCGGCCACGGTCATGGAGATCCTCATTCTCCTGACGGTGCTCTCGGTAGCGCCGTTGGTCCTGGTAACCTTGACCTCGTTTACGCGCATCGTCATTGTGCTGTCGTTCCTGCGCCAGGCTCTCGGAACGCAGCAGGCGCCTTCCAATCAAATCATCATCGCCCTGTCGTTGTTCCTCTCTTTTCATATCATGGCGCCGGTGTGGCAGCGCGTCGAAGCCGACGCGGTGAGCCCCTACTTCAAGCGGCAAATCGAGCCGCAGGTGGCGTTGGAGCGCGCCTGGGGCCCGCTTAGAGAATTTCTCTTCCGCCAGACGCGCAAAGCCGACTTGGCGCTGTTCAACGGGGGCCAGAGCGCCGCGGATGCCGCCGAGGTCGCGGCCACTCATTTAATTCCCGCCTTTGTCATCTCGGAGCTCAAGACCGCTTTTCAGATGGCGTTCTTGATCTACGTTCCGTTTCTTATCCTGGATCTCGTGGTCGCCGCCATCCTCATGTCCATGGGCATGATGTTTTTGCCGCCGGTGTTGGTCTCGCTGCCGTTCAAACTCGTCCTGTTCGTGCTGGTGGACGGCTGGAATCTGCTGGTCGGCTCGCTGATCAGGAGTTTTGCATGACGCCGGAGGCCCTCCTCGATATCCTGCGCAACGCCTTGATCGTGGCCGGCACCGTGGCCGGCCCGGCCATCCTTTTCGGTCTGGTCGCCGGCGTGGCCGTCAGCATTTTTCAAGCGACGACGCAGATCAACGACTTTACGTTGGTTTTTGTGCCGAAGGTGTTGGCGACGATCCTCGCGCTGGTTCTTTTCGGCTCCTGGATGCTCCAGACCTATTTGAGCTTTACTCGCGAACTGATCATGAATTTACCGGCCGTGATCGGCTGAAGCCGCAGACGAAAGGGACGCAACGAGGCGAACAAAATGACCGATATGACGCAATGGATCAGCACTCATTGGCCGGAGGTCGTCACCTTCATGCTGGTCTTTGGCCGATCTGCGGGATTGATCGTCAGCGCGCCCTTCTGGGGCAGTCGGATGGTTCCGCTGCTGGTACGGATATGGGTGGCCTTGCTGCTGGCGGCCGCCACCTATCCGCTGTTGCCCGTGGCTAGGTTTACGGATGGCATCTCGCTGCTGTCGCTATTTGCCGCCCAGGGGGGAGAAATAATCCTGGGCTTGGTCCTTGGATGGATCGCCCAATTGTTTTTTTCCGGCATGCGTCTAGCGGGACAACTGATCGAAATCAAAACGGGCCTTGGCTTGATTCAACTGGTGGATCCCCATGAAGGCGGCCACAGCGGGCTGTTCTCCACCTTTTTCGAGCTGGTGGCGGGGCTGGTTTTTTTTGCCATCGACGGACACCACCTCTTGGTCCGGGCCCTGACATCGAGCTACCGCGTCTTTCCGTTGGCCGGGGACAAGTTCGCCGTGCGGGTGTTGGAGGGGCTGATTCAATCCAGCGGTGAAATTTTTACTATCGGCCTGCGCGTCAGCGCGCCGGTGATCGTCGGCTTGCTTTTGAGCAATATCATTTTGGGCGTCGTCAGCCGCGCCCTGCCGCAGATGAACGTCTTCATGGTGGCGCAACCGCTTCAGTTTGGCTTCGGCCTGCTCTTGCTAATTTTGTCCTTGCCGGCGGTGGTCTGGTTTATCGCCCGGCGGTTGCCGCTGATGATCGGTGTGCCGGGTGGAGTGGGATGAAGAAACGATGGTTCAAGACGTTCAAAGTTCAAAGTTCAATGTTCAACATCCCATCCCCACCTTGAACCTTGAACGCGGAACCTTGAACTGTGAGCTACGCACGTCGAGACGTTCGCCAAAAAAAGAAACCGAAGTTGCAATCAACTGGGAATAATCCAAGTTAGCGAAACCAACCCATGGCCGAAGAAAGCAAAAAAGACGATCTCGAAAGAACCGAAGAACCGACCGCCAAGCGGCGCGAAGAGGCGCGCAAGCACGGCCAGTTCGCCAAGTCGCGCAACTTGATTCCGGCGGTCACGTTGCTCATGTTCGCGGTGGCGCTGCGTTATGGCGGCGAGCCATTGATGGCGCGGCTGGCCGGATGCATCGCAGGTTTTTTTGACGCCGCGGGGAGCATGAAACCGATGAGCGGGGAGGACCTCTTCACGATCGCGGGGCAAGCGGGCCTGCTGTTTGCGCCGGTGCTGCTGCCGTTCTTCGGCGCGGTGATGCTCATGGGCTTGGGCGCGGGTTTCCTGCAGACCGGTTTCGTTTTGGCCGAGGAGCCGCTGCGCTTCGATCCGAGCCGCATCAATCCGGTCAAGGGATTTAGCCGGCTCTTTAGTCTCGACGGCGCCGGCGAACTTGTCAAGGCGCTGATTTTCATCGCCGTCCTCGGAATCTTTGGCGGCATTTACCTCTATTCGGATATGGCCGCCTTGAGCTCGCTTACCGGAATGACCAGCGAGGACATCGTTTCCTATGGGAGCCGGGACGGCGTTGCGCTGACTTCGTGGATCGTCGGCGCCATGGGGGCGCTGGCCGGGTTGGAATACTTCTATCAGCGCTGGCGCACCGAAGTGCAACTGCGCATGAGCCGGCATGAGATCAAAGAGGAAATGCGCGAGCAGGAAGGCGACCCGCAACTCAAAGGGCGGCTGAAAAGCCTGAGACAGAAAATGGCACGCCGGCGCATGACCGCGGAAGTGGCCAAAGCGGACGTTGTGATTACCAACCCGACTCATCTGGCGATCGCGCTCGGTTATCGCGCCGGCGGGATGGCCGCGCCTCGGGTGCTCGGCAAAGGCGCCGGTTACATCGCGGAAAAAATCAGAGAGATCGCCCGCGCCAAGGGCATTCCGATCGTGGAGAACAAGCCGCTGGCGCAATTGCTATACCGGCAAGTGGAGGTCGGCTGGGAGATCCCGGAGGCTCTTTACCGCGCCGTCGCCGAGGTGCTCGCCTACGTCTACCGACTGCGCCGCGGCGAGCGCGGCGGAATCCCCGGCTTCAGCGCGCCCCGAGGTTAACGCACAACCATGGCAACCCAAGCTAAAACTTTAGCCGCCTCGCCTCTGATCGGGTTGATCCCGGCGCTGGGTGTGACCGGAGTCATCGTCATGATGGTGCTGCCGGTGCCACCCTTCGTTCTCGACCTTTCGCTGGTCCTAAGCCTTTCGCTCTCGCTGACGATCCTGATCGTGTCGCTTTACGTCAAGGAGCCTCTCGATTTTTCCGCCTTCCCGTCGGTGCTGCTGTTCGTCACGCTGTTTCGCCTGGCGCTCAACGTCGCCTCGGTGCGGCTGATTCTATTGCGCGGCGAGGAAGGCGTTTCCGCCGCGGGCCATGTGATCGCCGCCTTCGGACAGTTCGTCGTCGCCGGCAACTACGCCGTCGGCTTCATCGTCTTCATGATTCTGGTCCTCATCAATTTTATCGTCATCACCAAAGGCGCCACCCGCATCGCCGAGGTGGCGGCCCGCTTCACCCTCGACGCCATGCCGGGAAAACAGATGGCCATCGACGCGGATTTGAACGCCGGCCTGATCAACGAGGCGGATGCGCGCCAGCGCCGCCAGCGTATCCAGAAAGAAGCTGATTTTTACGGCGCCATGGACGGCGCCTCGAAATTCGTCCGCGGCGATGCCGTGGCCGGTTTGATTATTCTCGCCGTCAGCCTGCTGGGCGGTTTCTTCGTCGGTGTCATGCAAAAGGGCATGGACGTCGCCGATGCGGCCCAGCTCTACAGCCTGCTCAGCGTCGGCGACGGTCTGGTGAGCCAGATCCCGGCGCTGATCGTTTCCACCGCCGCCGGCATGGTGGTGACGCGCACCGCCTCGGGCGGGGAGTTGGGGCTGGAGATCCGCGATCAGCTTTTCTGCAATCCCAAGGCGCTTGGCGTCGTCGCGGGAATTCTCGCGCTGTTTATTTTCGTTCCCGGTTTTCCGGCGGTGCCGTTTTTTCTCGCCGCCACCGCCATGGGTAGCGCCGCCTATTACATGGCGAATCAAGAAACGGAACAAACCATCGAAGCCGCGGCGGAGGCGAAACAGCCGCAAAAGCACGACGAGCCGGCCCGGCCGCAGCCCGTCGATCTCCTGGAGCTCGAAGTCGGCTACGAGATCATTCCACTGGTCGACGGCGAGAAGGGCGCGGTGGTGGAAAGAATCCGCGCGCTCAGACGCCAGTTCCTAAACGACAAGGGTTTTCTCGTGCCGCAAATTCACATCCGCGACAACCTGCGCCTGGCCAGCAAGCAGTACGTCATTTTAATCAAGGGCGTCGAGGCCGGCAGAGGCGAGTTGCGGCCGGGCCGCATGCTGGCGATGAACGCCGGCGGCGCGGCGCAAACCGACGGCGCGCTGCGCGGCGAAGCGACGACGGAACCGGCCTTCGGCCTGCCCGCGCTGTGGATCTCTGCGGCCGACCGCGAGCGGGCCGAGATGATGGGCTACACCGTCGTCGATCCTGAAACCGTGCTGATCACCCATATCTCCGAGCTGGTCAAGCGCTACGGTCCCGAGCTGCTGACGCGCCAGGACGTGCAGCGTCTGCTCGACGGGTTGGCGAAGGACCACCCCAAGGTGGTGGAGGAGCTGATCCCGCATCATCTGACTCTCGGCGGAGTGCAAAAAGTGTTGCAGAATCTCCTGCGCGAAGACGTGCCGATTCGCGATCTCCTGACCATCGTCGAATCGCTGGCCGACTACGCGCCCACCGTCAAGGACGCCGACGAACTCACCGAGTCGGTGTGCCAGGCCTTGGCGCGGACCATCACGTCGTTACACCGCGGTCCGGAGGGCTTGATTCAAGTGATGACCTTCGACCCGCAGATCGAGCGGCTGGTGCGCGAGCGCCTCCAGGAAGGCGTCACCCTCGAGCCCCAAAGCGCGCAGCGGATCATGACCGCGGTGCAGGGCTCGGTGGAAAACTTTGCCAAGCGCGGACTGTTGCCGGTCTTTCTCGTCGGCGCCGGCGTGCGCCGCCACCTGCGCCAGTTGATCGGCCATTACATGCCGCAGGTCGCGGTGCTGTCGCACAACGAGATCCCGGACGGCGTCAATATCCAATCCCTAGGCATCATCAGGTGGAACGATGATTCGTAAGCGATTTTGGGGCAAGGACATGAGCGAGGCGCTGCGGGCCGTGCGCAACTCCCTCGGCGCCGACGCCTTGATTGCCGAAACCAAAACCCTCGATAAAGATCTCGGCGGCGGTGTCGAGATTTCCGCCTTGGTTGAGGGAGAAATTAGCGTCGAATCTGACCGGGATGAGGTCGTAAGCCACGCTAAGCCGCAAGTTGCCCCAATGGACGAACTGCGCGAGGAGTTGGCGCTCATGAAGTCGATGCTCGGATGGCTTGCGCCAGGATTGGGCCGGCAAAACAAAGTCATCAAGTCGTTGGTCAACCACGGTGTCACCCCAGAAAATATCTCGAAACTTCTTCACGCGCTGGAAAATGCGCCGGGCAACAACGAACAGGAGCGCTGGCAGCAAGCGATCGCTAGACAATTTCCCCCGCCTGGCGACATTCGTCAGAGTGGTGAGCGCCTCGCGCTCATCGGCCCGAGCGGCGTCGGCAAGACATCGACATTGATTAAGCTCACGCTCTTTGAAAGCCGTCGGCGCGAGGGCAGTGTCGGTTGGGTGAGCATGGACGAACAGCGGCTCAATTCTGCCGGTACGCTGATGACCTTCGCTGGGATACTCGGCGTGCGATTCGAACGGGCGGCGAACCGCAGCGAGTTGAAAATCGCCTTAGAGCGGCTATCCGATTGCGACGTGGTTTTCATCGATACTCCGGGAACCAATCCGCGCGATAACGACAGCATCAAGCAACTGGCTAAGTCGCTCCATGGGCTCGGCGCCTTGCGTTGCGCGCTGGTGCTTAGCGCGGTTACCAACGGCGCAGATCTTCTCGACTGCGTGAACAGTTACCGAACGATCGGGCTTCATTCGCTGCTGTTTACCAAACTCGACGAATGCCGCTATTTGGGACCGATCATTAACACTGCATTGAACGCCGCTGTGCCGCTTTCCTACATCACCTTCGGGCAAAGTCCCACCGAGGATCTAGCGGTCGCGACGCCCGAACTTTTTGCCAGTCTAGTGCTGTCGGGAGGCGGCTGCAATGATTGAAACCACAGCAACGTTCGACAATCTCGAATGGATGCCCGAACCGAACCGCAAACCGTTCCCGGCGGCGCCCGCCGCCGCAAAAGTCCTCGGCCCGGCTCCCGTCTTTGCCATCACCAGTGGCAAGGGAGGCGTCGGCAAAACCAATGTTACCGCCAATCTCGCCGCCGCGCTTGCGCTAAAGAACCGGCGGGTCATGGTGATCGACGCGGATCTCGGACTGGCCAATCTTGACCTCCTTCTAGGCGTCAGGCCCACCTATACCTTGGCCGACTTTTTTGCCGGCGCGGCGCCCCTCGATGAAATCATCGTCACCAATCGCCACGGCATCTTGCTTCTCCCCGGCGCCAGCGGCGTGCAAGAGATGACTTCGTTAAGTTCCGATCAGAAGGCTGCCTTGTTGACGGAGTTGGACGCGATAACCCACGAGTTGGATATCGCGCTGGTGGATACCGGCAGCGGCATCTCGGACGCGGTTACCTATTTTACCGCCGCGGCGCAAGAAATCGTCGTCGTGGTCACGCCGGAGCCGGCTTCGATGACCGACGCTTATGCGCTGGTCAAGGTGCTGGCTTTGGCTCATCGGCAAAAACGCTTCTGGATCCTGGCGAACAGTGTATCCGGCGAAGCCGAAGCGCGGCGGCTCTTCGATGCGCTGTCGCGGACCGCGTTGTGTTTTCTCAATGTCGCCCTCGACTATCTCGGTTGGATCCCGCGCGATCCCAGGTTGGTCCGCGCGGTGGCGCGCTCGCGGATGGTGGTCGAGGACGCCGGCGACGCGCCGTCGGCGCAAGCTTTTGTCGCGGTGGCGGAGCGCTTGATGCAGACGGCGGCCGGCGGCGTGGCGGTCAAAGGCAACCTGCAATTTTTTCTTCGCCGCATGGTGGCGGGCGAGAGGGGAGGCCGATGAAGGCCGAAAAAACGAAACGCTCGACGAATGGCGCGCCGCAGCAAGAGAAGGCGAACAGGGCCGCGGAGGAAAGGGTCACCCAATATCTTCCGTTGGTGCGCTTCGTGGCGGAGAAGATTCATCGCCGCCTGCCGCCCGGGGTCGATCTGGAATCCCTGATCCACTCCGGAGTTGTGGGGTTGCTCGAAGCCCTGGAGCGCTTCGACCCCAACCGGGGCGTGGAGTTTGAGATCTATGCCCGCTACCGCATTCGGGGCGAGGTCATGCAATGCCTGCGCTCCCTCGATTGGGTGAGCCGGTCGGTGCGCTCCTGGGGGCGAAAGATCGAGGCGGCGCGCGTCAAGCTCGCGGGGCAGCATGTGCGCGAGCCCAGCGCCGAAGAGATCGCCGCGGAACTGGCCATTCCGCTGGATACTTATTATCACCTTGACCAGCAGGTGAACGATGCCGCACTGCTTAGCCTCGAGGATCTTTCCATCGGCTCGGAAGCGGACTGGGAAAGGGCCCAGGAAAAGTACACGCAGGGTTCCATGCTCGATCCGCTAAGCTTCGTCGAAGGCAAAGACCTGGTGGAAAAACTGGCGACGGCGGTGCAAGGCTTGCCGGAGCGCGAGCGGCTGGTGGTGACGCTTTATTACCATGAAGAGCTCACGCTGCGCGAGATCGGTGAAATCCTGGATCTGAGCGAAGGGCGTATCTGTCAAATTTTTGCCCAGGCGGTGGGGCGGCTGCGCGACGCGCTGGGCGTGAGCGTCAAGCCCAGGGCGCCGTCTGCCGGAAAACGCGCCGCTGACGCGCGCAAGGCGCCCAGCGGGAAAAAAGCGGTGCGGGTGTAGGGCGGGCCGGAGTTCGGTGGTGATGCATGGCGGATTCCGTTAGCCGGATTGTTCCCCCTTCGATCTCTCCCGATCCCGTACCCGCACGGGGGCGGGAAAAGGGAGCCGGGCACCGCCAGCAAGGGAAGCAAAAACAGCCCACCGCAAGCGTGAACACTTCCGACCTGGAACGGCCGGATAAGAAACAAAACCAGGGGGACGAAGTCCAGGATTCGCAAGACAAGGGAAAAAGTCTCGATATCAAAGTTTAAAAAGGCGTGAACGAACGACGAAAAAATAGGAGGGTTTTATGATTGAAACCATATTGTTAGCCGGAGCTCTAATATTTTTGTTGCCCGTCTGGTGGGCCGTGCGCAAGCGACGAGTCGCGAGCCAGGACCAAAAAGGTGAGAGCCTGCGCCGCTTGGAAGAAGTCATCAAGTCGAGCCAGCTCACCAACGATGGCTTCTTCCGTTCCTTAGATCTGATTCAAAAAAATCTCGAATCTCTGTTGGCGCGCGCTGAAAGCGCGGAGCAGCGCATGCGCCATTTGATGCTTCAACCGGGGAGCGAGAAGAGAGAACAGTACACCGCAGCGGCGTTGTTACTCCGTGAAGGGCAGGAACCAAACCGAGTGGCGTCGATGCTCAACTTGCCGTTGCCTCAGGTCGAGATCGTCGGAGAACTGCAGCGAATGGCCGGTAAAGACAATAAACTCACGGTGCGTAAGAAGCGAAACGAGGAAAGTACCGGACGGGATAACCCCATGCCGACAAAAGTTGCCGCCCGGCGGGAAAAAAGTTCCCAGCCGATTCTCCTGGTCGACGTTATCAAGAAGGCGGCCAATGATAGTTCCGTCCATGGGTTTGATAATGGGTCATACGCTGGGACAGGGGCGTAGCGGTCAAAAAAACCGCCCCGGCCGGAGAAATGGCTCGGTTTCAATTGGCGAGCCTGATCGTGGCTGCGAAGGATTCGCCGGATCGGTATAGGAATTGCTTTAAGGTAGGTGCCTGATGGATGCAGCGATGTACAAAGCCCTTTCGGGCGCGGTGCTACAGACCCTGATTCACCATCAAAAAAAATAAGAAAATTGATCGAAACGCAAGAACCTTGTTGGCATGCACGGTTAAGGTGCATTAGAGTGTTTTAACAATCAGAAAGCACTCACCAACGAGGTGATAGATGGCACAAGGAATA
>JAUYJC010000289.1 GCA_030688735.1 Deltaproteobacteria bacterium
CGTCTGGTCGTCGAACAACCTCCTGAGGATCTTTGCCGCCTCGTCCTTCACGTCCTTGCTTTTGACCAGGTCGAGCTGTCGCTTGGCGCGGAACAAATCAAGGCGCTTTTCATCCGCCAGGTGCCGGCTCAATATCTCGGACCGGATCCGATTGTCGATCTCGTCGAGTTTGCCCCTGGAGTCGATGGCCAGGAAATCGAGGAACAGGGCCATCGCGGCTTCCTGCTTCCCGGCCTTCCAGGCCACGTGCGCCAACAGCCGAGCCGCGTCTTCCTCGACCAGCGGCAGCGCGGGCAGCAGCCCGCTGCCTCCCATGCCCGAATAGAGGCGTGTGCCCTGCAACACTTTGGCCGTCTCCAGAACCTGGTCGATCTGTCCAGGCTCCGCTGCTTGCTGGTCGAGAATCTGCAGCCAGCGCCAGAGACCGACGGCGGCGAGACCGCTGCCTCCCCAGGTGTCGCCGTAGGGTCCAGCGGGAGGATTGGTGGCAGCCCAGGTTGCCAGCGCGCGGAAGGACTCCAGTGCTTGCTTTGTCTCGCCCCGTCGGCGATGCGCCTCACCCAAAAGATAGGTTAGCGTCGGCCAATGAGGATCGCTGCGCGGCAAATCGCGTTTGTCCGACAGATAAGCCTCGATCTCCGGAGGGAACTTGCCCGAGCGCACCGACGCGAACAGATTCGAAATCAGCTGGGACCCGTCGCTCGATCCGGGCGCCGCTGGTTTGCTGCGGTCTTGGCACCCGAACGTCATGAGTACAACCAGCAGCCCCACACATGCGAAGGCGACAGGCCGTCCAATGGATACATGTACGGCGCGCACGTCATTCCGGCGGGAAGTGGAACGGAACATAAGTATGAGTTTCAGGAAGTGGATGTAGGTCAACTACATATAGGAAATTAAAACACCCATTTTTTTCTCTGACGGGACCTATATCGCCAAAGCCGGCGTGAATGCAAGCCCAACTTGCTACGGATCAAAGCGGGGGTAAACACTCATCCATTCTTGGGGTCATTCTTGGGGTCACACATCATAGCACGACAAATCAAAGGGTGTGAGAGTCGCGACCATCATCGTTTGGGGGTCGGTGGCCGTTCCAATCGTCGACCCGGTTTTTTTCGGCTCGGCTTCGCGGCGCTCAGCCCGGGCGCTCCGGCCTAGGCGTTAAATCACGATCACGGATTACTGCCGCCTCTCGCAATGGCAACCGTTTTTTTAACCCAACCTAGTTTTGCCATGCGAGGGAAAAAAGACGCGCTATCCTACCCTTTCGCTGACGCGTCCACGTTTCGTGAATTCCCGAAACGTCCAAATGAGAGTCACCAACGTGCAAGCGCTAGAGTCTGGCGCGCCCGGAGGGATTCGAACCCCCAACCCTCAGATCCGAAGTCTGATGCTCTGTCCAGTTGAGCTACGGGCGCGTGCGGTTTTTTGGAATGACTTTGGGCCGCGGGTGCCTATTGAAAGTAGACGATCTCCAGTCCCTTATCAAAGAAAAACCTCTGCAGCGACAGCGGGATTTCCCGGTCGGTAACAAATAGCGAACGTTTGGGCAGAAGAAATCCCCACGCGGTCACCACCAACCGGTCCGGCGCGGACCCGCGCGCCGCGGAGAATCGGTGCTCTCGATAATTCACCTGCTCTCCTAGCTCGCTCAAGAGCCGGCCAAGGAGTTCCCGCGATGAGAGGGCGGCGATATCCAGCTCGACAGTCTTGAGGCCCGGTTTCTCCTGCAGCGCTTTCTTGAGCTCCGGCTGCACGCGCTGAAAGAACAGCGCGACTTTATTTCCGCGCGCTTCGAAAAGCCGGTCCGCCCGACCTTCCAAGGTCAAACCATCTTGCAGCTTGACCGATACCGTTTCGGCGACGCCGAACGGAACTCCATACGCCAGTAACAACGAGTCGATCATTTCCTTTTTATCCCGCGGCCAGGTTTTCGTCTCCCTTAACAACAACTCCCGGGATTCGTTTGCGGGAACCGGTGCGGGCGTTGCCCCCCGAGAAGAAACCACCACGTCTCTCATCTGCAAACCCTTCGATCGCAACTGGGCGAGCAAGTAAGGCGGTATGGCCGCCTCTTGGTCGGTCAAATTGATGACGAGAATCTCCTGCGGCTTATTGCTTTCTTCCGGTGCCAGCGCAATCCAACTGCCCTTGGCCTCGTAGGCCACACCTGCCTCTTGAATGACCACCGGACGGTCTGTCGGCAAGGTCTGGTATCCCAGGCCGGCAAGCAACTGATTAACTGCGTCGTGAAGCGAGGTCCGCGGGTTTAGCGAAACCACCGGCGTGCCCACCTCCGGATTGTTCAGTTGATTGCGCAACGACTCGGGAATATTGCCGCCGGTATCGATCACGACCCGCTGCCTAATGGTAGGATTGTAGACGACCGGATATTTGCTCCGGTCCAACCGCACGGCGCTGTCTTTCACCGCCACCACTTCCTCGCCGGTCCGTTGCAGTTGGGCGCCCAGGTTTTCTACGACGCCGGCGAGCAACGCCATTCCGTCCACTGCCGGGAGCCGGCGCGCGTATTCCATGTCGATCACCGGCGCAGCGGGACGAACTGGGGGCGCTGTGGGAGCCGGCGGCGCTGGAACGGGGGCCGCAGCGGGGACCGAGGCCACTTGCGCCGGCGGCGCGGGGGGAGCTGCTGGCGCCGGGGCGGGGGCCGCAGGCAACACGGGAGCCGTTTGCGCCGTTACAGCCGGCGGCTCCGGAACAGGGGGTGCAGGTGCTGCGGGAGCGGTTTGCGCTGTCGGAGCCTGGCGCGCTGGCGGTGGGGGGACCACCTCGATCGGCGCCGAGGCGGGGGCCGAGGCCACTTGCGGCGGCGGAATGACTGAAACCGCTGGTGCCAAAGCGGGAGACGGCGTCTCCGGAGCGGCGGACGGAGGCGATGCGGTAGGGGGCGCAGGTGACGCGGGAGCCGTTTGTGCCGTCACAGCCGGCGGCGCCGGAACAGGGGGCGTAGGTGACGCGGGAGCCGTTTGCGCCGTCACAGCCGGCGGCCGCGTTTCGGCCAGAGATGTCGATTCAGGCGCCGCGATTCCTCGCCGTCCGACGGCTTCCTGGACGGGTGCCATCGTAGGCAAGCGGATCGTCTCACCCTCAAGCAGAACGTCCCAATCTTGTTTATCCCGATTTAGATCCTTGGTCAGCGCGTAGTAACGCCACACCTGCTGCTCGTCACGCAAGCCAAGTTGCTGCCGTAGAATTTGATACAGATGTTCCCCGGCCTTCACGCGGTAATTCACCGTCGTGCCGCCGGGCGAAAGCGGTTGCGGAACTGCCGCGCTGCCGGTCGTGGCCGAAGGCGCGCCGGTGACTTCATCGGGCCGGAGCGGGATAAATATCGCGTCTCCGACGCGCAGCACATTCATATTTTTCACCTGCGGATTGAGGCCGCGGATGACCACCAGATAGCTTTGAAAGCGCTTTTCAGGCAGCCCCCTTTCCTGGATCAGAATGCGCCACAGCGAATCGCCCGGGCCCACGGTGCGTTCTTCGCCTTCGACTGCGTTGCCCTGGTACTCGCGCGACTGGACACTCTTGCGCAATGTGATTTGCGATTCACCGGCGGGCACGCTCCCGGAGGAGGGACTTTGGGCGTGACTCAAGGCAGGAAAAAACAACGCGGCAGCGGCGATCGCAGAAACAAAGCTACGCCGTGAGACCGTCATTTTACCTTCCATAGAGTTCCTCCCGGCGTATCTTCAATCAGGATTCCCTTGTCGCGAAGTTGCTGTCGGATGCGATCCGCCTCCGGCCAGTTTTTCTCCCGACGCGCACCGCCGCGCCGGACAATCAGACTTTCGATCTCTTCCCGGTTGACGATGCCCTTTTTAAGCCAACGCTCCTTCTTGCGTTCTAAATATCCTGATTGCAAAAGCCCGAGCGCGTCGCACATCGAGCGCAGCGCCGCAGCGCGCCCCTCGATCCCCTTGGGCTTTTTTTCATCGAGGGAACGATTCAGCGCGCGGGCCTCGTCGAAAATGAGCGCCAGCGCCCGCGGCGTGTTAAAGTCGTCGTCCATCTCCCGGCGAAACGCATCCATCAGGCCGCCTTCGGGAATCACCTCTGCTTCCGGCTTAAGCGATTGACCCGCCCGTTCGAGAGTTTCGTGGATGCGGTCGGTCGCCCGGCCGGCTTCTTCCAATGCTTCCGAGGAAAAATCCATCGGGCTGCGGTAGTGGCTCCCCATGAACAGATGGCGCAACGCAGCGGCATCATGCTCTTCGAGAATCTCCTGAATGGTAAAATAATTTCCCAGCGACTTGGACATCTTCTCCCCGTTGACAGTCAACAAGCCATTGTGAATCCAGTAACGCGCGAGCGGTTGGCCAAAAGCCCCTTCGGACTGCGCGATTTCGTTCTCATGATGGGGAAACATAAGATCCCGTCCCCCTCCATGTATATCAAAAGGCTGCCCTAAATACTTGGTGCTCATGGCGGAGCATTCGATGTGCCAGCCCGGCCGGCCCGGGCCCCAAGGGCTATCCCACGTCGGCTCGCCCGGCTTGCTCGATTTCCACAAGGCAAAATCCAGCGGCGACTTCTTCCGCTCATCGACCTCCACGCGCGCGCCGGCTTCCAACTCTTCAATCTTCTTGCGCGATAGCTTTCCGTATCCCGCGAAGCGCTCTACCGGAAAGTAAACGTCGCCGTCCACCCGGTAGGCCAGTTCCTTGGCTTCCAGCCGTTGTATGAGAGCGATGATTTCCGGAATATGCAGCGTCGCGCGCGGCTCGGCGGTGGGCCGCAGGAGCCCGAGCATCTCTCCGTCGCGATAATACTCTTCGATATAGCGCTCGGTAATCTTCTCGCAATTCACCTTTTCTTGATTCGCCTTGTTGATGATCTTATCGTCCACATCGGTGAAGTTGCGGACAAACTCAACGCGGTGGCCCGAGAACTTGAGATATCGGAAGATGACATCGAACGTGATGAGCGAGCGCGCGTGACCGACGTGGGAAGAGTCGTAGACCGTAACGCCGCAAACATACAGGCGCACTTCGCCTGCCGTGAGCGGAGTGAAAATTTCTTTTTCCCCGCTGAGCGTGTTGAAAATTTTAAGCGCCATAGTTGCGGCCACTTCAATCTGACGGATCGGCCATGGATTTGCAAGCTGAACCGCCGTCGCGGCCTTGATAATGCGAGGGAAAAAGCATAGATGAAATCCTATGAATTTTGCCAAACCCTATGCTGACCTGCGCGAGTTCATCGCGGCGCTGGAGGCGCACGGGAAACTCTATCGCATCGATAAAGAAATCAACAAAGACACCGAGCTTCAGCCGCTGGTGCGCTGGCAATATCGGGGCGGCATCGCCGAGCAAGACCGGCGCGGCTTTTTGTTTAGCAACGTAACCGACGGCAAGCAGCGCAAATACAATTGCTCGGTCCTGGTCGGCGGACTTTCGGGCTCCGAGGCGATTTATTGCTTGGGACTCAAGTGCCAACCGGAAGAAGTGCCCGACCGCTGGATTTACGCGATGGATCATCTGATCCCGCCGGTGATGGTGGACCGCGGTCCCGCGCAGGAAGAAGTGCACATGGGCGCGGAGCTGCTCGCCCACGGCGGCATCAACGAATTCGCCGTACCGATTTCGACACCTGGTTTCGACAACGGGCCTTATATCACCGCGGGTCATTGGATCACCAAAGATCCGGAAACCGGGCAGCGCAACGTCGGCAATTATCGGGGATTGATCAAAGGTCCCGACCGCACCGCTCTTATGACCGGCACGCCGCAAGACCTCTCCAACCAGTGGGAAAAATGCCGCAAGATGGGCAAGCCTTTGGAAGTCGCCGTCGTGGTCGGCACCATCCCCACCGTTTCCTACGCCGCGACGCAGAAAGTGCCGCCGGACGTGGACGAGCTGGCGCTCGCCGGCGGGCTCCAGGGCGCGCCGGTGCATCTGATCAAGTGCAAAACCGTCGATCTGGAAGTCCCGGCCACCGCCGAGATCGTCCTCGAAGGCATCATCCCGACGAATTACATGGAAGAAGAAGGTCCCTACGGCGAGTCCATGGGTTACATCGACCCGCGTACCCTCAGCACGGTCTTCGAGCTTAAGTGTGTCACGCACCGCAAAAATCCGATCTGGGTTTCGATCATCAGCCAGGTGACGCCCAGCGAAAGCTCGAAGATCAAGGCGATGGGCATGGCGACGTTGATCAAGCGCTATCTAGTCAAGAAAGGCTTCGATAGCGTGCAGGATGTGCACCTCATCGAGCCGCTGGTAAATCTGCGCCCTTACGTAGCGGTCAGTCTCAAAAAGCGCAACGATAAAGAACCCTGGGACGTCATGCAAGCGGTTTTGGATTACGGTGACCGGGTCGGCAAGATGGTCGTCGCCGTCGATGAGGACATCAACATCAAAGACCCGGTGGCGGTGATCTGGGCGATCACCCACCGTTCTCAACCGCACAAAGATTTTAAAATTATCGGCGACCGCCCATTCGGCGCCACGCCGATCGGCATGCTGGCATCCCACCCCACCAGCCGCTACGACAATTGCGAGTCGTCAGTCCTGATTGACGCCACCCGGAAGGCCGATTTTCCGCCATTATCGCTCCCCAAGAAGGAATACATGGTGCGGGCGCGGCAAATCTGGGAGGAACTTGAGCTGCCGAAACTCGAGCCGCAAGAACCCTGGCATGGCTACCTGATGGGTTTATGGCCGCAGGAGTTGGAGATGGAAGCGGATCTGGCGGCCAAGAGCGAGCATGAACAAGTCTGGGAGCTTTTGCAAAAAACCCGCGTCGAGGTCGGCGAAGGCGACACGATGAAAACCATGCGCGCGAGATGGGGCAAAACCCACTCCGGCCGATCCGTTTAAGAAAATGAGGGTCTTAAGGCTTTTCTGTGAAACAGGCCTCGGAAATTGCACCGCGGAGGCGCTGAGGGCGCGGAGTAAAGAGTTTCCGATAAATAGATACTCCGAACTCTGCGAACTCCGTGCCCCTGTGGTGCAAACTTCTTCACAGCAAATGCAGAAACATACACAATGAAGAAACCTCTCACGCTCAACGTCAACGGCCAGGACTACGAAGTCGAGGCCGAGTCCAACCGCTTGCTGCTGCAAGTTTTGCGCGACACCCTTGGCCTAACCGGCACTAAGGAGGGCTGTAGCATCGGCGTGTGCGGCGCGTGCAGCGTGATCATCGACGGACGATTAGTCAGTTCCTGCCTGACGCTCGCCGCCGGCTGCGCCGGGAAGAAAATCGAAACCATCGAAGGCCTCGCCAAAGACGGCAAGCTTCATCCCCTGCAGCAAGCGTTCATCGAATTCGGCGGCTTTCAGTGCGGCATCTGCACGCCCGGACAGATCATGGCGGCCAAGGCGTTGCTGGATGAAAATCCCAAACCTTCGGAGGAAGAAGTTAAAGACTGGATGTCCGGCAATCTCTGCCGCTGCACGGGCTATTATAAAATCCTCGAATCGGTGATGGCGGTGGTCAATGACAAGATCGATCCCGAGTTCGCCTTTCGCAAGCGCGAGCAGACGGCCAAGATCCAGAGCTTGGATGTGTACAAATCAGTGGCAAAGACGAGTTGAGTAAGATTATACCGGAAATATTCCCCGCAAAGCATGTCCTGAGCAAGGTCGAAGGGGCGCAAAGCTCGCAAAGACAGAGAGAACGCTTTTTAGTCTTAGAACTTAGCGCCTTCGCGCCTTTGCGGGAGCAAATCCGAAACACCAGCGAGCACACCAACCATGGCCAAAGCTGAAAAATTTTCAGTCGTCGGGAAACGCGTCCAGCGCTTCGAGGGCTTCGACAAAGTCACCGGCACATCGCAGTTCATCGCCGACATCCAGCTGCCGGGGGCGTTGATCGGCAAAGTGTTGCGCAGTCCATACCCCCACGCCCGCATCCGCAACATCGACACCCGCCGGGCGGAAAAGCTGCGCGGCGTGCGCGCCGTCGTCACCGCGGAGGACACAATCAAGCGCCCTTGGGGAGCGTTTTTCGCCGACCAGTATATTCTGTCGGTGGGCAAGGCCCGTTTCGTCGGCGAGGAGGTGGCGGCGGTGGCGGCCATCGATCCCGACATCGCCGAAGAGGCCATCGATCTCATCGACATCGATTGGGAGCCACTGCCCGCGGTTTTCGACGCCGAAGAGGCGATGAAGGATGGCGCGCCGCTGGTGCACGACGACAAGCCAAACAACATCACCATGACGATGGATATCGAGCGCGGCAATATCGCCCAGGCCTTCGCCGAGTCCGATGTGATCGTCGAAGACACCTTCACCAGCATGCCGCAGTGGCACTGCTCCATCGAAACCATCGGCAGCGTCGCCGAGTACGCGCCCGGCGGCAAATACACGATCTACATGAACACCCAGACACTGTTCAACGCCCGTTACCGCATCGCCGCGGCGTTGGGCGTGCCGGAAACCGACGTGCGGATCATTCAAAGCGCCGTGGGTGGCGGCTTCGGCGGCAAATCCTGCGACGACAATAACGCATTGGTGGCCGCCGTGCTGGCGCGCAAGGCGCGCAAGCCGGTCAAGCTAATCAATAGCCGCGAGGAAGAATTTCTTGCCGGCTGCCGGCCGCGGGTCTTCATGAAGATCAACGTCAAGCTCGGTTTCAAAAAAGACGGACGCATCCGCGCCAAACACATCAAAGTTATCGCCGACAACGGCGCCTACTCGGCCAAAGCGCCGGCCATCACAGGTGTCGCGGCGATGCGCCATGACACCTGTTACAAGTATTCGGACGTCAAAACGCAAGCTTTTCTCGTCTACACGAACAAGATTCCCACCGGCGCCTTCCGCGGCTTCGGCAATCCGTCGGCGGAATGGGCCGTGGAACAGGCGATTGATTTGGGCGCCCACGCGCTGGGCATCGATCCCATCGAGATCGCGCGCATCAACGCCGCTGAAACCGGTTACGTCTCGCCGCATGGCAATCGAGTGACGAGCTGCGAACTGAAACAATGCCTCGACATGACCGAAAAGATGATCGACTGGAAAGCCAAGCGCGCCAACAAGCCGCCGAATACCGGATTGGGTTTGGCGTGCACCGTTCATGTCAGCGGGAAGCGCCACTTCGGCGACTATGATGGCAGCTCGGCGACGATCAAAATCAACGAAGACGGCAAGGCGCTGATTCTCAGCGGCGAAGGCGAGTGCGGCCAGGGCGTCCACACCGCCATGTGCCAGATCGCCGCCGAAGAGATCGGCGTACCGGTCGAGGACGTGGAGATTTCCCGAGCCGACACCGATCTTACCACTTTCTGCCTGGGCGCCTTTGCCAGCCGGCTCACCTACGTCAGCGGCAACGCGGTCAAGAATGCCGCGACCAACGTCAAGCAGCAGCTTTTCGAACAGGCCGCCGAGATGCTCGAAGCGGATTCACAAGACCTGATGTCGCGGGACGGCAGAATTTTCGTCAAAGGCGCGGAAGGCAAGTCCGTAACCGTCGCGGACGTCGCGCGGGCGCGGCTCTTTCGCCACAACGGCGCGCCGATCGTCGGCTCGGGCAGTTTCGACGCCGACTCGGTGCTTCCCGACAGCACCCGCTTCGGCAATGAGTCGGGCGCTTATAATTACGGCGTTCAAGCCGCCCAGGTCCACGTCGACCCGGAAACCGGCCAGGTAAAAATTCTCCAATTCGTGATCGCCTCGGACTGCGGCACCGTGATCTATCCGCTTGGCGCCGAAGGACAGGTCGAAGGCGGTTTGTCGCAGGGCATCGGCTACGCGCTCACCGAGGGATTGCAAATCGAGGAAGGGAAACCGCTCAATCCCAATTTTTCCGATTACCGTATCCCGTCCATGCGCGACATGCCGCCACTCCAACATGCCTTTGCCGATTCGTATGAACCGACGGGCCCTTTCGGCGCCAAGGGCTTGGGCGAGCTCAACATGGACCCCACTGCGGCCGTGATCAACAACGCGATCTTTGACGCAGTGGGCGTGCGCGTCAAAACTCTGCCGATTACGCCGGAGAAAATTCTCAAGGCGCTGCGGGAGAAAGAGACAGACAAAAGTAAGCAGTAAGCAGATCGCAGTCGGCAGGGCTCATCCTGCTCGCTGCTTACTGCATACTGCTTACTGGAGAAGAGATGATCCGATTCGACTACATCGAGCCGACGACGCTCAAGAAAGCGTTCGGCCTTCTGGACAAACATGGCGACGACGCGCGGGTCATCGCCGGCGGAACGTCGTTGCTGATCATGATGCGCCAGCGTCTGCTCACGCCCAAGGTGGTGATCAGCCTGGCGCGCATCCCGAAATTCGGAAGGATCGCCTATAGCGCCAACGAAGGTTTGCGTATCGGCGCCGGCGCCCGCCATCGCGACATCGAGCTGTCGCCGATCGTAAAGCGCCACTATCCCCTGCTTCACGAAACTTTTCGCAAAGTCGCCCAGCCGAGAATCCGCAACATGGGCACCGTCGGCGGCAATCTCGCCGCCGGCGACCCTTTGACCGATCCGGGCGCCAGCCTGATCGCCCTCGATGCCACGGTCGTGCTGACCGGCAGCCAGGGCCAGCGCGTTCTGCGCCTGGACGAGTTTTTCATCGACTATTACCAGACGGCCTTAAATCCCGGAGAACTGTTAACTGAGATTCGCGTGCCGCCACCGGAGCGCCAGGGCTGGTCTCATATTAAATTCACCCCGCGCAGCGTCGAAGACTTCGCCACCGTCGGCGTCGCGATCACGTTGAGCGCCAAGAACGGCGTCTGCGAAGACGTTCGGTTAGGACTCAATTCCGTCGCACCAACGATCATCCACGCCAGACGAGCCGAAGAATCCCTGCGCGGCAAAGCGATCAGCGACGCCGCCCTGCGCGAGATGGGCGAGATCGCCGCGACCGAAGTGGATCCCATGGAAGACAACCGCGGCTCCGCCGAGTATAAGCGCGAGATGGTCAAAGTGCTGGTTCGCCGCGCCGCCCAAGAAGCTTTCCAACGTGCCAGTTGAGCTACGTTTCCCACTACGCTATTTGTAAAAAGCTATTAAAGAGACGATAGGTGAAAGGGGAAAGCGGGGTCACCCCAACCCCTGCGACACCGAATGAACAGAAAACAAAGGTGCGTAACTTAAAGATCACGGAGCCGGTGAGGTGAAGAAAAAGAAATGAAGAAACGTATTTCACAAGAAAGGTCTGCCTGTCGCACTCTGCCTTATAAATTGAGTGACGCCAAATCCGCCTTGCGGATGAACAACGAACCGATCCTGGCGTTGCGAGAACGTTGGGCGCCTTGTGTCTATATCCCATGAAAGAGCAGTGATGGATAAGCCTTTGCCTCGCCTGCCGTTTCCGTAAAAGCCGCAACGTCCCTTAACTTGCGCCACCAATACTTTTTGACACATGAGCAAATCAATCATAGAATCCAACCCATGAAAGCCAGAGCTATCGCTACTAGAGGCATGAGAGTTCAACTTTCCAAGCGCCTTTATCGACGGGTGGAGCAGGCTGCACGACTGACCAAATGTCATTTTAGCAAGGTCATTGCTGCGGCCCTGGAGAGTTCGCTCCCGCTAATGCCCGAGGAGTTGCCGCGTAAGGTGGCCGAAGAGGTGGCCGGCTGGACACTGTTAGATAATGAAGCGTTGCGCGCGATCGCCGGAGCTTTCTTACCGACAAAACAGCAGCGGCGATTTACCCTGTTGCTGCGCAAGCAGGAAGCGGGCGAACTGAGCGCCCGCGAACGCACGGAATGGGAAGCGCTCCAGCAGGAATACCTCCGTGTTTCACAGAACAAAGCCAAAGCTCAGTATCTGCTGGCCCAGCGCGAGAAAGCCCGCGCCATCTGAGGGCGTTCGCCATGCGTTCCCTGCCGACGGCTTTGCGCCGAGCCGTACGCGCGGAATTTTCCGACCCTCGTTGCGCCTACTGTCAGAGCCGCGAACGCCTGCTTGGCCTTCCTCTCGAAGCCGATCACATCGTTCCCACCGCAGCCGGGCGCCGCACGGTTTTTTCTAACCTCTGTTTGTGTTGCCGCTCCTGCAACGGTTTTAAGTGGAGGCAGACCCACGCCCGCGATCCGCAAACCGGACGGCGCGTACGCTTGTTCCAACCGCGCAGCCAGCGATGGTCGAGACATTTTACCTGGAGCACAGACGGCATCCGAATCGTCGGCGTAACTGCAACGGGGCGGGCGACAGTGGCGGCGTTGCGGATGAACAACGAACTCATCGTGGCGTTGCGAGAACTTTGGGCCGCTTTGCGTTTACATCCCATGAAAGAACAGTGAGCGATTAGCCATCGTCTCACTTGCCGCTTCCGTCAGGCCACGGCGCAATAACCGGGAACGCCACAATATTTCCTATTCTCTACACCGGCCTCATCCCGCCCGAGACGGTCAAAGGTGGCCTGCTAAGAGCGGCGTTTGCGAAGATATGCGGCTACGACTGACTTCGGTTTCCTCTATGATCCTGCATGCCAAGAAAGCCGAAGCAGTCCTACGCGGCAGCGTAGCCAGGGGTATCGTGGAGAACCATCAATTGGTCAGGGTCGAGGGCCAGAATGGCAAAGGCACGGCCGTCGCGATCAGCAAACTCAATTTCACAAGCACCATCCTCATAGATCATCACAACCGTGCCGATCTGGCCCCGGCGTAATAGCAAAGGGGCACCGCTATCAAAGTGCTTGGTGTGCACGTCGTTAAGCAGTGCAACCACATCGTGCATATCTAACTTACGGTTCATGTCCAATACCCACGAATCCGTGGCCTCGCGGGCGCCTGTTAAGGGACCAGTTTCGCAACCGGATTTCCTGCGCTCGCGATAACCACTTCTTCGCCCTGAGCGACCTGCTCCGGGTAGCGGGACAAGTCACGCTTCACTTCGCACATGCCAGCGACCATAATATCGAGAAACGACTCATTTCTTCAATCTTCGAGATCGCTGGAGCCGTCCGTTCAATTGCGATACATTGTCCCCGGAAATACCGCTCCGATATCGTGTCGGGCCTGCACCAGCCGCGTGTTGGCCGCTAACTTCTCCTCCGCTAAAAGCAGACCATTGCCCACGCCGAGCTCGGTGCGGCTCTGGCCGGAAAACATATCGCCCCAATCTGATACGTTGATGACCGCCTACTCAGGCGCGCCCTGAGGCTGCCCATCGAAGAGGTCGGTGACGGCCGCAACGGCGTCGAGTTGGAATTGCTGATTGGCGTCGAACTGGAGCTTCA
>JAUYJC010000292.1 GCA_030688735.1 Deltaproteobacteria bacterium
ATCGTTGCGATCGGTTGAGACCAGTTCTGCGTTGGTGAAATCACGGCGGAGGGTACGACATGTATTCATCAGAGCATTCCGCCCCAGTTGGCCCAGGGACGGGGGCGACCTTCGATCTCGACGCCTATTGCGCTCGGATCAAATACACGGGGTCCCTCGAGCCGTCCATCACCACGCTCAAGGGTCTGCACTCCGCTCATGTGCACAGCGTGCCGTTCGAAAATTGTGATATCCTTTGGGCAAGCCGCTGTCGTTAGCCCCTGCCTACCACCGACGGTCGCATCGTGGCGGTTGACTGGGAATTCAAGATTCATAGCCGTGGGTCTACGAAGACGATAACGGCGAAGACGCATGAAGAATACCTTGGATTGCTGCGCCATCATTTCGGTCTGGAGATAACCGGCGCGTTCGTCAAATGAGGCCGAGGAATCATTAACCATTTTCTGTGGGTCAATGTTTGGAGGAGACTATGACCAGCAAATCATCCGAGCTAAGTGAAACCTACCTCAGCAGCGAACGAGCCGATGCCTGGCAACGTGAAAGCCTGCGGCGTAAAGAAAGCTCTGGCGCGGCAACCGAGATGCTGCTCAACCTCGCCGACCTTCGAGCCGGCGATCGTGTGCTCGAAGTGGCAGCGGGTACTGGAGACCAGGCGCTGATGATCTCTCGGCGCATCGGTTCGAGCGGCCAGGTGGTCGCCGTGGATATCTCCTCTAACATGCTTGCGCACGCGGCAGCGGCAGCACGCGAAGCCGGCCTCGCCAATGTTGAAACCCGTGTCATGAATGCAGAGAAACTCGATTTCGAAGCGGATTCATTCGATGCGGTCCTATGCAGGTTCGCATTGATGTTGTTTCCCAACCCAACAGGGGGGCTTGCTGAGATGCTCCGGGTCGTGAAGCCAACGAGGAAAGTTGCTGTCATGGTTTGGTCGACAGCCGAGAAGAATCCATTTCACGGACTGCCCCTGCAGGTTGTTCGAAACATTGGCAACCTGCCCGCGCCGGCCAGCGGGCGACCTGGGTTGTTTTCCCTCTCGGGTGCGGGAGATCTGGAGGGCGTCTACAGGGATGAGGGATTTAGCGACGTGGCGATTCATGCAGCTCCTCTGCGAAGAAAATACGCCTCGCTTCAAGACGCGATCCAAGGAATGAAAAGTACCATGGTAGTTCTGCAAGATCTCATGGCCAAGTTGAGCGCAGCCGATCAGGCCCGCGCTTGGGAGCAAATCGAACGCGGAATGAGTTCATTCGTGGGGCCGAACGGGTTCGATGCGCCGGGTGAAGCTCTTATCGCGGTCGGAACCAAATAGCGGTAACCATTCCGGAGGGCTGATGGCAAATCTCAAACTGACGCTGGCATGCTGGGACTACGATCGTACTCGACCGTTGATTGACGGCCGCGTTAAAGCCGAGGGAATCGACCTGGACATAAAGGTCATGCGCCCCCGCGAAATGTTCCCGCGGATGCTGGAAAAGAAAGAGTTCGAAATGTCCGAGCTGTCGCTTGGCTCATATGTGACCCTCAAAGGCCGCGGCGACTGTCCGTTCGTAGCGGTGCCTGTGACGCTATCCAAGATCTTCCGCCACTCCTGTATTTATGTGCGGACCGATGCCGGCATCAGGACGCCGCATGATCTGCGCGGCAAACGGGTCGGGACAACCCAGCTCGGTTCTACCGGGGCCGTTTTCATGAACGGGATGATGCAACATGAGTACGGCGTAGGGCTGGAAGATATCCATTGGTTTATCGGCGGATTAGATTCGCCTACTTCGAGACCCGTGATTCCATTGAACTTGCCGGCGAAGATAGAAATTGACTTTCTGCCTTCGGATCAGACATTGGAAGGGATGTTGGAGGGCGGCGAGCTCGATGCTCTCTACGCGCTGTATATCCCCGGTATCTTCCAGAAAGGCTCGCCCCGCATCGCGCGGCTGTTTCCGAATTACTACGAGATCGAACAAGATTATTACCGTCGCACAGGAATTTTCCCGATTATGCACACGGTCGTGGTGCGCGACGACGTCTATCGGGAGCAACCCTGGGTGGCCGGTAGCATTTACAAGGCCTTTTGCGCGGCGCGGGATCTTGCAATCGACGGACTTTACGACACCGACGCGCTGCGTCTCTCGCTCCCCTGGCTCATCAGCCACCTTGAGGAGACCTGGCGGGTCATGGGGAAAGATTTCTGGGCCTATGGTTTGGAGCCGAACCGCCCGGCGTTTGAGGCTATCGGACAGTATGTCTACGAGCAGGGGTTCTCTCCTCGCGTCGTGAAACCTGAAGAATTATTCGCGCCCAATATGTGAATCGTATTCAGTGTCACCGGCACGGTTCAGATCGAGCTTATAACGAGTAGAGGAGAGTCACAAAATGGAAACTCCAGTCGTTCGACCCGACACAATCAACCAGTTGCGATTTGCCGCCGATGGCGCCTTCGCCATGCTCGCCGGTATGCAGCTTGACGTCTTCACGCCGCTCAAAGACGGCCCCAAAACTGCCGAAGATGTCGCTCAGGCAATCGGTGTCGGTTCGGTACGGCTACGCCTACTGCTGTACGGCTTGGTGGCGGCCGGTCTGTTGACCGAGCAGGACGGCTGTTTCTTGAACACCGCTGAAGCCAATAGGTTTCTAGTGAAGGGCAGCCCTTCCTACATAGGCAACAGACACGCAGCCATGGCCGCGCGCTGGAGTGCGTCCTTCAAGACCGCCGATTCGATTCGGAGCGGAATCCCGCAAGCAAAACTGGATTTTTCTAATTCCTCCCAGGCGGAGTTGGAAAGGTTTCTGCGCAACATCAATGCTAGCACGGTGTCAACCACGCGCGCGCTGTTGGAGCGCTTCGACTTTTCGTCGGTCAAGTCACTCGTCGACGTAGGCAGCGGTGGAGGCGGGGTTGCCATCACCATAACGAAGGCTTGCCCACACATAACGGCGACTGCCATTGATCTGCCTCAGGTGGCGCCGATTGCGCTAAAGATTGTCGAAGAGGAAGGGGCGGCGGAGCGAGTCAAGGTTGTCGCGGCGGATGTGTTGGCCGGACCACTAGAGGGATCGTATGACGTTGCGGTTTTGCGGGCGTTTATCCAAGTGTTATCCCATCAGGATGCGCGTGTTGCGTTGAAACATGTCGGTGCGGCTGTCAAGCCAGGCGGTAAAATTTATATCATCGGTCAGATTCTCGACGATTCGCGCAGGGCTCCGTTAGAGGCGGTGGGATTCAATCTGGCTTTTCTGAACTCGTTCGATGCCGGTGAGTCTTACACAGAAGGAGAACACCGGGAGTGGCTGACTGAAGCCGGATTCGTCGATATCCAACGCGCGAATTTCATGCTGGTCAGCAGCGGAGTGATCACGGCGCGCAAACGGCTGTAGCACCCCTACCATGCGACCTGGTCGATCGCTCTTCGGGGAAACGGGGAATTGACGACCAAAGAATACGGAGGTGACGATGTTCGAAGTCGCGGAAGCGTACGAAGTAATGATGGGGCGCTGGAGCCGGCAGTTGGCGCCCTTGTTCGTGGAGTTTGTCGGTGTCCGAGACGGTGAGAAGGTGCTCGATGTTGGATGTGGCACTGGCTCGCTTTCGGCGACACTGGCCAGAGTCACGAGGGCGTCGAAGATCATAGGTATCGATCCCTCCAAGGGATTTGTTGAATATGCTCGAACCCAAGTCGCCGACCCCCGTGTGACTTTCGAGTTGGGGGATGCGCAAAACTTGCCTTACTCCGACGGGTCTTTTGACCGATGCATGGCATTACTCATTGTTAACTTCATTCCTGATGCACCGAAGGCGGCGAAAGAAATGCGCCGTGTAACGAAAAGAGGTGGTACCGTAGCAACCGCAATGTGGGACGGCAGCCGGGCTAATGAGCTCAACGGCTGCTTCCGGGATGCCGCGATTGCCATCGATCCGACAGTGAAACGGCCTGCCGAGAGACGAGGATCGTACGGTTCCGCGGAAGCGCTTTCAGATCTCTGGAATAGCGCCGGTCTGACCGACATAGAAGTTACAGACTTGACGATGCCGTGCCAGTTCTCCTCGTTTGACGACTACTGGTTGCCGCTTACCGCAGGGCAAGGGCCTCCTGGAGTTTATCTGGCGCGACTTTCGGAAGATCACCGAGCTGCGTTGCGAGAGCGGCTGCGGCAAAATCTTTTCGGGAACCGCCCCGACGGACCGTTTTCGCTTCAGGCCAAGGCGTGGGCGGTGAAAGGAGCGGTGCGCGGGACGGTTGCCTAGCCCGGACATTCACAGCGGAACATGGACAGCACTAAGTACCGGGTCCAGCAAATAAACTTGCGCCAACCTGCTTTGTGAAAGGAGAGGATTATGGATCAAAGGCTTCGCTTCGGTGTCACGACTCGCCAAGACCTCTCATGGACTGACTTGGTCAAACGCTGGCAATACATCGAGGAACTCGGTTTCGACACGGTATGGCTTCCCGACCATATTGTTTCTTTCTCCGAACCCACCCACCCCTTGTTTGAAAGCTGGACGGTATTGTCTGCTCTAGCGACTCAAACCTCGCGAATCCGGATTGGCGTCAATGTTACAAACATACTATTTCGTAATCCTGTCCTGCTAGCCAAGCAAATAGTCACGGTCGACCAAATTTCGAATGGGCGGCTAGAACTAGCTCTTGGAAGCGGCAACTCCGCTGCCAGCTACGGGATGGCCGGAATCGATGCTGGGACGGTGACCGAACGCATCGACCGTTTGGCGGAGGCGACGGAACTTATCGACCGGTTGCTCCGCAATGATGTGACGACATACGAGGGCCGCTACTACCAGATCAAAGACGCTATGATGCGCCCGCCGCCGGTTCAAAAGCCGCGCCCACCGCTGACGATCGCCGCGCACCGTAGGAGTGCTATGACGATCGCCGCGGCTTTGGCGGACACCTGGGATAGCTTTGGCGGCTTTGGTCTTTCTTCGAATGAGTGTCTCCGTTTGACTCGTGAACGAAGTCAGAGGTTGGATGAGTGCTGTGTGTCAGTGGGACGCGATCCGAGTACTCTTGCTCGATCGTTTTTCGCGGGGTTGATAGTCGATAGTCCGTGGCTTTCGGTGGAGGCGTTTAAACATTTGATCGGCCGTTATCGGGAAATCGGCATCAGCAAATTCAATTTCCGCTGGCCGCAAGGTAAAGACCTAGCCGTTTTTGAACGGGTTGCTCACGAGGTGATCCCGAGCTTGAGAACATCGGTGAGTGATTGAGGAACGGTCAAGACAGGGAGGTGTTATGTTCGAAGTCGCTGCGGCATATGAAGAAACGATGGGGCGCTGGAGCAGACAGTTGGCTCCTCTGTTCGTTGAGTTTGTCGGTGTTCGAGAGGTTGAGAGTGTGCTCGATGTGGGTTGTGGCACGGGGTCGCTTGCTCTCACTATCGCGAGCATGAGGCGGGTCGCCAAAGTTGTCGGAGTTGATCCTTCTGCCGCCTTCATCGACTTCGCCCGCTCGCGTAACTCTGATCCGAGAGTTTTCTTCGATGTCGGCGACGCGGAACGCCTTCCTTTTCCGGACGCGTCCTTCGATAGATGCCTGTCGCTGTTAATGATGTCTTTCATTCCCAACGTGTCCAATGGTGTGCGGGAAATGAGGCGGGTTACGCGGCCGGGTGGTGTGGTAGCGACCTGCAACTGGGATAACCAAGGCGGCATGGAGGTGCAACGTTGCTTTTGGGACGCTGTGGTTGCGCTCGATCCCGCCGCTGAGTCGCGACATCAGAGAAATCGTCCGCTGGGGACCGCGGCGAACTTGTCTGATCTCTGGAGCGCCGCCGGCTTTTTGAACGTGGAGGTAAAAGACCTGAATATCCTGCTGGAGTTTTCTTCATTTGATGATCTCTGGGTAGCCTTAACGAAAAACCAAGGCCCCGTGGGAGCCTATCTGGCCACGATTTCGCAGCAGCGCCAAGATGAGTTGAGAGATAAAGTTCGGCGGAACGCTCTCGGTAGCCGTCTCGACGGACCGTTCACGCTAAGGGCCAAGGCGTGGGCGGTGAAAGGGACGGTTCCGTAGGATGGTTTGAGCCCTGCAACCTCGCTCCGTACGGGTTTTGGCTTATGAGTGAACGGTCTTGTCAGTACGGATGGATGACGGATGAAGAATTCTCAGACTGGACTAGCCGACCCTTCGACGCGAGCCCCCGGCCGTGGCCGGGGGCTCTTGGTCAGGATTCCGCCCCACGGGCGCAATGGAAGGTGCCACGATCTTGCCCGTGGGGCTCCACAAATCCGTCTACGGGAATCAATCGCTTGGCGACTGGATCAACTGCCAGGAAAAGACTTTCAAGAGCCACGGCTCCGAGCAGCGGAGGACCGTCGGGGGCAATGAAGCAAGGAGTCGTGATTTCATCGCCGTTCAGAGCCAACCGTGCTTCCGCCATGGGCCAAACGTCTCGCTGTCCGCCGGCGATCACCACGCGCTGGGAACGAGCAGGCTTCAATTCGAGCCTTTCCGCCAGCGAGCGAGGTACCACGCTCAGAGTGGCGCCGGTGTCGACAAGGAACTCCACTTCTTCGACCCGCCCGGTCGGACCCGTCAGATGTCCTTTGACATGGAAAAGTCCCATCTCAGATGCCTTTTCAAAAACCTGCCGTATTGTAGCTCAGACACCGGGCAACGCAACAGCCCGCGTTGCGTTGAAAAACGCGAAGAGGGATCTCGCCGCTCCCGAGTTTAAACGCCACCGCTCTTTTCTTTGCGGGAGTTGAGTTGACAGGAGAACGGGCCGTCTTATAGGCTTTTACCAGCTCAGATAGTCCCGGCCGGCGCATCGTTTGATGGAAACCGCGTTCGGAGCCGGCGCGGGGGATGGAGAGGATTCTATGGCTAAACCCGAAATGAAATCGGAAGCGGATGCATTTCGCGCGGCGTTCCACGAGCGCATGCACGGGAACTACATGTACGGACTGTGGGAGCTGGCGAGCCAGATGACGGCGCACCCGGAGCCGAAAATGATCCCGCATATGTGGCCCTGGTCGGTGACCGATTCGATCATAGCCGAGTCGGCCAAGGCGGTGCCGGTCGGCGATGAGCGGCGCGCGCTTCAGCTTTTCAATCCGGGTCTCGGCGGCCGCTGGGCGACGACCAACAATCTCATCGCCGCGGTGCAGATTCTTTTGCCCGGGGAAGTGGCGCGCGCGCACCGGCATACACCGACCGCGATCCGCTTCATCATCGAAGGGACCGGAGCTTACACTGCGGTGGACGGCGAGCGCGTTTACATGGCGCCGGGGGATTTGATCCTGACGCCGAGCTGGTCGTGGCACGACCACGGCAACGAGACCAAGGAGCGCGTCGTCTGGATGGACGGGCTCGACATTCCTCTGATCGCGTCGCTGGAGGCGATGTTTTTTCAGTTCTATACCGCGCAGCAGGTGCCGGCGACCCGGCCGGCGAATGCGTCCAAGCATCTGCACGGCCACGCGCATATCAGTCCTACCTGGGTCAAAGAAAAATCAATGGCGTCGCCGCTGCTGCTTTACTCCTGGGAGCAGACTTCGCAGGCGCTGGCAGCGCTGCGCGACCACGAGGGCAGTCCCTTCGATGGCGTCTTGCTGGAATACCGTCATCCCCAGACC
>JAUYJC010000294.1 GCA_030688735.1 Deltaproteobacteria bacterium
CGGGCAAGAAGGTGGTTATCGCACCGCGGTGGATTGAGCGAGTGAGTTGGGACGATTCTAAAGTCTACGTAAACTTATCCCGGGAAGCGATCAAGAATGCGCCCGAGTATCATCCGGACACTCTCAACCGGGAATACGAGGGGAAGCTTTACGATCATTACAAGCAGCCGAAGTATTGGGATCTTTGATCGGGGTTGCTGACCCGAGAAGCGCCTCACACGCATCCAGGCTTCAATGAGCTGATCGAAGAGAAGAGTGAGCGATCCTTGGGCGAGAGTTAGAGGTCATCGCATCCACGAGCGCGGCCGGAACCGCATAACCTGGCCCCAGGCTGGGTCGGGTTCGACTTTCAATCCGCCTTCGGGCGCCCGGTCAACCTCATCAACCACGCGGCCGTGCAAGCCTTGGGGAGACACAGGGGCGGCAAGCTGCTTTTCCATGGCTTGGGGACGGGCCTGAGTTCTGCGCTCGTGGTCGATGGTATGGTCGAGCCGATGGAGTTGGGCCATCTTCCTTACAAGAAAGGCACCTACGAGGACTACGTGGGCGTTCGCGGATTGGAACGGCGGGGGAGAAAGAAATGGCGGAAACACGTTGCGGACGTGGTCGCCCATTTGATCGCTGCTCTCCAACCCAATGACGTGGTCTTGGGGGGCGGTAACGCGGAGGAACTCAAAGAACCGACAGCAAGGAGGACCACACAATGAGCACATCCCAGTCCGACACCGCGTTCCTGTTCGACGTGGACAACACGTTGCTCGACAACGACCGCGTCATCGCCGACCTGCAACGCCACCTTGAGTGCGATGTGGGCGCCGAGCGTGCGCAGCATTACTGGCGCATCTTCGAGCAAATGCGAACCGAGCTTGGCTACGCGGATTACCTGGGTGCCTTGCAACGCTATCGCGGCGAGTACCCGCGCCATCCGGGTATTCTCACCGTCTCCCGCTTTTTGCTCAACTATCCATTTGCCGACCGCCTTTTTCACCGCGCGCTTGAGGTCATCGAACACGTCAAGCAGTGGGGACCGGCAGCTCTCCTCACCGACGGTGATGTGGTCTTCCAGCCGCGCAAAGTGGACCGCTCCGGACTGTTTGAAGCGGTGGCCGGCCAGGTCTTTATTTATCTCCACAAAGAACAGGAACTCGCCGATGTCGAGCAACGCTGCCCCGCCGAACACTACGTTCTGGTGGAGGACAAACTGGCATCCTAACCGCCGTCAAAAAAAGTTGGGGCTCGCGCGTCACCACCGTGTTTGTGCGCCAAGGCCATTACGCCCACGACCCGAAGATTCTGGCGGACTTTCCGGCCGCGGACATCAACCTTGATCGCATTGGCGACTTGCTTCAATACGACTTGGCGCAATTGCTGAAACGCCGAGATTTGAAATGACACACAGGCTAAAACGACGAACGAACGGGAAACCCATCCACCGCCTACGGAACCGGAGCTGAAATCTGACACTATGCAATCCATCCTGACAATCAATGGCGGCTCGTCGAGCATCAAGTTCGCGCTGTTCGAGGCCGGGGACTCTCTCCGGCGGATTCTGGAGGGCGGGATTGAGCGCATTGGACTACCGGAAGCGACCTTGGCGGTGAAAGGATCGGACAAGGCGGATAACTTCTCGCGGTCGGTGGCGGCACCGAATCACACGGTGGCGGTGGGCGCGCTGATGGATTGGATCGAGGAACGCATCGGGGGTGTTGCATTGGCCGCGGTGGGGCATCGCGTCGTACACGGCGGACCGAAGTATAGCGAACCGCAGCGAATCACAACGGAGATGGTTACCGAGTTGCATCAGATCGAGCCATTCGACCCTGAGCATCTGCCGGAAGAAATTCTGTTGATCGAGGCTTTTCAGATCCGGTTTCCCGGCCTGGCACAGATCGCTTGTTTCGACACGGCTTTTCACCATGACCTGCCGCGCGTAGCACGGCTGTTGCCGATCCCGCGCCGGTACGAAACACAGGGGGTGCGGCGGTACGGATTTCACGGGTTGTCCTATGCGTTTTTGATGGGAGAGCTGGCCCGCCTAGCCGGAACGGAAGCGGCACAAGGCCGGGTCATCCTCGCCCACCTCGGCAATGGCGCGAGCCTGGCAGCGGTGCGTGACGGCAAACCCGTGGATACCAGCATGGGTTTCACGCCGACGGCCGGTGTGCCAATGAGCACCCGCTCCGGCGACTTCGATCCCGGACTGGTTTGGTATCTGGCGCGCACTGAAAAAATGAGCGCGAAGCAATTCAACGAGATGGTCAATTCCCAGTCCGGGTTGCTCGGGATATCCGAAACCAGTTCCGACATGCGCGACTTGCTGGAGTGCGAAACGCAGGACGTGCGGGCGGCCGAGGCGGTCGCGATCTTTTGCTACCAGGCCAAGAAATGGATCGGCGCATTCGCGGCGGCGTTGGGCGGAGTGGACACGCTGGTGTTCGCCGGCGGCATCGGGGAGAACGCGCCCATAGTCCGCGCGCGGATTTGCGATGGGATGGGATTTCTTGGAATCGAACTCGAAGAAAAACGAAACGCGGCGAATGCGGGCGTGATTTCCTCAGAAACCAGCCGAGTTCCCGTCCGCGTCATTCATACGGATGAGGAATGGATGATTGCAAATACGGTTTGCCGGGTTCTCGGACCCGGCGCGGTGAACAAAAGGGACTAAACCATGAAAACCAACACACTCACGCCGGAACTGCTCCACCAGATGGATGCCTACTGGCGCGCGGCGAACTATCTCTCGGTCGGACAGATTTATCTCTACGATAATCCGCTGCTGAAAAAGCCGCTCAAGCTGGCCCACATCAAGCCGCGCCTGCTCGGTCATTGGGGCACGACGCCGGGCCTGAACTTCATCTACGCCCACCTGAACCGCGTCATCAAGGAGCAAGACCTGAACGCGATCTACGTTACCGGGCCGGGCCATGGCGGCCCCGGCTTGGTAGCGAACGCTTACCTCGAAGGCACCTACAGCGAAGTCTATCCCAACATCGGGCAAGACGAGGACGGGATGCAGCGGCTGTTCAAGCAGTTCTCCTTTCCCGGCGGCATTCCGAGTCACGTCGCGCCGAAAACGCCGGGTTCGATTCACGAGGGCGGCGAGTTGGGTTATTCGCTGTCGCACGCTTTCGGAGCGGCGTTCGACAATCCCGACCTGCTCGTTGCCTGCGTCGTCGGCGATGGCGAGGCGGAGACTGGCCCGCTCGCTGCCAGTTGGCACTCGAATAAGTTTCTCAATCCGGTCCACGATGGCGCCGTGTTGCCCATCCTGCATCTGAACGGCTACAAAATCGCCGGCCCCACCGTGCTGGCGCGCATTCCGCATGATGAACTGGAGGCGCATTTCCGCGGCTACGGTTACACACCGTATTTCGTCGAGGGCGACGACCCGATCAAGATGCATCAGCTCATGGCAGCCACGCTCGATGTGGTGACGGCTGACATACGACGCATCCAACGCGAGGCCCGCACCAAAGGGTTCAAGAAGCGCCCGCTCTGGCCCATGATCATTTTGCGCTCACCAAAAGGTTGGACCGGCCCGAAGATCGTGGATGGCAAAAAGACCGAAGGCACGTTCCGCTCGCACCAGGTGCCGATGGGCGACATGAGTCGTCCGGGGCACGTGAAGATTCTGGAAAAGTGGATGAGAAGATATCGCCCGCAGGAGTTGTTCGATAAAGCTGGCAAGCTCCGTTCCGAACTTGCCGAACTCGCCCCAAAAGGCGAGCGCCGCATGAGCGCCAATCCGCACGCCAACGGCGGCATACTGTTGCATGACCTGCGCCTGCCGGATTTCCGCGACTACGCCGTGAAGGTGCCAAAGCCCGGCGCGGTGGACGGCGAGGCCACCCGCGTTCAAGGTCAGTTCATTCGCGACGTGATCAAACGAAACCCGGAAAACTTCCGCGTGTTCAGTCCCGACGAGACGACCTCGAACCGCTGGGGCGCCGTGTTCGAGGTGACGGATCGTTGTTCGACGGCGGAAATTCTTCCCGGCGACGATCATGTCGCATCAGACGGGCGCGTGATGGAGATATTGAGCGAGCATCAGTGCGAAGGCTGGCTGGAAGGTTACCTGCTCACCGGTCGCCATGGCTTCTTCTCTTGCTACGAAGCGTTCATTCACATCATTGACTCGATGTTTAACCAGCACGCCAAATGGCTCAAGGTGGCGAACGAGATACCGTGGCGGAGGCCGATCGCGTCGCTAAACTACCTGCTATCGTCGCATGTGTGGCGACAGGACCACAACGGCTTCAGTCATCAGGACCCGGGCTTCATTGACCATGTTGTCAACAAAAAGGCGGAAGTCATCCGGGTCTATCTGCCGCCCGATGCGAACACGCTGCTCTCCGTGACGGATCACTGCCTGCGTAGCCGCAACCACGTGAACGTGATCGTGGCCGGCAAACAACCCTCGCCGCAGTGGCTCGACATGGACGCCGCCATCAAACATTGCACCGCCGGTATCGGCATCTGGCCGTGGGCTAGCAATGATAAGGGCGGCGAGCCGGATGTCGTCATGGCGTGCTGCGGCGACGTGCCGACGCTCGAAACCCTGGCGGCCGTCGAGTTGCTACGGAAGTATTTTCCCGGATTGAAGGTTCGTGTGGTCAATGTGGTGGACTTGATGAAGCTCCAGCCGCAGAGCGAACATCCGAACGGCCTGAGCGACAAAGACTTCGACGTGCTCTTCACGACCGACAAACCGATCATCTTCGCCTATCACGGTTATCCGTGGTTGATACATCGGCTCGCGTATCGCCGCACCAACCACCCGAACCTCCACGTGCGCGGCTTCAAGGAAGAAGGCACGACATCGACTCCCTTCGACATGGTGGTGATGAACGATCTGGACCGCTTTCATCTTGTCGCCGATGTGATTGATCGCGTGCCCTCGCTCGGTCCCCGTGCCGCGTATGCCAAGCAGGCCATCCGGGACAAGCTCATCGAGCACAAACAATACATCGCGCAGCACGGCGAAGACATGCCGGAGATCCGCAACTGGAAGTGGAGAAACTCCAAATGAGTGCAAATGAACCACCACACGCCGCCCGTTCGGCCCTGAAACAGCGGGCGCTGGATCGTTGGAAAAACGAAGGCGGCGAGATTTCCAGCGTGCCGACTGCCCGGCGCGGAGAGATGAGCGCAGGAACCGGCTCGAGGAAGAAACTCATTATCTTCGACCTGGATGGCACGCTGGCCGAAAGCAAAGCCGCGCTTGATGCCGAGATGGCCGCGCTGCTCGGGACGCTGTTGCGGCAAGTGAAGGTGGCGGTCATCTCCGGTGGCGATTGGCCGCAATTCAAGACGCAGTTGCTCGCCAATCTTTCCCCTGACGCAAACCTCAAGAGTCTTTCGCTCCTGCCGACCTGCGGAACCAAGTTCTATCAATATGATGAATCTGGTTGGAAGCAGCTTTATGCCGATGATTTCGCCCGTGAGGAGAAGGAGAAAATAATCCGGTCGTTGCAGGAGGCGGTCGGGGCCGAGGACTTTGCGACCGATGAAACCTGGGGCGAACAGATCGAAGATCGCGGCAGCCAGATCACATTCTCCGCCTTGGGGCAGCAGGCGCCGCTCAAACAAAAGGAAAAGTGGGACCCCGATTTCACCAGGCGAAAAAAGATAAAAGCACACCTTGATGAACTTATCCCCGAGTTCACCGTGCGCCTGGGCGGCACGACATCCGTTGATGTTACCAAACTGGGCATTGATAAAGCCTACGGAATCAAAAAGCTTCGGGATATCCTCGGCATTGAGCTTGATGAAATGCTTTTCGCCGGGGATGCCCTGTTCCCGGGCGGGAACGATTACCCGGTCAAAGAGGCGGGCGTGGTGTCCATACAAGTCAAAAACTCAGAGGTGACGAAGCGCGTAATTGACACGATCCTTGCGTGTGGCGATGGCATCGAACACACCGCAAGCCGCGAGGAGGTAGCGTCATGAGCGGCTTTGATTTACAGCGTCTCGGACAAATCATGGAGCCGGAGCCAGGCAATCCGATGGAGGCGGAAGGTGTGCTGAATCCAGCCGCGGTGCGTGGCCCTGATGGTCAGCTCTATCTTTTCCCGCGGCTCGTCGCGAAGGGTAACTATTCACGCATCGGCATCGCCCGGGTAAAATTCGACGGAGCCGGCGATCCGACAGGCGTCGAGCGGCTCGGCATTGTGCTGGAGCCGGAAGCCGATTACGAGCGGTGGCCCGACGGTCGCGGCGGCTGCGAGGATCCTCGTATCACGTTCGTTGAACGGTTTCAGCGCTACGTGATGACTTACACGGGGCATTCGCCCATAGGCCCACGGATCGCCCTGGCGGTATCGGAGGACTTGTTTCACTGGAAGCGTCTGGGGCTCGCGACCTTTGAGCCGTACCACGGGATCGATTTCGTCCATGTGGACAACAAGGATTCCAGCCTCTTCCCCGTCGCCATTCCCAATCACGCCGGGAAAATGCAGCTGGCGATCCTCCATCGGCCACTTTTCCCTGGCACTTATCCCGAGGAAACCGCCTGCCAGGGCGTGTCTCGGGTGGTGGATCTCGATCATGAAAGCATCTGGATTTCCTACTGCCCAATGGCCTTGGAGGGCCCCGAACCGCATCACCTCGGCCTATTTAACTCCCACCACGGGCTAGCGACTCCGGTGTCGCCCTGGGAGTTGCTCAAGATCGGCGGCGGCACTCCACCCGTCCTCACGCGCCATGGCTGGTTGATCGTTTACCACGGTGTGCGCGAAGTACCGGAGCCGGGCAATGACGAACACGATCTGTGCTACTCCGCCGGGGTCATGGTGCTTTTAAAGGAGCATCCCCGGGTGATCCGCTATCGTTCGACCGAGCCGGTGCTGACACCCGAGCTGCCGCAGGAACGCCGCGGGATAGTCGCCAACGTGGTGTTCCCAACCGGCATCGACCGGCGTGACGATCTAGGCTCACCGGACCGCTTCGATGTCTATTACGGGATGGCCGACAACCGCATCGGTGTGGCGCGCCTTAACGTGCCGGAACGCCTGCCGCCAGGGGCGCCCGCGGATGGCGCTGGACCAAAGACCGGGGTACAAAAATGATAGATAAAGAACGCCCCACGAATCTTGGGACGGTTGTCTCAGTGCGCGGCAGTGTCGTGGATATACGGTACGATGAAAATTTGCCGCCGATCTACTCCTTGCTGCGCTCCGGGAAGGAGCGCCACATCGCCATCGAGGTTCTGGCGCAACTCGACGCGCAGCGGGTGCGAGGCATCGCGTTGACGCCGACCCAGGGTCTGGCACGGGGCATGATAGTGGAAGATATGGGCGGCCCGCTAACGGTGCCGGTCGGCAAAGGAATTCTGTCGCGCATGTTCGACGTATTTGGCGACGCGATTGACCGCGAGGGAGAAGTCACAGACGTGGAGTGGCGCACGGTCCATCGCGCACCGCCGCCGCTGGCCCGGCGCTCCACCAAATCCGAGGTCTTCGAGACCGGCATCAAGGTGATCGATGTGCTCATGCCGCTGGAGCGCGGCGGCAAGGCGGGTTTGTTTGGCGGGGCCGGCGTGGGCAAGACCGTGTTGCTCACCGAGATGATTCATAACATGATCGGCCACCACGAGGGCGTGAGTCTATTTTGCGGCATCGGCGAACGTTGTCGCGAGGGCGAGGAGCTTTACCGCGAGATGAAGGCGGCCGGCGTGCTGCCCCACATGGTGATGGTGTTCGGCCAGATGAACGAACCCCCCGGCGCTCGATTCCGCGTCGGCCACGCGGCGCTGACGATGGCCGAGTATTTCCGGGACGACGAGCGGCGCGATGTGCTACTGCTCATCGATAATATTTTTCGCTTCATCCAGGCAGGCATGGAGGTGTCCGGCTTAATGGGACAGATGCCGTCGCGCCTGGGCTATCAACCGACCATGGGCACCGAGTTGTCGCGCTTGGAGGAGCGCATCGCCAACACCGATAGCGGCGCCATTACGTCCATCCAGGCGGTGTATGTGCCGGCGGATGATTTCACCGATCCGGCAGCGGTGCACACGTTCTCGCATCTGTCCGCATCCATCGTGCTCTCGCGCAAGCGCGCCAGCGAAGGCCTGTATCCGGCCATTGACCCGCTCCAATCCAGTTCCAAGATGGCCACGCCGGGCATCGTCGGCGAACACCATTATCGCCTCGCGCAGGAAATCCGCCGGACGCTGGCGCAATACGCGGAACTCAAGGACATCATCGCCATGCTCGGCTTGGAGCAACTTTCGGCCGAAGATCGCAACGTGGTCGCCCGTGCCCGCCGGTTGGAGCGTTTTCTCACCCAGCCGTTTTTTACCACCGAGCAGTTTACCGGGCTCAAAGGCAAGCTCGTCAGCGTTGAAGAAGCGCTGGACGGCTGCGAGCGCATCCTGCGCGATGAATTCACAGACTACCCGGAGAGCGCGCTCTACATGATCGGCGCGGTTGACGAGGCGAAAGAGAAAATGAAATCCGCCAAAAGCGCAGGTAAGAGCCCGGCCCAAGGCGATTCCAATACCGAGGTCGAACATGGCGCCGCCACGCATGAATCTTAAAGTGCTCCTGCCATTCCAAGTTTTTGCCGACAAGACCGGCGTGACCCGCATCGTCGCCGAAACCCGGCAGGGTTCGTTCGGGCTTTTGCCGCACCGGCTCGACTGCGTGGCGGCGCTGGCGCCGGGAATACTGACCTATGAAAGAGCAACCGAGGGCGAGGTGTACCTGGCCTTGGACGAAGGGGTGCTGATCAAGACCGGCACGGACGTACTCGTCTCCGCGCGCAACGCCATAGCCGGAACAGACCTCCGCCAACTGCGCGAGGCGGTGGAGCGGGAATTTCTGAACCTGGACGAAAGGGAGCAGAGTGTGCGCTCGGTGCTGGCGAAAATGGAAAGCGGCTTCATCCGCCGGCTCGCGGCATTTCATCATGACTGACGAACTTCAAAATAAGCCTTTGAAGCCGAAGCCGCTCAGTCACGAGGTCGGCGCCAAGGCGGCTCGCAAACTCCGCGCGCAACGCCATGTCACGCGCACCGTCTGGTTCGGCCTGGGGATGATGGGACTGATCGGCTGGTCGGTGGTGGTGCCGACGCTGCTCGGCGCAGCGCTCGGTATCTGGTTGGACAAACGCCATCCAGGGAGCCATTCGTGGACGCTCATGCTGCTGGTCATCGGCCTGATCATCGGCTGCGTGAATGCATGGCATTGGGTGACTAAGGAAGACACGGAAATGCGCGAGGAACAGGAGGATAACGATGAATGAAACGCTGACCCTGGTGCTGGCGTGGGTGGCGGGCGGTGGGCTCGGTGCGATTTTCTTCGGCGGCCTTTGGTGGACGGTTCGCAAGGGCCTTTCGTCCCAACGGCCGGCGCTCTGGTTCTTCGGCGGCCTGCTGCTGCGGATGAGCACTACCCTGTCTGGATTTTACTTTGTCTCGGGCGGCCATTGGCAACGGCTGCTGGCGTGTCTCCTTGGCTTTGTCATGGCACGCCTGGTCGTGACGTGGCTGACCCGGCCGTCGGGAGAAAACCAAACCCGCCAGGCGCAGGAAGCCGGCCATGCGACTTAGTCCCGACGAGATCATCTTCTGGCAGCAGGGGTTTTTCAAACTCAACGCCACCATTGTGTTCACCTGGGGGCTGATGCTCGTGCTGGCCGTGGGCGCGAAGCTCATCACCCGGAAACTTTCCATCGGCCTGAAACGCGCTCGCTGGCAGAATCTTCTCGAAATCATCGTCATCGCCATCGAGAAACAAATCGAAGAGGTGGGCCTGAGTCAGCCGCAGAAATATCTCGGCTTTCTCGGCACGCTCTTCCTGTTCGTCGGCGCAGCCAGCCTTTGCACCGTCATTCCCGGCTACGAGCCGCCGACCGGCTCGCTCTCGACCACCGCTGCCCTCGCGCTGTGCGTGTTTGTGGCCGTGCCCTTCTTCGGCATCGAGGAGCAAGGGGTGGGCAATTACCTCAAGTCCTATATGAAACCGACCTTCATCATGCTGCCGTTTAATATCATCAGCGAACTTTCGCGCACGCTGGCCCTGGCCGTCCGTTTGTTCGGTAACATGATGAGCGGGGCGATGATTATCGGAATTCTGCTGACCATCACGCCCTTCATCTTCCCAATCGTCATGACGGCGCTCGGTCTGCTCACCGGCATGGTGCAGGCCTACATCTTCAGCATTTTGGCAGCGGTTTATATCGCGGCCGCAACGCGAGTCCGTAAGCCCAAACCTGAACCCGAAGAAATACACATTGAAGCATGAACTACGACAACAAAAGGAGATACTATGGATAGCATGACTATGATTGCGGTGGCATCCATTGTCATCGCCGGCATCACCACCGGTTTTGGCACCATGGGACCGGCGCTGGGCGAAGGACGCGCGGTCTCAACAGCGCTGAGTTCACTGGCCCAACAGCCAGACGCCTCCGCCACCATCACTCGGACCTTGTTCGTGGGCCTGGCGATGATCGAGTCCACGGCCATTTACTGTTTCGTGGTCTCGATGATACTCATTTTCGCCAACCCGTTCTGGAACCACGTTATCGCTCAGGCCGGGGGAAAGTAAGTCATGCTCTTCGACTGGTTCACTGTCAGTGCCCAGGTGGTCAACTTCCTCATCCTGGTGTGGTTGATGAAGCGATTTCTTTACCAGCGCATTCTCCACGCCATCGACGCGCGGGAGAAGCGGATCGCCACGGAACTCGCGGACGCCGACGGGAAAAGAGCCGAAGCCGAAAAGGAACGCGACGAGTTTCAGCACAAGAACGAGGAGTTCGACCAGCAGCGCGCCGTGCTCCTGAGCAAGGCAAGGGACGAGGCCCAAGCCGAACGTCAACGCCTCTTCGACGAAGCGCGGCAGGCGGCCGATGCTCGGCGTGCCAAACGACAGGAAGCGTTAAAACGCGAGCAACAGAGCTTGAATGACGAAATCGCCCGCCGAACCCGGCAGGAAGTGTTTGCCATCGCGCGCAAGACCCTGATGGACCTCGGCGGGACAAGTCTGGAAGAACGCATCAGCGAGGCGTTCACGCGCCGCTTGCGAGAGCTGGACGGTGAGGCGAAGGAAGATCTCGTCAAGGCCCTGAAAACATCGTCCGGCCCGGCGCTCGTGCGCAGCGCCTTCGACCTGCCGGCGGAGCAACAAAACGCGATACAACAGACGCTCAACGAAACCTTTTCGTCTGAAATCCACGTCCGGTTCGAAACCGCGCCGGATGTGATCAGCGGCATCGAACTCACCGCGAACGGACGAAAGGTCGCCTGGAGCATTGCGCATTATCTCGCCTCGCTGGAAAAGAGCGTCGGCGAACTTCTGGAAGTGAATGACAAACCCGAAGAGAAAGCCGAGCCCAAGCCGAAGTCCGGGACTGAACCTTTCGCTTCCGAGGAGGCCAAGTGAGCGCGTCGCCCGAACCTTTGCAAAGTGTCTTCGACCGCGCGTTCGCCGGCCTATGCCAGGGTCGCGAAACTTTCACGCCGCAACTGACGCCGCACGAGGTGGGAACGATCACTGGCGTCTCCACAGGCATCGCCCGTGTCTCTGGTCTTCCCGGCGTGGGCTTTGACGAGTTGGTAACGTTTCCCGGTGATGTGTTCGGCATCGCATTCAACGTTGACGAGGACGACGTCGGCGTCGTGCTGCTCGGCGAATACTGGCATCTCCACGCAGGCGATGAAGTCGAGCGCACGGGCCGGGTCATGGACGTGGCCGTGGGCGACGGATTGCTGGGACGCGTCATTGACCCGCTTGGCCGGCCCCTCGATGGCAATGGGCCGGTAGCCGCCAGCGAGCGCCTGCCCATCGAACGCCCCGCCAGGCCCATCATGGACCGCGCGCCCGTCACCGTGCCGCTCCAGACCGGACTTAAGGTCATTGACGCGCTCATTCCCATCGGGCGCGGCCAGCGCGAATTGATTCTCGGTGACCGGCAGACGGGCAAGACCGCCATTGCGATCGACACCATCCTCAATCAGCGCGGCAAGGATGTCCTGTGCGTCTATTGCGCCATTGGCCAGAGGGCGGCCACCATCGCGAAGGCCGTGGCCACCTTCCGGGAAAAGGACGCGATGGATTACACCGTGGTGGTTGTCACCGAGGGCAACGACGCGCCGGGTCTCGCCTACATTGCCCCATACGCTGCCACCAGCATCGCGGAGTATTTCATGGAGCAAGGCCGCGATGTGCTCATCGTTTACGATGATCTTACCCATCACGCCCGCGCCTATCGCGAGCTTTCGCTGTTGCTGCGTCGCCCGCCCGGTAGAGAAGCTTTTCCCGGCGATATCTTTTACATTCACTCGCGGCTGCTGGAGCGCGCAACCCACTTGCGCAAGGATCTCGGCGGCGGCTCGCTCACCGCCCTGCCCATCATCGAAACCGAAGCGCAAAACATCTCGGCCTACATCCCGACCAACTTGATTTCCATTACGGACGGGCAGATCTACCTCTCGCCGTCGCTATTCCAATTGGGCGTGCTGCCGGCGGTCGATGTCGGCAAATCCGTTTCGCGCGTCGGTGGCAAAGCGCAACGGGCCGCCTACCGGGCGGTGGCGGGCGACCTCAAGCTTGGTTACGCGCAATTTGAAGAACTTGAGACCTTTGCCCGGTTCGGCGCCCGGCTAGATGAAGATAACCGCAAAGTCATCGAGCATGGGCGGCGCATCCGGGCCTGCCTCAAGCAGCCGGAGTTCGCCCCGGTCTCTATGCCCGCGCAGATCGCGGTGCTGCTGGCGTTGACCGCGGAACTCTTCGACCGCGTGCCGCTTGACCGGATGACGGACGCCGAGCACTCACTGCGCGAGACAGCGGCGGATATCCCGGCGGAGGTGCGCGAGCGATTGGATTCCGCCGAAAAGCTGAGCGACGAGGATCGCGAAACGATTATCGAAATCGCGCGCAAAGCGCTCCAAGAGTTCTCGCCCGAGCCGGACTTCAAGTCTGAGCCGGAACAAGAGACCGAGGCGCAGCCCAAACCAAAAGGCGCCTTATAAGCGGTTTTGGTTAAGCTATTATTGATTTTCGACGTGACTGAAGCACAAAACAGGAGGTAGGAAATGACACAGAAGAGAACTTTGCTAACCATCGAATCACTGGCCGAGTTGACATCGGGTCATCAGACGCCATGTCTCTCGCTTTACCAGCCGACCCATCGGCGCCATCCCGAAAACCAGCAGGATCCGATCCGATTTCGTAATCTTATGAAGGAACTGGATGTATCGCTCCGACAGAAGTTTCCGGCCGTCGAAACCCGGCTCCTTCTGGAACCGTTTGAAGCCCTTGCCGACGAGCGTGACTTCTGGAAATACACACTGGATGGTCTGGCCGTGCTGGGCGGGCCAAGCTTGTTTCAAGTGTTCGTGCTTCAGCGTTCGGTCGCCGAATTGGCCGTCGTGGCCGACAGTTTTCACACCAAGCCCCTGCGGCGCTTTCTGCAATCGGTCGATCGCTATCAGGTTCTCGGATTGAGCCGCCACGAGGTGCAACTCTTGGAGGGGAACCGCGATGTGCTTGACGAGGTTGATTTGGCCGCGGGAGTGCCCCGGACAATCACCGAGGCGCTGGGGGACGAACTGACCGAGCCGAGCCAGACCGTCGCCTCCTACGGCGGAGTCGGCGGAACACATACCCCCATGCGCCACGGCGACGGCGGAAAAACGGCCCAGGTGGACATCGACGCGGACCGGTTTTTTCGTGCTATCGACCGGGCGGTGCTCGAGCACCACTCGCAACCTTCTGGCCTACCCCTAATGTTGGCGGCGCTGCCGGAGCATCATCATCGCTTCCACCAGGTCAGCCACAATCCGTTTCTGATAGCGGAGGGACTCACTATTAATCCCAATGCCCTGCCGATCGATGAAATTCGAAAAAGTGCATGGCAAGTCTTCGAGCCGCAGTATCAAGCGCGGTTAGCTGCATTGGCCGACGAGTTCGCAGTGGCCAAGTCCAAAGGACTTGGCAGCGACGACCTGACGCAGGTTGCCCAGGCGGCCGCCACCGGGCGGGTCGCGACGCTGCTGATCGAGTCGGACCGCCAGATTGCCGGCCGGCTCGACGGCGCGACCGGTCGGATCGAAGTTGCTGAGCTGAGCCACCCGCAAGTCGATGACCTGCTCGACGATCTGGGCGCGCTGGTCGAAAAGATGGGCGGCCGGGTTCTGGTCATTCCGTCCGAGCGGATGGTGACACAGACGGGATTGGCCGCAATATACCGATATTGAGCCGACAACAATCACGGAGGAAAACCATGCAGATCCAAATCAACACCGACCGTAACATCGAAGGCCACGAGGCGCTGGCCGCTCAGGTCACCGGCGTGGTGGAGAGTGCTCTGAGCCGACTCAGCGATCACATCACGCGAGTGGAAGTCCACCTGAGCGACGAGAACAGCGACAAGAAGGGCGGCAATGACAACATGCGCTGCATGATGGAAGCCCGCATCGAAGGCCGCCAACCCATCGCGGTCACTCATCAAGCAGCCACATTGGACCAAGCGGTCGGCGGCGCTGCGGGTAAGTTGACCAGAATGATCGAGAACACCCTCGGGCGACTGCGCGATCAAAAGAGTCGCAGGACTGACCCGCCTTCGCCTGGGCAGAAACCACCGGAGGAGTGATGAGCGACACCACGGCGAGCCTGCGCCGCAAGATCAACAGCGCCGGAGATCTCCAATCCGTCGTCCGCACCATGAAGGCCCTGGCCGCTTCTAGTATCGGCCAATACGAGCAATCGGTGCGCGCGTTGGGTGACTACTATCGCACTGTGGAATTGGGTTTGGGCGTGTGCTTCCGGGAAAGCGCGACGACGGCCTTAGTGGCAGAACGGAAAGGACAAACCGTTACGGGTTCGATTGGCGCGGTCGTGTTTGGTTCAGATCAGGGACTGGTGGGCCAATTTAATGATGTGGTGGCCGATTATGCGGTCAAGACGCTGGCTGCCCTGCCGGGCAAACCCCAGGTCTGGGCCATCGGTGAGCGCGTTCATGCGCGCATGGCGGACGCGGGCCTCCCGCTGATGGGACTCTTCACCGTGCCGAATTCCGTCAAGGCCATCACCCCGCTCGTCGGGCAGATTCTCGTGGAGAGCGAAGCGCGCCGCAGTCAGGGCGAGGTTGCCGAACTTCACCTCTTCTACAACCGCCCCACCTCCGGAGCGGTTTATGAGCCCGTCAATCAGCGACTACTGCCGTTGGACGAAACCTGGCGCCGCAAGCTCGCCGAGCTTCCCTGGCCGACAAAGAACTTACCCGAGGTCCTGGGCGGCGATGTCGAGACCCTGCGGGCGCTCATCCGCGAGTATCTCTTCGTTTCGCTTTTCAGAGCGTGCGCTGAATCCCTCGCGAGCGAAAATGCGAGCCGCCTGGCGGCGATGCAACGCGCCGATAAAAACATCGACGAACTGCTGGAGGACCTCAACGCAACATTCCACCGGTTGCGCCAGAGTAGCATCGACGAGGAACTGTTCGACGTGGTCGCCGGCTTCGAGGCGCTGGCGAGCGTAAAGCGCGGACCAGCCGCATAGTTGTTCAGCCATGCAAGAACCGCGATCCCCACAAGCGCACGGCCCACCGCGTACGCGCGGAATGCGCCAGATCCGCGCCGCAGGCTCGCATCTTAATCAGCAGGTGCTGCTCCCCGCGGAGAGGTTCATCCATAATGAAACCATCAGCGGCGCGTTGCTCCTCGTCTGTGCCATGGTTGCACTAGTGTGGGCCAACTCGCCGTGGAGCCAGTCGTATTTCGCCCTCCGCGATACTCCGGTCATCCTGCAAATCGGAACTTTCGTCCTCTCTCTGGATTTACAGCACTGGATTAACGATGGGTTGATGGCCATTTTCTTTTTCGTCATGGCGTTGGAGATCAAACGCGAACTGATCTATGGCGACTTGTCCGAAGCGCGCAAGGCGGCCCTGCCTGCGGTGGCGGCGTTGGGCGGAATGATTGTCCCGGCCGGGATTTATCTCGTTTTTAACGTCGCTGGGAAGGGCGCGGCCGGCTGGGGCATTCCGATGGCGACGGACATTGCGTTCGCTGTCGCAATTCTCGCGCTACTCGGCGAGCGCGTGCCTTCGCATCTGCGTATGTTCCTGCTCACGCTTGCGATTGCCGACGACGTCGGCTCGATCCTGGTGATTGCAATCAACTACACAGCGTATTTTTCCACTGTGGCGATGGAGGTGGCGATCGCGGTCCTCGGGCTGATGCTCGCGATGCGCTGGCTGGGTTTTCGCTCGATCCTGGCCTATGTGTTTCCGGCGATTATCTTTTGGGTGGCGATGCTCAAATCGGGTGTGCATGCCACCGTTGCCGGTGTGATTCTCGGAGCCATCACTCCGGCGAAGTCGCCGGGGAGCAAGAGCACTTTCATCGAGGCCTTGCAGGACACGCTCCCGAACCTGCGCGACTCGCTGGACAAGGAGGAATCAGAGCGGGCTGAGGTTGTCCTCGGACGCATCGAGGAACTGGCCCGGCAAACGGAATCTCCACTCGAACGGCTGGAGCGCATGGTTCATCCATGGGTGAGTTATATGGTTTTGCCGGTCTTCGCGCTGGTGAATGCCGGTGTGGCGTTTTCCGGTGAGTTCATCCGGCAGGCGTTCACCAGTTCGGTGACGCTGGGAGTGATGCTCGGGTTGATTGTCGGTAAAATTGTGGGCGTAACCGGCTTTGCGTGGCTGGCGGTGCGCCTGGGTTGGGCGGCGTTGCCCGGCGGCGTAGGCTGGCGGCACATCGTGGGCGCGGCAATGATCGGCGGTGTGGGCTTCACCGTCGCCTTGTTTATCACCGGACTAGCTTTTAGCGAGAAAGTATTAGTGGAGGAAGCCAAAGTCGGCGTGCTCTTCGCGTCGCTCATCGCCGCGTTGGGCGGTTATCTATTCCTGCTGCTGGTGGGCCGCGGACAAAAGTAGAGCAGCCGAATCAGGAACCGGGCATAGACTTCGCCGGTTCTCGTATCGGGACACAGGGAAGGTTGAACCATGAATAAACTCAAACGGCTTTGGAGCAATCTGCGGGCAAGCTTCTGGTTTGTGCCTTCGCTGATTGTTGCCGCCAGCATCGTCCTTGCGGCGGCTTTGATTGAAGTGGATTTCACCGGGAGCGAAGAATGGCTGATCCGCTGGCCGCGCCTGTTTGGCGCCGGCGCAGAGGGCGCGCGCGGGATGTTGTCCACGATTGCCGGCTCGATGATGACCGTGGTGGGGGTGACGTTTTCGATGACCCTGGTGACGCTGGCGCTGGCGTCGAGCCAATACACCTCGCGCATCCTGCGGAACTTCATACGGGACCGCGTCACGCAGGTCGTGCTCGGAATCTTCGCCGGCATTTTCACCTATTGCCTGATCGTGTTGCGCACCATCCGCGGCGGCGACGAGGGCGAATTTGTCCCGAGCCTGGCAGTGTTTTTCGGGGTCGCGCTGGCGATCGGCGGCATCGGCGCTCTGATTTACTTCATTCATCACATCGCCTCGTCGATCCAGGCCTCGAGCATTATTGCCTCAGTCGCCGATGAAACCATGGTAGCCGTTGACCGGCTTTTCCCGGAGAAGCTTGGACAGGAGCCGGTGGACGACGATGATGAGGATCAGCCAACGCTCCCTCTGCCGGAGCGGACCTGGCAGGCCGTCCCGGCTACGGGGAATGGTTACATCCAAAGCGTGGACAACGCGGCGCTCCTGCGCCTGGCGCGGGAGCACAAGACCATCGTGCGGATGGAACGTGCCATCGGCGACTTTGTGGTCCATGATACGCCGCTTGCCTCGCTCGCTCTGGAATCCCCGCCGGCAGAAGAGATCATCGCCGCCATCCAGGCGGTCTATGGCATCGAGCGTCATCGGACGATGGAACAGGATTGCGGTTTCGGCGTCCGACAGCTCGTGGACATGGCGTTGCGAGCACTCTCCCCCGGCATCAACGACACCACGACGGCGGTGATGTGCGTGGATTATCTGACCGCGATTCTAGCGCGGTTGGCCTCCCGACCAATCCCTTCATCGCGCCGTTCTGAAGATGGGGAACTGAGAGTGATCGCCATCGGGCAGAGCTTTGCCAGCCTGGTGGCCGAATCGTTCGATCAGATTCGCGGCAGCGCCATCGGCAATGTCGCGATCATGTTACGGATGCTTGGCGCGCTGCAAACCATCGCCAGTCTGACGGCCAGCCCGAGCCGGCGCCGAGCGCTCCGTGATCAAGTGCAATGGATCACCGAATTGGCTGAACGCACCATCGAGTCGGCGCACGACCGGGCAAGGTTTGAGAGCCGCCTGGCGCGTGTGCGCGAAGCGCTCGACACTGTGCCGGTCTGATGATTCGCAGGGGCACGAGAATCGTCTGCATTTGCAAGTCGAAACATTAACGACCCGCGCAAAGTGAAGCGGCTCATCCGAACCAATCAGCGAAGGATCAAGATGAAAATTAATTCAAAGGACTTCCGTGTGCCGGCCGTGCGATAATTCTTTTAAAAACTGTCCAATATTAGACAGAAACCCCTGCCGAGTTAGCGTAGATAAATACCAGAGCTGAAGGAGAGGTAACCCATGACTGAGAACAACGCTGTGGAGGGAGTTTGCGACTCCCACGCCGAAGCAGAAGCGACCATCAAGAACAACATCATGGAATATGAGACGGCGATTAATTCTGACAACTTCCCGGTTATCGCTCACGGCACGGCCGACGAGATGGCCAAGGCCAAGAGCATCCTCGAGACGACCCGCGCAGCACAGGTCGCCGCACATCGAAGGTGGACGTTGACATCTGTCTACGCTGCTGTGGTCGGGATTTGGCTGGGAACACAGATGATCAGGGGATGAATCTGATCGTGTGGGAGGGCTCATGAATCACGGAACCATCGCCGGACCGATTCGTCGGATCGCGATCCTCGGCAATCACTTGCCGCGCCAGTGCGGCATCGCTACGTTCACGACTGATCTGAGCGACGCGATCGCCGCGGATCTCTCGAATGCCGATTGCTTCGTAGTCGCGATGAACGACGCCGGCCAACGTTATGCGTATCCACCACGGGTCCGCTTCGAGGTGGCAGAGAGCGATATCGCGTCGTACCGACGTGCAGCGGAAT
>JAUYJC010000305.1 GCA_030688735.1 Deltaproteobacteria bacterium
ATCTCACGTCAACGTTTCACTCGTCAACGCCGATTCAGGAATCTCTTCACTATGACGTGTCGCAGCGGGGAGAATCCACGGGGCCAGCGCGCCGAGCGCCAAAGAGCCGATCCCACAGATAAGGTATAAGAGGTCGATGCCGCCCCGGTCCACGAGCCACCCCGCCGCGATATTCGACACGATGCCGGCGATTCCCGCGCTCACCATGGAGAATACCCCCTGCGCCGTCGAGCGCAATTTCTCCGGCGCCACGGCGTCGAGGTAAAGCGGGCTGCCCAACATCAATCCGACGACCGTCACTCCATGAAGCGCCTGGACGGCGAACAGCAGATTAGGATTCGCGAGCAGCGCGCACAGCAACCAGCGCAGGCCGCCGACCAGCACGCCGACGGCGAGCAGACCGCGCGCGCCGATGCGTTTTAAGCCGCTGCCGGTCGCGAGCACCAGCGGAATCTCGACGATCAGCATGAGAATCCACATGCCGCGTATCGTATCCATGTCGCCGCCGCGCGAACGCACAAAGAGCGGGAAAAGCCACATCGGCCCGTGCATCAGAAAATGCGCCATGAGCGCGAACAAAAGAAACCTGACGAAGGCGCGATTGCGCAACAGCTCACGCCAATCGCCGCGCGCGGCGCGCAAAGCCAGCGCGCCCTTTTTTGGCAGCAACATAGCGACGCATGCGGCAACGAAGACCAGCGCCGCCATGACCGGAAACATCAATTCAAGGCCGGGCTGCGAAACAGTTGCCGCCGCCGTTGCCAATTCGACCGACGCGCGCCACGCGTTGAGCAGCATCGGGAAGCCGACGACCAGAACGAAAAAGCCGATGGTGCCCCAAACCCGCACATGGCCGAAGGCGTGCGGCCCGGCGCCGCGCAGTATGCCGAAGCTTACGGAGGTCAAGATCGGAAACACCGCGGTCCCGGCCAGCGCCAACGCCGCCGTGGTGAAAACGATCGGCCAAAAGCCCTGCGCGAAGCCGAGTCCGAGATATCCCGACGCCGTGCCTAATGTTAGCAACGCCAATATCCGGCCCCGGGCCCCGGTCCGATCCGCTACTTGACCCCAAAACGGTTGCGCAATCATGCCGACAAGGGGAGGAATGGCGAGGATCACTCCCAACTCTGTCCCCGACAGACCCGCGTTCTCACGAAGATAAAGGCTGAAATATGGGAAAAATATCCCCAGCGAGCCGAAGTATATGAACCAAAAGAGCGTGAGCGGAATGGAATGAAACATGGCGTGATGATAGCATCGAAATACGCCGTCTACGACGGCGATTCCAATAGATTGCGAGGTTCCAATTGTTCAAAACGTTTCAGCCAAGCAATTTGGGGCTGATCCGTCCTTCGGCGGACAAGCCGGTCAAAACCTGGAACTCCGGATGACGATTGGAACGACTGGAACTGCTGGAACGTTTGGAACGTGAGCGCAGCGATTCAATATGAACTGCGATTCGTCACGCATTGTCCATACCATCGGCCACTCGACGCGGACGATCGAAAACTTCGTCGATTTGCTCACGGCCCACCGAATTGAGCTATTGGTCGACGTGCGCCGCTGGCCGATGTCGCGACGCCATCCGCATTTCAACCGTGAAGCGCTGTCGGTTTCTCTCAAAGAGAACCGTATCGACTACAGCTGGCGCCAAGACTTGGGCGGCTTTCGCAAAGCGGACCCGGACTCGCCGAATAGCGCATGGCGGGTAACGACCTTTCGTGCCTACGCCGATTTCATGCTCAGTGAGAATTTCGCCAAAATCATGCAGGAGCTTGAACCGATCGCAACCCAGCAACGACTCGCTCTCATGTGCGCCGAAGCCGTCCACTGGCGCTGCCATCGACAGTTACTCGCAGATGCTTTTCTGGTGCGTGGCTGGAATGTGCAGCATATCCGCGATGACGGCTGCCACGAGCATAATCTGCCGCCCTTCGCGAAGACAGAAGGAACAAAGATAATCTATGCCGAACCGAGCGAAGAAGATCCCAACGGCGAGTTATTTTGACTTACGGGCGAATCGGTCAAAAACTTGCCCGCTCCCCTGCTTACTCTCATCGCGCAAAATGTTCTTCTGCACCTTGGAGCTCGGAGTCTTGGGCAACTCGGCGCGATATTCAATGTAGCGCGGCACTTTGAAAGCCGCGAGGTGGGGTTGGCAAAAATTCCAGATCTCTTCCGGGGTAATGCTTTCAGGAGTCGAGGGCGGCTTGAGCACGATGTAGGCTTTCACTTCCTCGCCGCGAATCTGATCCGGCACGGCGATCACCGCCGATTCGGCCACGGCAGGGTGAGAATTCAACACCCGTTCGACTTCTTCCGACGAAATATTCTCATCGCCGCGCCGCACCATATCCTTCACCCGATCGACGAAGTAGAGATAGCCGTCTTCGTCCAGATAGCCGAGATCCCCCGTGTAAAGCCAGCCGTCCTTCAGAGCTTTCGCGGTGGCTTCAGGATTTTTGAAATACCCTTTCATGACGACTGGACTCTGCTTAACGATCTCGCCAGGGCATCCCGGAGGCAAGCTGTTTCCCGCTTCATCGACGATCCGTATCCGGTGGACCTCCGGGGCCAGCGGCAACCCGCAAGCACCTAATTTCTCTCTCGGCAAGTTCCGTGGACCGATGACGCTCAGCAGGTCTTCCGTCAGGCTGTAGGACGGTACGGCCTTGACGCCGAATCGCTCTTCGAAACGCCCGTGCATCTCCGGCGAGAGCAGCGTCACCACATAGCGCAGGGGATTATCGGAATCACCGGGTTTTTCCGGCGAAGCGAGCAGAATCTGCGGTATCGTGCGCATCAAACTCGAAGTCGTAACTTCATGCGCGCGCACCTCATCCCAAAGGCGCGAGGCGCTG
>JAUYJC010000318.1 GCA_030688735.1 Deltaproteobacteria bacterium
GTGGACGTTCACGATCTGGCGGCAATGCAGGCGGCTCTTGACTCGCCCGAGATCGAAGCGGCTAAGCAGGCTCACGGAGTCCTGGAGCCCCTTACGATCCACATCGAGAAAAGTTGAAGCAAGATTGCGGAGACACCCAACGACTTGGGGCTCTCTAACAAGCGATTGTACCCGCCGACGCTCCCACGTCACTTCGGAGTTGTTCGAGTCGATACGCGACACGGGCTAAACGCTGCCCGTTGTACGCTTAACGCAACCAGCAGGTCTTCTGTGTCCGCCAGGGTGCATAGGGGAGGAGCTGGTATGGCTTGTTTTGTCCGCTAGTTCGGCTACACCGTTGCGGCCTCCTGGGCCATGAGTCTTCTTTGGTCGGACGTTGGGTTGCAGCGATAAGCGGGTACCACAATGAACACGAAACTGCGAGCGCATTTTGCGGCAATCCTCGTCCTGTTCGTAAGCAGCTTGCCTCATGCACAGCCGGATTCATTTCGGGCACTAATCGGCACTTGGCAGGGAAGAGTCGATGTACGAAGTGATCCCGAGCGTGCGCTCGGGATCAAGTCCATCGTCCGCAAGGGCGATCGGTGGATCGCGGATATGCACTACGGAACGACCGGAATGGGCTTAAGCCATCTGTCGGGACGAGTCAACATGGCTGGCGACGCGATCATGCTGACGTTCACGACTTCCGCGGACAACCCGGCTGAACTGCGACTTGTTTCAGAGCGCGAACTCCGAGGAACACTCAAGGTCAGATCGGGGACCGGTGGGCGCGTCGACCGTGAAATTCGGTTGGATAAGACTAGCGAATAGAGCAGCCGGCGCTATTGTTTTCTCTGTTCGAGAGACTCGCGCGAATGGCATTCCTCCTCGCGTTGTTGCAACCCAACTCCAGGTGGAACGGACGCGCCGCCAGCGCGGTGCCACTTTCAACCGACAGTGCTGGCCCGCCGTTCACCAAGACGTTACGGCTGTAATTGAATTGATTTCCTCTCCACTGAATCTAAGACATTTTCTTGCGCGCTCCCTTTGCGTCACATCTTCGATCGAACTATTCTTGCGGTCACGTGATGCACCTACACAAAGGCTATTGGATCTCAGGCAGTGCCGTTCCAGGTCCGCCCTACACGACCTACTGGGAGATTCTAGGCACCATCTTGCAACCGCAGCGTGGCGGCTCCATCGTTGAAGTGGCGCGATTGCGGCTCCCTAAATTTACCGTCGAAATCAAAGAACTGGCGGAATGGTTCGGGATGGAACTCTGCCGAATCGCCGTCGATGAGTGCTTACCCTCGCTTTGAACCATACCAAGTTGGATTTGCCCTCAACCCGGGTTTGGCGATATGACGCCGGCAGCATGGCCATGTACATCGCTCGAACCTGCCCCAAGTGCCGCGATTACCTCGGCGTGGTCGTGAAACCAAACATCCAAGAGCAACGGCGAGCATCCTAATCAACGCCGTCTGTGCAGGCTGTGGCTACTAGCCCAATAAGTCCCCTTAGAAAGCGACAGCAACACAGTAGTAACCTGACGCCACAAGAATGCCACTAATTCTGCGCGAAATTTAGCGCGATTTCGCCAACCTACACTCCCAGGACCGCCGATTTTTCAATTATTTTATTAACCAGCGAATATTAAGGTTTACCGAGTCGTATAAATGATCATGAGTAGGCTTTATGTCAAATTTACGTGCCCGAGTAACCAGGAGGAGTACCATGAAAATTAATATCCTAGATCGGATAGTGATGGCGCTTGTCATCAGCACCCTGTCATCGGCAGGGGTTAGTATCGCGGCGGATGGTGATCGAGGATCGCGGGAAGAAGAAAAGCGCGACCAGCATGAAAAACAACCAGAAGAAACACCGCGACAGCAACAAAAAGCGCAAAAAAAGCCGCAGGAACGTGTGCAACGACAGTCAGAGCGAGATGAGACGCAACAGCAACATCGCGCTCAGCAAGAACAGAAACAAGACCCGCAGCGGGAGCGCGCGCGGCAACAGCAGCAGCAAGAGCGGGTTGAGCGTCAATCAGGGCAAATTCAGCAGCAGCGCGTTCAGCAGCAGAGGCAAAACCAAATTCACGAACAGAGAGAACAAAAGCGTCTGTCGCAGCAGCAGCAACAAAAGCTTATTCGTCAACAGCAACAACGTGTGGCGCAGTACCGACAGCATCTGGAACAGCAGGAGCGGCGCGCGCGAGAGCGTGCAAGGCTGCTACAGCAACAAAAGCGCATGGCACAGTATCGTTTTCAGAGAGAGTATTTAGAGCGCCTCCGTCAGCAGCAAATCTATTTCCGGGACCATCGCTTCGATTACGATCATGACCCGTACTTTTACACTGCTCCGATCTATCGGTATAATCGTGGCGGCAGCTACTACGAAATAAACGAATACGGTGCGAAGACGCTACGGCAGGCGGTGAACTATGGCTATGAGGAAGGCTTTCGCGCCGGAAGGGCAGACCGGGACGACCGTTGGGGTTCCAACTACAAAGACTCTTATGCCTATAGGGACGCAAACTACGGCTACAGTGGCTATTACGTAGACCGGAGCGACTATAACTATTATTTCCGCGAGGGCTTCCGACGCGGTTATGAAGATGGCTACAATAGTCGATATCGATATGGTCGCTTCGCTGATGGAAACCCTTCCATCTTGGAAACCATTTTGTCACAAATCCTCAATTTCCAGTCTATTCGCTGACAACCGAGAGGATCACGCTAAACCAGCGCCCGGCCACTTGCCAGAAAAGTGAGTGGAGCCGGGCGCTGGTCCATCGGGGCTACCGCCAGGATGCGTTCAACCCGAATTCCGCAATCAACCTACGATGAGATGCACGAACTAAAGAAACGGTGTCAAGCATTGTGTGTTTGCTTATAACGGTTGATTCCTGCTGGGTGGCGCTCATGGACCGGAGACCCCCCGTACATTATCCCGGTGCTCTCTATCGTGTGATTAGACGACGCAATCAAAGAGGGGGGACGGGTCAGGTGTGATAATTGATATTTGGACTCGTCACTTAATAAAAAGCTTGCCGATGGGGATTCCTACGAGCGTTAGGTCAGGGGTTGCTGTGGCCCGATGAGATGCTTTCTGGACCTGAAGGGCGAGGGGCTGCGCCTTTATGATTTGCCGTTGACGCCGGAAAGAGTATGTGGCGCGCTGCAAACGAAAAAGCACCCATAGCGGTGCGGATGTCCCGTTCGGATGCGCTCAAGCCAGCCACTCAAAGAGCAGCCCCGGCGGAAAGGGAATGTGCAAAGAGCGCTCAAACAGCAGGTAAAAAAATACCCAGCCTACCGCCGTTAGAATCAGTGTAATCGGCCATTTTTCCGAGGCGCCCAATTTGAGATAAACAAGCATCATCAACGGCACCGCGTAAGAGAAACCCAAGAACCAGATGGCGAGAAAGTAAGCGACGATCCAAAACGAGATGCGCGCGGTTCGTTGGATCACCAAAGCGGGCGGCAGCTCCGGTTCCAAAGCGGCCTCGAAGTCGCCCATCGTGGCCACATGGGCGGATTTATCTTTTCCCATCAGAGTGAGAACCAGTTGGAGGGCGCACAAGACCAGCAGCGGATAGCCGATAACCCAGGGAAAGAGACCCGCGCGGCGGCCGAAATCTTTGCTTTCCCATAAAGCCCAAACCATGCACGCGATTAAACCGGCAACAAAGATGGCGGTGCCCCAGTGGATTTTGTGGTTCTCTTCGCCGGCTTTGACGGCGGGGGTGAGCAGCATCGAATTCGCTTCGCGGTTTTTCTTCCATTTGTCCTTGAGCACCGGGTAAAAGATTCCAAGCAGCGTAATCGCGCCGAGAATCAAGACTCCCCGCCGCCACAGCCACGCGGCACCGTAATTGTCCGTTGAAAGAAACAGCCGATTCTCCATCAACGGACCGAGCACGAGTCCGAGGATCAGGGGCGGGCGTTGCCAGTCCAATTTCACCATGACCCAACCGAGGGCGCCGGCCACCAAAACGATGGCGACGTCTTGGAAGGTATTTTTCTCCGCGAAGGCGCCGAGGTAAATCAGCATCAGGATAAACGGCATCAACAGGGTGCTGCGGATCCGAGTGATCTTTGCCAGATGGTTGATGAATAGAAAGCAGACTGCCACCGTGATGATGTTCGACAGGACGATGATCCAGACAAAGGAGAAGGTCAGATCGAGCTTCCCTCTGGGCGCGGGTAACAGCATGTCCGGTCCCGGCACGATGCCCTGGATGATAAATGCGCCGAGTAGGATTGCCGCCGAGACACTCCCCGGCACGCCGAAGGCGATGGTGGGAATCAGAGAACCGCCGAGAGTCGAATTATTTGCCGCCCCAGGGCCTAAGACGCCTTCCACCGCGCCTTTCCCGAAGCGTTCTTTGTCGGGTGAGCTCTGCACCGCATGGGCGTAGGCGATCCATTGAGAGACGGCGCCGCCCATACCGGGAATCACACCGATATAGGTGCCGATGGCGCTGCAGCGAATCACCAGCCAGAAGTGGTGAAAGGTATCTTTGACACCTTGCATCACGCCGCCAATTTTACCGATGGGCCCTTGCGAGATCGCGCCGCCATGAACCGCCAGGTCGATGATTTCAGGAATCGCGAAGAGCCCGACGGTGACCGGCACCAATCCTACCCCATCCCAAAGGTAGAGTTGATCAAAAGTGTAACGCTGGATTCCGGAAATCGGGTCCAGTCCCACGGTGGCGAGCATAAAACCCATGCCGCCGGCGATGAGCCCCTTAACAATCGCTTCGCCGCTCAAAGTGGCAACGAAGCTAATGCCCAAAAGGGCGAGCATGAAAAATTCCGGCGAACCGAAGGAAAGAACCAGCGGCCGGACCACCGGAATCGCCAGCGCCAGGGCTAAGGCGCCGAAGATGGCGCCGACCAGAGAGCTCATTAGCACCGCTCCTAGGGCTCGTCCCGCTTCGCCTTTCTTCGCCATCGGATGACCATCGACGATGGTCGAAGCGGTGGTCGGCTCCCCAGGGACGCCGAACAGAACCGACGTGATGTCGCCCGTGGTCGCCGTCACCGCAGTCATGCCCAACAGAAAAGCGAACGCCTCGACGGCCGACATCTTGAAAA
>JAUYJC010000191.1 GCA_030688735.1 Deltaproteobacteria bacterium
AGCCGGAAGATCCCTTTGTCTAAGGCTCGCCTTGCCCGTACTGCCGAGCACAGCTCGGATCGCAGCGAGCGGAAACGTCTTTGTCAAAACGCCCAAACTGATGAAATCGGTAATGCGTGTACCACTGGGAAGCTCGGCAACTGTTCGTGCCATCGGGAGTCCTCCTGTCGGATTTCCCGACAGGATACCACAGATAGCATATTAAGTGAACAGTATTGGGGCTAATTACCATTTGTAGGAATGCAGGCGATCACCGCTCGCCGCCTAGCGGCGGTAGTCGATGGGCACCGCCTGACTGATCGTGTTTTTGGAGGATAACCGGCAAGTTATTCGTCTAATCAAACCGCGCGCTAAAATCCCTGAAAAGCTCTTGCATTGCCAGGTCTTTTCACCGAACAATAGGGCGGGGCGTACCCCAATTACCCCTATGGCAGCAGGAAACTACACCGATATTCTTAAAAACCGCGGGTTTTTCTGCTTCTTCTGGACCCAGTTTCTCGGCGCGTTCAACGATAATTTTTACAAGATCATCATTACTCTAATTGCCCTCGACGTGCCCACTGCGGCCGGTGGCGGCAAGCTGTACATTCCGCTGATCGGCGGATTTTTCATTCTCCCCTTCTTGCTGTTTTCCGGTTACGCGGGATATCTCGCCGACGTTTATAGCAAGCGCAGCGTTTTGGTGGTCACCAAGAGCTTTGAAATAGTCGCCATGAGCCTCGGCATGCTCGCCTTCTTTCTAGATCAGATGGAAGCCATGGTGGCGGTGGTTTTTCTCATGGGCCTACAGTCGGCGTTTTTCAGCCCCGCAAAATACGGGATTTTGCCGGAAATGCTTCCCGAGAAAGATCTCTCCCGCGGTAACGGGCTGCTCGAGATGAGCACCTTCCTTGCCATTATTCTTGGCACCTCGTTGGGTGGGGTCATATATGAAGCCTGGAAAGAACGGCTCGGTTGGATCGGCATCGTGCTGATCGCCGTTGCGGCATTGGGAACTCTAACAAGCTTGGGTATTACCAAGGTGCCGCCCTCCGGCTCGGCGAAAAAATTTAACCTCAACCCGGTCGCGGAAATCTGGGACGGCACGCGCAAGCTCTATGAGGATAGGCCGCTTTGGCTCACCGTGATGGGCATTTCTTATTTCTGGTTTTTGGGCGCGTTTCTCCAGATGGTATTGCCGCTGCTGGGGAAAGAAGTATTGCAATTGGGGGAGACCCGAATCAGTCTGCTCTGGACCTTCGCCGCCCTCGGTATCGGCGCCGGCAGCCTGGCCGCCGGCCGCCTATCGGGCGACCGGATCGAACCGGGACTGGTGCCCTTGGGATCCATGGGAATGGGCGCCCTCGCCATGGTCCTTTTCCTGGCGCAGGATTCGTTTGTATTTGCCGCCGCATCCTTGGTGCTTCTAGGTATGTTCGGCGGCCTCTTCGCCGTTCCGCTAAACGCGCTGCTGCAACAACGCAGCGGGCGCCAGGATAAAGGCCGCCTGATCGCGACCAACAACGTTTTCAACACCCTGGGAGTCTTGCTCGCCTCGGCGGCGCTCTGGATGATGGGAAGTCCCCTCGACATGGGGCCGGATCGGATGATCCTGGTCGTCGGCTTTCTCACCATTGCGGCAACAGGGTACGTCATTTATCTCTTGCCCGACTTTTTTATCCGCTTCATCCTCTGGCTACTGACCCATACACTTTATCGCATCCGCATCGTCGGCCAAGAACATATTCCCGCCCGCGGACCGGCGCTGCTGGTCTCCAATCATGTCTCCTTCGTCGACGCGCTGCTGATCGGCGCCTCGACGGAGCGCTTCGTTCGCTTCATGCTGCACCGCGAATATTACGATATCCGCTGGCTCAATTGGTTTTTCCGCTTGATGAAAGTCATTCCGGTCTCGGCAACGAACCGGCGCGACATCGTCCAAGCTCTCAAGCACGCCCGCCAAGAGTTAGACGCGGGGCAGGTCGTGTGCATCTTCGCCGAGGGCGCCATCAGCCGGATCGGCCACATTCTTCCCTTCAAGCGGGGATTTGAGAAAATCGTCAACGGCACCGACGTGCCGATCGTTCCGGCGCACCTCGATCAACTGTGGGGTAGCATCTTCAGCTACCGCGGCGGCCGTTTCTTTTGGAAGCTGCCCAATCTCGTACCTTACCCGGTCACAGTCTCATTCGGCGCGCCGCTTCCCTCGAGCGCCACCGTTCCGGAAGTGCGCCAAACCGTCCTGGAGCTCGAAAGCGCCGCGGTGCGCCTGCGCAGCGGCGCAAGCGATCTCCTTCATTCCCGTTTCATCCGGGTCGCCAAGCAGCGCTGGTCTTCGTTCTGCATGGCCGACACCACCGGTACCGAACTCGCATGGGGAAAAACCTTGATCGGCAGCCGCCTCTTGGCAAGCTGGGTGCAAAAGCATTGCGCGGAGGAGTCCATGGTCGGTGTGCTGCTGCCCGCCTCCGTCGGCGGAGCGCTCGCCAACATTGCCGTCTCTCTGGCGGGGAAAGTCCCGGTGAATTTGAATTTTACCGCCGGCCAGGAAAACCTCACGGCCGCCCTGCGCCAATGCGGCATCAAAACGATCCTGACCTCGCGCGTGTTCCTGTCCAAGGCTAACCTCGACAAGCTGGAGGGAATGGTTTTTCTTGAAGAGCTGCGCAAACAATTCACGCCGCTGCAAAAAATCGAAACCCTCTTAAGTTCGTTGCTTCTGCCCGCCGCCTGGCTGGAGCGCCGGTACCACGGCAAGCGAAAGACGGACGATCTGGCGACGGTGATTTTTTCCAGCGGTAGCACCGGAACGCCCAAAGGCGTGATGCTCTCCCATTCCAATATTCTTTCCAACACTGACGCGGTCTGCCAGGTGATTCACTTCAACACGAGCGACCGCATGATGGGAGTGCTGCCGTTCTTTCACTCCTTCGGCTTCACCGGCACGCTCTGGCTCCCGCTCGTAACCGGGTTCGGCGTCGTCTATCATCCCAACCCGACCGACGCCAAAACCATTGGCGAAACCGTGCAAAAGCACAAAGCGACGCTGCTCATCAGCGCGCCGACCTTTTTTGCCGGTTACCTGCGCCGCTGCCGGGCCGAAGAGTTCGCCACGCTGCGCTTCGCGCTTGCCGGCGCGGAGAAACTGCGCGAGCAGATCGCCAAAGAGTTCAAGGATAAATTCGGCTTGGAGCTTTTGGAGGGCTACGGCTGCACCGAATTAGCGCCGGTGGTGTCCGCGAACATTCCGGATGTCAGCCTCGGCGCTGAAAAACAGATCGGCAACAAACCGGGAACTGTTGGCCACCCGATTCCCGGCGTCGCGGTCAAAGTTGTCGATCCCGATACCGAGCGGAGCTTGCCGCCTGGACAAGAAGGGTTGCTGCTGGTGAAAGGGCCAAACGTCATGGTCGGTTACCTCGGCCAACCGGAGCTCACCGCCCAGGCCATGCGCGACGGCTGGTACGTAACGGGGGACATCGCCGCGGTGGACGAAGACGGTTTTATCAAGATCACCGACCGCCTCTCGCGCTTCAGCAAAATCGGCGGTGAAATGGTGCCCCATGGAAAAGTCGAAGAGGCGATCAACGAAATCCTCGGCAGCGCCGCCTCGGTGGTCGTCGCGGTTCCCGACGCGCAAAAGGGCGAACGGCTCGTCGCGCTTTATAATCAAAATAGCGTCGCCGCCGATCAGCTCTGGGACAAGATGAACCGCTCCGCACTGCCGAAACTGTGGATTCCCAAGCGGGACAATCTCTACCCGGTCGAATCGATTCCCCTGCTCGGGTCGGGAAAAGTGGATCTGAGAAAGGCAAAGGCGATGGCGTTGGAGCGAGCCCCAAGCTGAGGCGGAGCCGTGACCACGTTGCTAATTGCTCTTGCTTCCTATGCACTCGGGTGCTTTTCTGCCGCCTACTACCTGTTTCGCTTTTTCACCGGCAGAGACATTCGCACGCGTGGGAGCGGCAATGCCGGGGCGAAAAATGTCGGCAGAGAACTTGGCCGTTTCGCTTTCGTCGTCGTATTTCTAAGCGATTTCGCCAAGGGGATATTAGCCGTTTGGCTCGCTCGCCATTTTGACATCGGCGCGGCGAGCGTGATCATCGCCGTGGTCGCCGTTGTTGCCGGACATATCTGGCCGGCGCAACTTCACTTCCGCGGCGGCAAGGGTGTCGCCACCGGGCTCGGCGCGCTAGCTGCCTTTGACTACAACCTCCTCCTGCTGTTGATTCTCCTCGCTACCGTTGCGGCTCTGCTCTTGCAAAACTTAACCTTGGCCGGACTGGTAGCGATTCTGCTCACAGCGATCAGCGCGGCGATCTTTTACCAAACCGTCGTGGAAACAGTTGGCATTTCGATCCTCGCCGCCATCGTCCTTTTCGCGCACCGCGATAATCTTCGAGAACTTTTCGCCACCATGCCGGCCGGCTCGGGCAAGACGCGTGACCCGCTACGCTAAAAGGAGCGACAATGAAATCGACAACGGCTCAGACCTTTGGGATCGCCAGCGAGGACTGGCTATTCGAAGCGATTCATCGGTTGAACTACAAAACCTTTGTCGAAGAAATTCTCCAGCATCGAGCGAATCCCGACAAGCGACTGGTTGACAGGTTTCACCACGAAAACACTTACATCGTCTGCGTGCGCGGCGACTGCCTGCTGGGCATGGTCGCGGTGCGCGCCGTGCGGCCCTTTTCCCTCGATCAGAAGCTCGCCAATCTGGACTCCTACCTGCCACCCGGCCGTTCCGTCTGCGAAATTCGCCTCCTCGCCGTCGAACCGAACTCGCGTTCGGGTGTCGTCTTTCACGGCATCCTGAGAGCGCTGCATGATTACTGTCGCGCCCAAGGTTATAATCTTGGCGTTGTTTCAGGCACCCTGCGCCAACTGAAGCTCTACAGACATCTTGGCTTCGTGCCTTTCGGTCCACTGGTCGGCGCCGACGATGCGAAGTTTCAGCCGATGTACATCACGCTGGAGGCAGTCGGGCTTCGGCCCGAGCGAAAAATCCCACGGCTGCGCAAAGAAAACGTCTCTAAGTCCTGTGTAAGTTTCTTGCCAGGGCCGGTTACAACATCTGCAATCGTCCGTCAACGTTTCGGCGACCTTCCTCGCTCTCATCGATCTGAATCTTTCCGCGCGGAATTTAAGGCAACCAAACGCCTGCTGTGCGATCTCGTCAATGCAAACCATGCCGAGATTCTGATGGGTTCCGGAACTCTCGCCAACGATGCCATCGCGGCCCAGCTCTCGCTCTTGTCAGCGCCCGGACTAGTTCTCAGCAACGGCGAGTTCGGCGAGCGCTTAATCGATCACGCGCGCCGCTTTCGGTTGTCGTTCGAGATCCTCCGAATAAACTGGGGCGAGATTTTTCATGCGAGTCAAATTCAGGAGGCGATCGCGCGCCATCCCGAGATTCGTTGGCTCTGGGCCGTCCACTGTGAGACCTCCACCGGCATACTGAATGATCTCGCCATGCTGCAAGATGTTTGCGCAACCAACGATTTGCTGGTCAACCTGGACTGCATCAGTTCCATCGGCGCGGTCGCGGTCGATTTGAATGGCGTTTACTTGGCGTCGGCAGTGAGCGGAAAGGGGCTGGCGGCTTTTCCAGGGCTATCCATGGTATTTCACGAAAACGAACTCACCCCTGCCCCGGCCGCCCTGCCGCGCTACCTGGATCTCGGATACTACGAAAGCAACGATGGAATACCGTTCACAATATCTTCAAACTCCCTCTATGCCTTGCGCGCGGCGCTCGAGCGGCGATCCGTCGATAGCCATTTCACCAGAGTCGCACAATTAGCCTCGTGGCTCAGAGCCGAACTAAGGACTATGGGGCTTCGGATTATTGGCAAAGACAAGCACCTCTCTCCGGCCGTTACCACCGTCGCATTGCCGCCCACTGTGAGCTCAAGAACGCTCGGGAAGGAGTTAGACGATACGGGCTATTTCTTAGGCTACATGAGCGGCTACTTGCTTGAGCGAAACTGGTTACAAATTTGTTTGATGGGCGAAATTTCCGAGCTCGAGTTACGATCCCTGGTAGAAGTATTACGTCGTGCAATCACGGAGCAATCGTCGCGTAGCGGCACTCAGCAGCGCCATTTACTGAAGCAAACTGAGCCGGGTCGGGCAGCGAATTCTTCCTCCTGGTGAAGCCAACAAGGCTCACCCGCGGAGTGTCGGATGTTCTGATTTGCAAGGACGCAGTCCGCATGTTAGAAACTTGCTGATTCCGGAGGTGAGAATGGATTTTCAGCGGTTGGCGGATAAAGCGCTTCAGGGCATCTTGCCTGAGCGCGATGAACTGCAAGCGGTGCTCGACGCTGCGGAAGAGGAAATACCGGAGCTTTTGAGCGCGGCGTTCAGAGTCCGCCACCATTATCACGGCAAGCGCGTGCAGATCCACGTGCTGGAAAACGCCAAGAGCGGCCTTTGCCCCGAAGACTGCCATTATTGCTCGCAGTCTTCAGTTTCCGACGCGCCCATCGACCGCTATCCTTTTCTCTCCAAAGAAAAGCTCCTCGAAGGAGCCAAACAGGCCAAAGCCGCCGGCGCGGGGCGCTACTGCATCGTCAACAGCGGCCGTGGCCCGACCAACAAAGAAATCGACGAAATCGCCGACGCGGTGCGCGAAATCAGGGAAAAAGTCGGCATCAACATCTGTTGCTCCCTCGGCTTGATGAACGAGGAGAAGGTGCGCAGGCTCAAAGAGGTGGGCGTTGGGCGGATCAATCACAATCTCAACACGAGCCGCCAGCATCACTCGGAAGTCGTCACGACGCACACCTTTGACGACCGCGTCGCCACCATCGAGAGCGTCAAGGCGGCGGGCATGTCGACTTGTTCCGGCGGCATCATCGGCATGGGTCAAAGCGACGAAGACATCATCGACCTTGCGCTCGCGCTTCGCGCCATGGACATCGACTCGATCCCGGTCAACTTTCTTCATTCGATTCCGAAAACCCCCTTCGAACAAAAGAGGGAGCTGACGCCGCAGAAGTGCTTGAAGACACTCTGCCTTTTCCGTTTTGTCAATCCGAGCAAAGAGATCCGCGTCGCCGGCGGCAGAGAAGTGAACCTGCGTTCGCTCCAGCCGATGAGCCTCTACCCGGCCAATTCGATCTTCGTCAACGGTTACTTAACGACGCCCGGCCAGGAAGCCTCCGACGCCCATCAGATGATCGCCGACCTCGGCTTCGAGATCGATCAACCGGCGGCAATTTGACGGCAACCCGGACTGCGCAAAAAAAACGTCTTTACAAAAAACCTTTCAAGGAGATCGCCATGCTATATTTTTTCTTGCTCGCCACCTTGCTCACATTCAGCACCGCTGCCTCCGGGGCATCCTTCGACCCACCCAAGCGCAAGTCCGGGCTGTGGGAGATCAAGATCTCAAGCGCGCAGGCCGGCGGTTCACACACGATGCAGCAGTGCATCGACGAGAAGAGCGACGATCTCATGAAAAATGACGCGCGGGGAACGCAGAAATCGTCATGCAGCAAAAGCGAATTTCACAAGGAAGGCGATAAGATCGTCCACGATTCGGTGTGCAAGGTGGAAGGCAGCACGGCAAAGACTCGGTCAACCATTTCCGGTCGGTTCGACTCGGCCTACAAGGTAGAAACGAAAAGCACGTTTGAGCCACCGATGGAGGGCATGCGGGAGAGTTCATCGAGAATAGAAGCCAAATGGTTGGGGGCTTGCAAGCCCGGGCAGAAGTCCGGCGATATATCGATGCCCGGCATGCCGAATATCAACATGGATGAGATCATGAAGAATTTACCCAAGAATCGGTAAATTCGACCGAGCATTGACTCGCCGCCCAGCTCCGTCGGGTGATATTGGCGGTGGCGCTACCACCGCACATCCAAACTCTCCGCCGCTGCGCTTTGGCCGGTAAGAGTCTGTCCTGCGAATCCGATCTTCATTGATGGGTCCTAACCCTGCCGAGCAAGAAGTTTCCGCTGCCCGTCGAATGATTGCCGATCTCGGCTTCGAGCTCGAACTAGTTGGCGCGCTGTTAATCATCAGTGCACTCGTCGCGCCGTGAGGCGCCGAGTCCGGCGAAAAAAACTAGGTCGAAGAGCGGTTTTCTCCCATCAGTCCTACAAACGTAGGCCGAGACCCGATAGGATCGAGCGATCTCGACCGGCGGGTACATTTCTGCAACTTGCGGCGTTTCCGTGCGTTAGCGAGTTTTACGGCTGATGCAGTGGCGACGCTTGTGCCGAAAGCTTGAAATTCCGCCGTTCGACGCACCATGATGAAAGGCTCACATCTTTGAACTTGCAGGATCCGCGGCCGCCGAACGATCGGCTGCGCCGGCTCACCCTGATCAATTCCGTCATCGGCGTGACCATTGCCGGCATTTCGACCCGGGTGTTCATGATTTCCGTGCCGACGCTGGCGACGGCACTGGGAACGGATATGCTCGGGATTTCCTGGGCGCTGATCGTTTATCAGATGGCGGGCATCGGCTTGGGCGTGGTGTGCGGCCGGGTGGGGGATATTTACGGCCATCACAAGACCTACGGCTTCGGCATGGCCATCATGGCGGTCGGGTCGCTCCTCTGCGGACTGTCGCAGGATGTCTTGCAGTTGATTCTGTTTCGCTTCTTGCAGGGCGTGGGCGGCGCGATGATTCAATCATCCGGCCGCACCCTGGCGTTTCGGGCCATGCCCGCCGGCTCCGAGGGCAAGGCCCAAGGGCTGATGTCCATGTCGCATCAGTTCGGATTTTTCGTCGGCCCGCCCATCGGCGGTCTAATCATCGATCTGATTCACTGGCGCGGCATCTTTTTCCTGTTGTTTTTGCCGAGCCTCATCGGCGCGGGGCTCTGCTATATGACCGGACGAGCGGCGGCGCCGTCGCCGGCGCGCCAGCAGGCGATCGACTACCGGGGCGCCTTGCTCTTCCTCGGCTTGACCATCCTCGTCACCATACTGCTCGATCAAAAGATCGCCGAAGTCGTCGGCGGCGCCAACCAAGCGCTGCTCGCGCTGGCGTTTGCCGGGATGGTCTGGGGATTTATCGCGCACGAGAAAAAGACCCCGAGCCCGATGATCAATCTCCCGCTTTTCTCCGTGCCGGTATTCGCCTACGGTTCGGTGGGCCTGCTCATGGGCTGCATCACCCAGGGGCTCACGATGTTCATCACGCCTTTCTACCTGCAGGAAGTGCTCAAGATTACGCCGACGTTCATGGGTGTGATCTTTCTCTTGCCGTCGGTGCTCAGCATGGTGCTCTCGCCGGTGAGCGGCGTTCTGACCGACCGCATCGATGCGCGTTTTCTGTTAATCCTGGGCGTTCTCACTCTCATGGCGAGCCTTTTGATCGGCGCCTTTCTGAAACCCGACTCCCACTGGATCTTGCCAACGGTCCTGCTAGCGCTGACCGGCATCGGCTCGGCCATGTTCAATACGCCGTCCCAGGCGGTGATGATTGGCTCGCTGCCCAAGGAAAACTGGGGCACCGCCATCGGCATCATTAACGGGATCTTCGGTCTGGGACACATGCTCGGCATCTCGCTGAGCGGCATTTTTCTGACCCTGGCCTTTCGCTACTACTCCGGCATTCCAGGGACGACGCCCGATCCCGGCGACGCGCAGGTGTTCGTTGCGTCGATGAACGTGACCTATCTTTTCGCCCTGGCCATCAGCGTCATCTCACTGCTCACATCGCTCAAGATGAAGAGAATTGAAAATTAAAAGAGCTGCGGGTGATCTACTACTTGCTGCGTGCGCGCGGCCAAATCCGGAAGAGGCCGTTGATAAAGACAGAGCCACACGCACAGGCTAACAAAGCCGCTCCTTTCACCCTCACGCAATTGCGAATTGCGATAAAGGTGCACGGCTGCGGTCGGGAAACAACCTTGGCCGGGAATCGTCGGTGAGATCACTTCCACAAAGCAATCAGCAGGACACCGCCTACGATCATCGCGGCACTAAGCACGATTCTGAGCGTGACGCGCTCGACGTCGCGCAAAAAGATCGCGGTCAGGATGAGCGAGAAAAGGGGGCCGGTGCTGCTGACCGGGATCACCACCGAAACCTTACCGCGATCGAGGGCGTAGTAGATACAAACCATGCTGAGACTGACGGTCACCCCGGCGGCGAGAAACCACCAGAAACACCGCCGGTTCATCTTCCAGGTCTCCTGAGTCTTCTCCACGTACCACATCGTCAGCACCGACACGACGAAAGACGAAGTCGCCGTCACCGCCGCGGCGAGAAAGGGATGCGGAACCGAGGCCAGGCCGAACTTGCGCGCGACTTGGGTGGCGCCCGCGAGCGCGGAGGCGATGATCGGATACCAGAGAAAAACCGCTGACCCGGCCAGCTTCATCGAGCCTTGGCGCAGAGACAATAAGCTGATGCCGGCGATAATCATGAAAGTAGCGGCGATAATCGGCAGCGTGATTTTCTCGCCGAGAAAAATGATCGCCATCGCCGCGCTGAACAGCGGCGTGGTGGCGCGGATCGGATCGGTGATCGCCACGCCAAGGGCGTTGATGCCCTTGTACGTCAGCAGGCGAGTCAATCCAGGCTGGAAGAAGCCCACGGCGACGAAAATCAACAACGCGGAGCTGACCAATGACGACAGCGGCAGGAAGAGGATCGACACGCTCCAGAGAAATATAATATTGATCAAAAGACTGCTGATCACCGCGGTGGCGGGATTGGAATACCGCAGCGCCTTTTTGGTGAACATGTTGTGCAACGCGAACAGGAACGCGCTGCCGAGAGCGAAAAATTCAGCGGGCATGACAGTCATTTGGTGGTGAGCAAGGCGAGCCGATGTTGTTCGGCTTTCTTATGAATGCAGCCTGAGCTATACCCGCTTTGAATCGAAAGGGCAAAGTGGCCGAGCGGGTGCAAGAATTCTTCGGCGGCGCCTCGAAATGCCGACCGGGGCTCCTTGTAAGCCATGGACAACTCACGCAGTTCACCTAGAGGCAATTGCCGCGTCAATTGCGCACCGGCAAGTCTTCTGTCAGATTTACAAGAGAAATGGCCACGACGAAAACCAAAACAGCCATCATCTCCATCGCGAATCTAAAAGCCGAGGACCTCACCGTGCTGCGGCAGGCGTTTCAAGCGCTACCCGGCGTCGGGAAGATCGATTTCAGCGTGGAGCGCAGCGTCGCGGTCATCGACTTCGACCCGAGCCAGTCGCATATCGATGATTTCTTGCGCGCGGCGTTGAAGGCGGGGTTTCAGGTAACCTAAACGGTCAAGGATGGACGATTGATGATCGAGGATGGCAATTTTCGATCCTCTATCGTCCATCCTCAATCCTCGTTCTTCACATCTAGTCCCCCGCGACGGTCATGCGGCTAATCTTCACCGTCGGCGCGGCGATTCGGCCGCGCATCTCGAGGTCGTTGCCGATCATCTCGATGTCCTGGAAGATTTGTTTCAAATTACCTGCGATGGTGATTTCTTCCACCGGATAGGTCAACTCGCCGTTCTCGATCCACAGGCCCGAGGCGCCGCGCGAGTAGTCGCCAGTGACCATATTGACGCCGAAACCGATCAGCTCGGTGACGTAAAGTCCCGCCTTCACCGAACGAATGATGTCGTCCGGCGAATGGGCGCCGGGAGCCAGGTAAAAATTCGCCGGCCCGACGCCGGGTGGTTCGCCGACGGAGCGCGAGGCATTTCCGGTGGAGGCCATGCCCAGCTTTTTTGCGCTATAGGTGTCCAACAGGTAGCTTTGCAGTTCCCCCTTGTCGACGATGAGTTTCTTCTTAATGGGAAGCCCTTCGCCGTCGAAGGGGCGTGAGCCGAGTGCGCCGGGAATCGTCCCGTCATCGATGACCGTCATCAGCTCCGAGGCGATTTTGGTTCCGAGCTTGCCGATCAAGAAAGAGGCTCCTTTATAAAGCGAATAACCGGAAATCGCCGACGACAGATTACGCAGCAAGGAGCCCGCCATCTCCGGATCGAAGACGACGGGGGCTTCGCAGGTCTTGACCTTGCGCGCGCCGAGGCGTCTGAGCACGCGTTTCGCCGCGGTCCTGCCCACGCTCTCGGGCGATTCGAGCCGGGAAAATTTTCGATTCGATGAATACCAGTAATCGCGCTGCATCGAGCCGTTGGATTTCGCCACCGGAGCCACCGAATGGCCGAACGTCGAGCCGGAGTACTCGCCCGAGAAACCTTGACTACTGGCGTAGATCACCCGGCCAAAGTGGTTGGAGAACTCGCCTCCTTCGGAGTTGGTGATGCGCGGGTCGTAAGCCAAGGCGCTTTTCTCCACGGCCAAGGCCATTTGGATTTTTTCTTCCACGGCGACCGACCGCGCCGCGTCGTCACAAAGATCGAGATCGGGTATTTCTCGCGCCAGCTCATCGACCGCCGGCAGGCCACTAAACGGATCCTGGGCCGTGGCGCGGGCCATCCGCGTTGTATCTTCGACCAGCTGTTCGACGGATTGCCTGGAAATGTCCGATGTCGAAGCCGACGCCGAGCTGTTGCCACAGAAGAGCCGCAACCCAAGCCTCTTTTCTCCCGCCTGGCTGATTTTCTCGACCTCGCCCAGGCGCACGGTGACGAAGAACGAATCGCCCTCCGCCATCACCACATCGCCCTGAGTCGCGCCCTTGGCCTTGGCCATCCCAAGTATGTCTCGCGCGAGTTCCTGACTTAGTTCGAGTCGCTCCATAGTCTCTCCTTATCTTCGTTCAAGTCGTTCCAATCGTTCAACCCTCTCCTTCATCGGTCGCTGGCGCTATCGCGCTGCGGGAGGATTGCCCGTTTACTCTTTCGTTCTCCTGGTGCTGTCGTACGCTGTGGAATCTGCTGGCAGCGTTCGTCACCCGTTACGTTCCCTACCCCATTCGTTACACCCACGCCAGCCTTTTGCAACCGCCGGTACGGCATCCAACAGCAGTAAACGGCTGCGCCGCCCCTTCGGCTTGAGACCCGGCCTGGGCCCGAGGTTCTTGCTCAGGATTCCGCCCCACGGGTTTGCCCGTGGGGCTCCACTCTTTCGAAAACATCCTGGTAGGTGTAACGGAAAAGAATGGAACGGGCGGCGGCGGCCTTCATCCCTGTGGAGAAGGCCGCTGCGTTGCTGTGAAACTGCTAGTGGGCCACGCCGCCGGTAATCTGGCTGGCGGTGTCCAGCCAATCGAGATCGGTCGTGACGCCCAGAAAAAAGCGGCGGAAGGTATCGTCGACCAGGCGCCTCGCCTCTTTGCCCCGGGAAGCATGGATTAAGTAGAGCGCCCGCTGATAGTCCTCGAAGCGGAGCGGATCCGTCTCCGAGCGCTCGAATTCCGCCAGTAGCCGATCCAGCGCCTTGTCGAGAATATCCATACTGCCGCGATTGCGCACGTAGCCGCAGGCGGCGACAAAGCCCAACAAAAATGGGTCGCCATTAGCCATCAGATAACGTTGATTCAGATTCACCTGATAAACCTGGGCGATCTTCGCGTGCACCTCGCCGCTGATGCGTTTTAGAATCCTCATGATGTCAGAGATATCGCCGATGTTGTCCAGATACGGTTGATTCTCGTCCAGGAAACGCTCGGTTTCCACCGCCGTGGTCACATGGGCGTTGTGCGTAATGAACGCTTGGGTCGCCAGCACGATGTCCGACGCGAGAAATTTGTCTTTCGGCCGCTGTTCTCCCGGCATCTTGCCGAGGTCATCCCAGATGGGAATCCCTTCGCTTTTCAAATGTTCGATCAGCGGCTTTTTCATGATCTCCAACTGGACCCGCAGGCTCATGCGCCGCTGGCTGGAATTGAAGGTGACCATGTAGTGCAGCAAGCCCGCCAGGCTGATCGCGTAGAACATTTCGTAGCGGATCACCCGCTCAAGCAGCTTCTCCGTGGCGAGCCGCGGTTCACCGAGTCGATTCACCGACTCGGCGAAGAAATTCCACGCCTCTTCGGGGATCAGGCCATCCTGCACGAGCTGTTCACGGCGCCATACCAACAAGATGGCGATCAGAAAACAATATAACCTCTGCAGGCCGTCGATGATTGAAAACCTCAAGTCCGGCGCTTCGAGCGAGCGTACTCCGCCTGACCAACTGAGCGCCGCGATCTTGCTCTCCGGCATCGCCGCGCCGTCGATGAAGTCCCGTATGAGCCTTCGATAGATCGGGTCCGTCACATGATCGAAGGGCGGGCGCTGAAAGAAATTGTCGTCCACCGACAACCGCTGGATGTAATCGGCTAACGATTCCTGTACGTGACCGATTTTTCCTCCCGTCTTGGGGTCTTCGATTTCGGGTCCAAGGATGGCTATGGGACCCGGCGGTGATGCGATCGAAGCGAAGCCGGCGCTCTGAAGCTCCTGCGCGAGACCGATGATTGCATCATGGAGTTTTCGCGAGCGCTCAAGCCGGGTCGGCTTCTTATTCCGTCCTCCTTTCCGCTTTCTGAGAGCGCGAAGCTCGCGGGCCAGGGTTCCGGTGTCTGTCCCAACGTCGGGCGTATCAGCTCCCCGCGCGATAAACTCGTTAGCGCCTACGGTACCGTCCTGGTAATTAGTCATTTCCGCTTCCTTTCTTGACCCAATGGGTCGCTAAATTACGGCAAAGTAATTGTGCTCATCCTACGGAAAACTATTTTTCTTCCAGGAAATTGGAGCCGCACGCCCGGCGAACGAATCTGCGGAGCGTTTTCACAGCACGCGGATGTGCGGTTCTGAAGGTCGATGTCGTTTCCCAAGGCCCTTGTTATCGAACCTCGTAATGAAACCGTTACGCGCAGGATGAAACAGAAGGGAACCGTCAGGTGGTCAGGGAGAATCCGCTGCGGGACGAGTCGCGGTCACCGGTGTCGAATCTTGAAAACGTCGATTCAAACCACCCGTTGAGGCTCAATATACACCTTACGTTTTTGAGAAACAATAAAAAACCACTGGAGATTAAATTTCCGCGGCGATACGCGAGATAATCGACGAACATGGTAGAGCGCGTTGTCGGCAAAACTGCACAGCCAACTGAGCCAGCCTTCCAGAAAGCCCCAGAATTTGCCGAAAGCTTTTTCCACCCAGACCACATAACCGCCGTCCTCCGGCATGGCCGCCGAGAGTTCCGCGGTCATGAGAGCGGTCGGACAGCTCCAGAGCCAGGGCAAAATCAAAATCGTCGGGATGGCGATGAAGGGTCCCGCCGAGCCGACGGCGTCCTCGAGGCCGAAAGCGCCGCCAGCGACGCAGAAAAAAGTCAGTGCCACCAGGCTCGTGCAGTTGAGCGCGCGGCGGCGATGTGGGACAAAATGTTTATTGCTGGGCGAAGTCGGTGCCGGCATTTTGATCAAGCGAGCGGCGTTGACCGCCGCGCATCGATTTGCCGGCGAGAATTTAGAGGGAAGACCTTCCTCGTCAATCGAAAGGCGTCATGGTCTGGGAAAATTCCTTTGTCCCGGCGGTGCAAAACTGGTAGAGTTCCGCCAACGTTATTCGTTTCTCCCGGTGATCCCAATCATGCCCGCGGCACGAATGAAAAAGCGCTCGATCCAGCAGATTAAGGATAAGGTCCTTGACCGGGTGTGGGACGCCGACGCTTCTGATCTCACGCGCTTCACACGAGTCTTCCATTCGCTGATCAAAATCGCCCTCACGGTCGCGCGCGACTTCATCGAAAAACTGGTGAAGCTCCAGGCCATGGCCTTGGCTTTCAAGACGCTGCTTTCCCTGGCGCCGCTGCTGGCGGTGGTTTTCGCCATCCTCAAAGGCTTCGGCGTGCATAATCGAATGGAACCGGCGCTGGCCGAAGCGCTGGCTCCCCTCGGAGAAAAGGGCCAGGAGATCACCGCGTATCTGATCGGCTTCGTCGATCGGATGCGGGTCGGCGCACTGGGGAGTGTCGGCCTGGTGACCCTTTTCATCACGGTGGTCTCGTTGTTGGGGACCATCGAAGAGTCCTTCAATCATATCTGGCGCGTCAAGTCTCCGCGAAAGCTGACGCGCAAGTTCAGCGACTATCTGAGCGTGATTCTCGTCGGTCCCGTGCTGGTCTTTGCCGCGGTGACGATCACGGCGACGTTGCAGAGCAACGTCTTCGTACAGCGGCTGATGTCTCTGGAGCCCTTCGGCACCGTCGTTCTCACGCTGCTCAAGCTCGTGCCATACGTCACGCTTTGGGGCGCGTTCACGTTTGTTTACGTCTTCGTGCCGAACACCAGGGTCAAGCTCAAGGCCGCGCTCGTCGGCGGCCTGGTGGCCGCCGTCCTCTGGCAAACGGTCGGCTGGGGTTTTACCGCTTTTGTCGCTTCTTCGACGCGCTACTACGCCATCTACTCGAGCTTCGCTATCCTCCTGCTTTTTCTGTTGTGGCTTCATATCGGCTGGGGCATCGTCCTGTTGGGAGCGCAGGTAGCCTATGCTTACCAACATCTCCATCTGTATCAGTCGGATCGGGAGGCTCTGGCCCGCAGTCCGGCCGGCCGCGAGCAACTGGCGCTCCATATGATGTTTCTGGTTGGCCGCAACTTTTATCACGGCCTCGACCCGATGAGCGTTTCGGAGTTGGCCAATGAACTTAGCCTCCCCGCCGGTCTGGTCAACGATTTTATGGAGATGTTTCAGCGCGCGCGTCTGGTGTTGCCGTTGGCGGATGAAGAAACGTTTGTTCTAGGGCGCGATCCCGAAACAATCGCCATCAAAGATATTCTCGATTGCGTGCGAAATTCCGGGAAGGCTCAAACAAGGCCGGAGAAACGAACCAAGGCAGAACAGAGCATCGACGAGATATTGACGGAAGCTGACCAATCGGTGGCGGAAGTTCTGGAGGGTAAAAATCTCCAGAGCCTGATTCTCAGCCAGAGCCCGCCGCCGTCGCGGCGATAGTGTGGCGTCTCACAAGTTCGTTTAGAAACTTGGCGCTTCTGGGTTTCCTGTGAAGGGGTATTCACGCGAATAGGGGGTCGGGAGTCCTGAATTCAAAGACTCCTGACCCCTTTCCGGGTCTTTCCGGGTCCAGGCGGAATGGGGCGGCAATGATGCGGCGAATTCATGCCAGATGGCGCTAGCGGCGAAACTTCTGCTTGAGTAGGGAGTCTAAATTTTTTTCCAACGGGCGGCCCATGCCTTTCTGGACGAGCTTCTCCGTGTCGAGATTCACGGTCGGATTCGCGACCGGACCGGTGATCTTCAACGGGACAACCATTCGGTTTCGGCTGTCTTTAAAAAAAGTCGCAGCCCTTGCCGTGCGCGACCGGGTCGAGGTCTGGGCCGAAAGAACGCTTTCGATCGCCAAGTTCAGCGCCGGCTCTTGCAGGGTCATGGTGCCGGCGCCGTCGGCCTCCAGCTGCGGATTAACCATATGTATGCGCGTGAAATTAGCTAACCCGTCGGCAACGGTGAAATCCGTTTCCAGAGTCTTAAACGTCGTGGCTTCGCGGCCTTGTTCTTTCGATAGGCCGATCATGGCGGTCATCTGCTGGGCTTTTCTGATCCAATCCCCATTCGTCAGCGCGCCGTCGCTAACGACCACTTTCCCGTTGCCTTGCAAGCGCCGCGTCATCGAACCGCCGCCCATGGGCAGTTGAATGAAAACCTCTCCCGTTAGCTTGCCTTTGAGCGCGCGTTTGCCTGCCACTTTTACGTTTTTGAACAGCCCCCGCACCTCAGTGACCGGGCTGCTGGAAGGGCCTGTGAGCTTGATGCGCAGTCCCATCAGCCCGGCAACTTCCATGTCGCGCGGCGTCAAGCCGAAAACCGAAAGAATTTGCCACACCGACTTGGCGTCGATGGCATCGCCCGCGACGGTCAAGTTGAGCCGCGGCGCCGTCGTGACCTGAGTCACGCTTCCCTCGATCGGGAGGTCGAGATCCTGAAGCTTGAGACGATTATTCTTGAGAACCAAGCTCGCCTGCTCTTCCCGGTAACTCAACATCCCTTCGAGGGATACCGTTTTCAGCCCGGGGTAGCGAAACGATGCTCGATATGGGAAGGGCTGGCCGCCCGCGAAGTTTTCCAAGGAGAGATCGATGCCGTTGATGCTCAGCGGCTTTTGCCCCTTGGTCTCCAGGTTCAGCTGACCGTCACTGATGCTCATGCGGCTCGGCAGCACGAGGGAAAGCGCGACAGCTTCTTGGGACTTGGCCGCCGGGTTCTTACTGCTGCGCTCCGGTTTCTTCGCCAATGGGAGTTTTTTATCCGCCAGGTCGGCATAATTGAAACTGCCGTCCGGCTGCTTGAGCAGGTTCATGACCGGCTTTTCCAGGACGAACTGGCTGACTTCAAATCGGCCGCGAAGCAAAGGCCAGAATTTAAGCCGCAACTGGACTTGCCCTGCGGAGAAAAAGGTATTGTCCGGGAACGCCGGACCGTCCGAAACTCTCAAATTGGAGATTCGAATCGATGGGGCGGGAACGAGCGCAAGCCGCACTTCGGCCACGTCCACGCGCCGATGCAGCGTTTCTTCGATGAACGGGAGGTAAGCGCTCTTGAACATCCCCAGATCGACCCATGACGGCACGACCAGGATGATTGCAGCTAACAGACTCATGACGCTGACACCGATCCATGCGGCTTTCTTCATCGCCCAACTCCGGGGCGTGACGCGCGCGGCGCTGCCGGCGTTGGCCATGTGATCTTGCGAGTCATTTGACACACAGAGTATACGCCAGCGGCAGCTGATTCAACGATTAAGCGCCCTCCCTTGCGATGGCAGTGGCGGCGGTAAGAAGGATTTGTTAGCATAGCGACCCTTGAAGGGTCACAACCGCTTTGGAAATCGCACTGGAAATCCTGCCGCAGGTGCTCGCCGACGGTCTCGTCCTCGGCTTCATGTATGCGTTGATCGCCCTGGGCTACACGATGGTCTACGGCGTGTTGGAGTTTATCAACTTCGCGCACAGCGAGATTTTCGTGCTCGGCGCTTTTGTCGGCGTGGAAATCCTGCTCATGCTCCAGAGCGCCGGACTGCTAACCGTGCTTTACCCGGCGGCGGTGCTATTACTAATAATCCTTGCGGCCATGGTCGTCAGCGGGCTCGCTGCCATGGCGCTCGAGCGGGTGGCCTACCGGCCGCTCCGAGGCAGCCCCAGGCTTGTCGCGTTGATCTCGGCCATCGGCGCGTCGTTCGTGCTCCAAGACGGTCTGCGGCTGTTTGAAAGCCTCTGGCGCAACACTTTCTATCTCACCTATCCGACGCTGGAGCTTCTCGACCGGACCGTGCCGCTGGGGGCAAACGTCGTCGTGCCGGTGAAGTCGATCCTGGTTGTGGTGACCGCGCTCGTGATGCTCTGGGGTCTCAACCTCTTCGTCAACCGCACCCGCATCGGTGCCGCGATCCGCGCCGTGGCCCAAGACCCCGACACCGCTTCGCTAATGGGCATCCCGGTGAACCGGGTGATCGCGACAACCTTTTTCGTCGGCGGCGCGATGGGCGGACTGGCCGGAGTCTTATTCGGTCTCCACTATAGCTTGGTCAATCCTTACAGCGGGTTTTTTCCCGGCCTCAAAGCTTTTACGGCGGCGGTGCTCGGCGGCATCGGCAACATCCCGGGCGCGATGGTGGGCGGCATGGTGCTCGGCATGTTGGAGGCGCTGGCCGCGTCCTATTTGTCGCTCGCCACCGATGGCGCCTTCGGCGCCGAGTACAAGGATGTTTTCGCCTTCGCCGCGCTGATCCTCATTCTGATTTTTCGCCCCAAAGGGTTGCTCGGCGAAAAGGTCCGGGAGGACCGCGCGTGACCCGTTTCTTGACTCCCATCGGGTTGCTCGCCTATATCTCAGGCAGTTGCCTGCTCGCGATTCTTTACCCTCAATCGCTATTGGCGTTTCTGCTCTTTGAAGCATCGTTGCTATTGCTTTACTACATACCGGCCCATGCCAAGGTAAAATTGACCTTGGCAGCCCTGGTGCTGGTCCTGTTGATACCGTTGTTGGGCACCATCAACGGCTACTATCTGGAAGTGGCGATTCAAATTGGCATTTACGCGGCGCTGGCGCTGGGCTTAAATATAGTCGTCGGCTTCGTCGGCCTGCTTAATTTGGGATTCGTCGCCTTCTACGCCATCGGCGCCTACTTCTGGGCGATCTTCGGATCGCCCCAGGCCAATGAGTTTATCACCGGCGGCGGTTTCCCGCTTGCGCCTTACTGGTTTTTTATTTTCCTCTTGCTGAGCGTCGGTGTCGGCGCCCTCACGGGAGTGGTGCTCGGACTGCCGGTGCTGCGCCTGCGCGGCGACTATCTCGCCGTCGTCACCTTGGGGTTTGCCGAGGTGGTGCGCGCCCTGGTCAATAATCTCGACAAGCCCATCAATCTCACCAACGGTCCGAGAGGCATCAGTCCCATCGTCAAGCCGCCGCTGTTTTTTCGCCCCGTGCTGGAGTTTTTCGGCTTGCAGATTACCGACGCCAAGCTTTATCCGCTCTATTTTTACTTCCTCGTGCTCCTCGTGGTATTGGTCATTATTTTGGTGACCCGCCGGCTGGAAAGCTCGCGCATCGGCCGGGCCTGGAAAGCGATCCGGGAGGATGAAATCGCCGCGGCGGCCATGGGAGTCCCGGTGGTGCGCATGAAGCTCTTGGGCTTCGCCGTCGGCGCATCCTTTGCTTCTGCCGTGGGTGTGCTGTTTGCCGCCAAGCAGGTGTTCATCAACCCCGAGAGCTTCACTTTCATGGAATCCATCGGCGTGCTCGCCATGGTGATACTGGGCGGCATGGGATCGATTCCCGGCGCGATTCTCGGCGCCACCGGCGTGACGATTCTCAACTTGCAATTGCTCAAAGGGCTGTCGCTCTGGCTCAACGGGCTGCGCCAATCGGGTGCCGTGCTTTCGCTCCCTCTGCTCGGCGACTATTCCTTGAGCCAACTGCCGGTGCAGTTCGAGCCGGCGAAGTACGAGCGCATGGTATTCGGCTTGATCCTGATTCTCATGACGATATTTCGCCCGCAGGGGATTTTGCCGCCGCGGCGGGAGCAGAGGAAATAGCCAATGAAAATTCGAAGCCCGAAATCCGAAATTCGAAACAAATTCAAATGACCAAAACAATCAAAATTCCAAACAAACTATATTCGGATTCGGTGTTTTGAATTTTCCGGATTTGGGATTTATTTGTCTCTTAGTTTGTCTCGGATTTCGATATTCGGATTTTGATTGGGAATTGATTGGAGTCTCGCGGCGGTAGGGATTGTTACAGATGTTCTGTTCAAGAATCTAACAGGTAAGAATCTGACATGGCTTTGCTCGAATTGCGGGGTATCTCCAAACGGTTCGGCGGTCTGCAAGCGCTGGCGCGGGTGGACATCGAACTGGAGGATGGGGTGATTGCCTCGCTCATCGGCCCTAACGGCGCGGGGAAGACCACGCTGTTCAATACGCTCACGGGTCTCTACCGGCCCGATGAAGGGGAGATCCGCTTTCAGAACCGTTCGCTGGTCGGCTTAAAACCGCACCAGATCACCGGCGCCGGTATCAGCCGGACCTTTCAGAACATCCGTCTCTTTTCCCACATGACCGTGCTCGACAACGTGCTCGTCGGCATGCATTCGCGCTTGAACACCACGCTGTGGCAGATTTTTCTATCCACCCGGGAGTGTCAGGGGCGTGAAAAAGCCGCGCGGCATCGAGCGATCGAATTGCTCGAGCTCACCGGTCTTGCCGGGCGGGAAAACGAATGGGCGCACCAGCTCTCCTACGGCGAACAACGCCGGCTGGAAATTGCCCGGGCGCTGGCCGCGGCGCCGAAACTGTTGCTGCTCGATGAGCCGAGCGCGGGGATGAATACCAGCGAGGCGCAGTCGTTGATGACGCTCTTTAAAGAACTCATCGGACGGTATGCCCAGGCGATCCTGCTGATCGAGCACAACATGCGAGTCGTCATGGGCATCTCCGACCGGGTGCATGTCCTGGATTACGGCGAGAAGATCGCCGAAGGGCATCCCGACGAGGTGCGTCAAGATCCGAGAGTCATCGAAGCCTATCTGGGTCGGGGAGCATGGACGGAACATGCTAAGGGTTAGCGACCTGCACGTCTATTACGACACGATCCATGCGCTCAAGGGCGTCTCGTTCAGCGTCGAAAAAGGGGAGCTGGTAACGCTGCTGGGCGCCAACGGCGCCGGCAAAACTACCACGCTAAAGACCCTGTCGGGCTTGCTGCGGCCGCGCAGCGGCAAGGTGGAGTTGGAAGGAGCCGCGCTGGAAAACGTCGCGCCCCATGAGATCGTGCGCCGGGGCGTCGCCCATGTGCCCGAGGGGAGAAAAGTCTTTCCGCGCTTTACGGTGCTGGAAAATCTTCAAATCGGCGGCTATAGCCGCGCCAAAGCCAGTCTGGGTCCGGAGCTGGAGTTTGTTTTCGAATTGTTTCCGCGCTTAAGGGATCGCCAAAAGCAGATTGCCGGCACGCTCTCCGGCGGCGAGCAGCAAATGCTCGCCATCAGCCGGGGGCTCATGGCCAAGCCGAAGCTGCTGTTCCTGGACGAACCGTCTATGGGGCTGGCGCCGAAAATCGTCGAGCAGATTTTAGAGAATATCCGCGCCATCAATCGCGCCGGCGTAACCGTCTTGTTAGTGGAACAGAACGCCGCGATGGCGCTTGCCATTTCCCACCGTGGGTATGTACTGGAAACCGGCTCGGTCATCCTGGAAGGGAGCGCCGACGAGCTCGCGGGCAATGATTTGGTGCGGCAAGCGTATTTGGGAGGGTAGTTCAAAGTTCAAGGTTCAAAGTCTGCCCAGAGTTTGGCGAACGGGTTCAAGGCTCCGGGTTTTGATCCGAAAACATTGAACTTTGAACCTGGAACCGCCGCAAGGCGCGGCAGCCTTTCAATTTAACCACCCAGCGGTTAAGCTAAATGGCGATGCTCTACCAGACTCGCAGCTTTTCTTTCGGCGGCGGCGCGGTGACGCCGGCCGTCAAGTTTTTACTGATCGTCAATACCGCGGTTTTCATCCTGCAGATATTTCTCGATAACTATATTACGCGGCTCTTCGGCCTGGTGCCGCGGCTGGTTTGGCAAAATCTTTACCTCTGGCAGCTTTTTACCTATCAGTTTCTCCACGGCGGGCTGTTCCACCTGCTCTTCAACATGCTGGCGCTCTGGATGTTTGGCTGCGCCCTGGAGCGCCGGTGGGGCAGCGAGTTTTTTCTTAAATATTATTTTGTCTCGGCGGTCGGCGGTGGAATTTTGAATACTTTGTTTGTCCCCGATCAAATGGGGCCGAGCATCGGCGCGTCGGCGGGCGTCTACGGCATCCTTCTCGCCTTCGGCTTGATTTATCCCAATCAGATTATTTACATCTATTTTCTCTTTCCCATCAAAATGAAACATTTCGTCTGGATCATCGGCGCCATTGCGCTCTATTCCTCCATCACCTCCGGCGAGAGCGGCATCGCCCACCTGGCGCACCTGGGCGGTATGCTCTTCGGCTATCTCTATCTCCGCGGCGGCAATCCCTGGGACCGCGTCAAGCTCTATCTCGACCAACGCCGCCTCAACCGCCTCAAACGGCGCTTTCACTTGATCGACGGAGGCAAGGACGACGACTCCGGGCCGACGATGCATTGAGAACGAGACTCATCCGGGCTTACTGCGAAAGACTATTCACCACAGAGACGCCGAGTTCACAGAGGCTACTTTCTACTCCCCCTTCTCCGCAACCTCAGCGCCTCCGCGGTGCAATTTCCGAGTCCTTGCACTGAAATAGCGTTGGCCAGGTTAGCTACACAGAAGCCTGAATATCCCAAATATGATTGGTTAGAGTTTTTCCCACGAGATTAGAAACACCCCTAGAATCACCAAAACGGTGGCGCCGATCTTGCGCGGCGTGAGCGTTTCGATGTCCCTGAGAAAGAGCGAGGAAAGCGGCAGGACGAAGAGCGAGGAACAATTTACCAACGGCGAGATCAGGGAAACTCTTTCCATGCTAAGCGCGGTGTAGGCAAAGACGTAGGAGAGAAAGTTCATAAAGCCCGCGACCGTGAACAGGGCGAGGCCGCGTGGCGCATCCTTTCCGAGCGGCTTCTTCTGTTCAAATGCCAGGTACATGAGGCTCATGGTTACAAAAGAGGTGGTGGAGGCGATGGCCGCGCCCAAGATCGGGGAATGAATCTGCAGCAGGCCGACGCGAACCAGGTTGTCGCGCGCGGCGAAAAGAAAAGCGGCGGTGAGGGGAAACAAAAGGTCGCGGGTGCGCCAGCTCTTGGTCGAGCCGCGCCAGGAGAGCGACACGATGCCTGCGACGATGGAGAAAGCGCCGGCGAGATTGGTGGCGCTCGGCCGTTCCTGGAGAAACGACACGGCGAACAGGATGGCGAATAGCGGGGTGCTGTTGGTCAAACAAGATGAGATCGACGCGCCCAAGCGCTCCATGCCTTTAAAAATGAAGAATCGGGCCACGCCGGGAACGAAGATTCCGACGGTCACAAAGATTAAGTTGGCCGGCGCCCAAAGATCGAGGCTCTCGGAAAATAACAGGAGATAGACCCATAAGAAGAGCGTGTTGATGCCGAGATTGACGAGCAGTCCGCGGAAAAAATCGATGGAAAGGACGCCGCGATTGATAAAAATCATTCCCACCGCGAACCAAAACGAGCCGAACAGGCCGAGAAGGATGGCAACCATGACAATCGGCAGAAAACCTTACCTGCGGTCGAGGCTGAATTCAAACAAGGAACCGGGGGCGGAGTTCAAAGGGACTTGGGGGGAAAAGGGGACAGGCTGAATTTTTGATTCTGCTGAAGAACCTTCCGTTCATCCTTCGAGAACCTCAGGACGAACGGAGGAGCGTGTGAAATCATCCCGGATTCCGCAGTGGGAAAGTGACGCTGTGAGCGAGGGGCAAACCTTGCGCAACGAAGACAATGCTTTTCTACCCCTGAGCTAAGGACAGATCTCGCTGCTGTGCGAATTTAGTCGGAGTAATAAGGCGTTGTGCCAAG
>JAUYJC010000334.1 GCA_030688735.1 Deltaproteobacteria bacterium
GGCGACCGGCTCAAAGAGCTGGCGCTCGGACTCAGAGAGTTTACCGGATCGGGACGGGAGGGAATAACCGAGGAGAAAACTAGGCAAGATTTAGCGTCAGTAGTATAAAATAGGTCAGCGCCTGTGGTCTAAGAAGCCTTGGGTCTCGAAGGGAAAAACTCGTATGCGTGGGCCATGTAAACTGAAAAGGAGGCATGATGATAGAAGAAGTCAGAATCGGCAGACACATGGACCAACTGAGAAAGCGCCGCGAGCAGCTCGTCATGACTCTGCAACATATCGGCAGGGAGCAAGAACAGGTCGAGCAAAATACCGACTGGCTCGACCAGGCAGCCTACGAAAGCAGGGCCAACCTGCTCGACCGTTTGAACGACTGGTACATTGAAGAGATGGATCAGATCGACAAGGCGCTTAATTGCATCCGACAAAACCAGTATGGCCTATGCTTGGGATGTCACAACCCTATCGGTGCGGACCGGCTGGATATCTCACCCGAAGCGGAATTTTGCGGTTCCTGCCAGGGAGTCAGCGAGCAACTGGAAGAACGTTAATCCCCTCCTTGCATTCAACCTCGGGTTTACACCCGTGGCGTTCTGCGAAAGAGGGGAAGCGAATGCGCCAAGAACGAGTGCTTTCTATTCTCCGTAAAGTGCTTTTACGAAGCCGCTCTGCTCCAGTTCTTTCAGGTAACTAACATCGATAAAACTTGCCGGCTGGAGTCCCTTCGCTTTCGGATTGCGCGCGCCGATCTCGTCGAGCACCATTTGAATCCCCTTGATCGTCGGATAGGGAACCTTGGGCATGACTTTGACGGCGTAGTGCTGGTAGGTCTCTTCGAGCGCTTCGGGATCGCTGATGCGCGAATATTTGCCAATCACTTTCACAGAGAAGCTCTTGTCGGTTTTGAACCGGTGCAGCCCCTCCACATAGGCGCGCAGATAACGGCGCAGCACATCCGGGCTCTCCCTCATGTAACTTCGCGTCGTGACAACGCCGGCGCCCTGGTAATCGACGCCGATGGCGCTCAAGTCCGCGAACAGATGATAGCCGAATTTCGCGGCTTGAAGATGCAGCGGCGAAGAGAGCATCCCGCCGTCGACGGCGCGGGATGCCAAGCCGGCGAGGGTCTCCTGCGATCCGCCCATCTGAATCAAGGCGACGTCGCGGTCGGGCTGAAGTCCCCACTGTCCGAGGACGTAACGCAACAGAAAGTCGTCCGAGGTGCCGAAGCGCGTGATGCCGATTTTCCTACCCTTCAGATCTTCCCGTCGCTTGATCTCCGGCTTGACCATGAGTTTCTGGCCGGGCTTGTGATTGGGACCGGCGAGCATGACCAGATCGGCGCCCGCCAGGTTGGCCTGGATCACCGCGGGGATCGCGATCTCCGAAATAGGAATCTCTTTCGCTAGCATCGCCTGGACGACCTTGGAGCTGCCGGAGACGTAGATCAATTCGACTTCCAGTCCCTGCTTCTCGAACAGCTTCGCTTCTTTCGCCACCCAGAGCACCGCCATGGAACCGACGGTGGTCGGATAGGCGACCTTGAGCCGAGTCTGAGCGAGCAAGACGGAGGGCCAGGCGATAAAAACCAACAGCAGAGTTATAAAGAAAGTGTTTTTCTGTTTCATGAAAACCGCCAATTTCTTTTCGATCTATTCGACCGAAGTCCGCGAAGCCTCTACGCCGCTTGCGATCGGGTTGGCGAGCTTGCTCGCCGCGGTTGCAATGGCGACCAGGGCTATTCCCAACAGATCGGTTTCCCAGCCGGGATAAATGAGCGTGATGGATCCCACGCCGAGCAGGACACGCTGCCACCAAGTCACGTTACCGAAAAAATAACCCGACATCGCTCCGGCAAGGGCGATGGTGCCGATCACCGCGGTCGTCGCCGTTAACAGAACTTCGCTGGTGGAACCGCGTAGCAACAGCGCCGGTTGATAAACAAAAATAAAGGGAACGATGTAGCCCACGATGCCGAGACGGCTCGACTCCCACCCCGTCTGCCAAAAATCGGCCTTGGCGATCACCGCCGCGGCATAAGCCGCCAGGGCCACGGGCGGTGTTACCAGCGACATGCAGCCGAAATAAAAAATGAAAAGGTGCGCCGCCATCGGGTCTACTCCCATCTTTACGACCGCCGGCGCCACGAACATCGCCAGAACGATGTAGACCAACAGCGTCGACGCCCCCATGCCCATGATGATCGAGGCGATGGCGGTGAGAATCAACAGCAGCCATAAATGTCCGCCCGAGGCTTCGATGAGACCGGAGGAAAGCGTCATGCCCAGGCCGGTCAGCGATACGGCGCTCATGAGAATGCCAATAACGCCGGCCGCCGCGCCCAGATCCGCGAAGGCGAGCGCTCCCTGCTCCAGGGAGGTTTTGATTTTAGCGGGACCGAGCCGGGTTTCCTTCCTGCAGTAACTCACCGCGATCAGCACCAGGGTGGCATACAAACCCGACTTCGCGACGTTATAGCCGAAATAACCGATCAGCAGCATCAGCACGACCACCGGGACGATGAAAAACCAACCCTCTTTCAGGGTCCGAAAGAACGGCGGAATATCCTTTTTGTCCAGCCCCCGCAGTCCTGTTTTCGCCGCTTCGAAATCGAGCATGAAATAAAGCGCTACGTAGTAGAGCAGGGCGGGAAGAAGCGCGGCGACCGCCACCGACCAATACGGCACGCCGAGGATCTCGGCCATGAGAAACGCCGCCGCGCCCATGACCGGCGGCATGATCTGGCCGCCGTTGGAAGCGGCCGCCTCCACCCCGCCGGCAAACGCCGCGCGGTAGCCCAGGCCCTTCATCATGTTTATCGTGATCGGACCGTCGACGACGACATTCGCCACGGAGCTGCCGGAGACGGTTCCGAAGACGCTGGAGGCGACTACCGCCACTTTGGCCGGTCCACCTCGATATCGGCCGACGAGAGAAATGCCGAGTTTGAGAAAAAAATCCCCCGCTCCTGAAACCTGAATGAACTGGCCGAAGATCACGTAGGTCGCCACGATCACGGAAAAAATCTCCAGGGCCAATCCGAACAGCGCGCCGTCCGACGTGTAGAAGTGACCGATCATGCGCGCAAGGGAATAGCCGCGCGTGAACAAGAAGCCCGGAAAGTAGTTGCCGTAAAGAACATAGATAATGAAAAATCCGCCGAGGACGGCGACGGCGGCACCGACGGTGCGCCGCGCCGCTTCCAAGGTCGTCAAAAGCGAGGTCACGCCCAGAACCAATATCATGGGGGTGGGTTGACCGTAAAAGCGCGTCACCTGCTCCCAATTGAGAAACATATAGAAAGAGCTGGCCGCGCCGCCCGCCGCCAAAAGAATATCGTACCAAGGAACGCGATCGCGCGGAGACTTCTTCCCGCCCGGAACCAGTAGAAACACCAACACGAGCGTGGCGGTGTATACCAGTGCGCGGTGGGCGCCGTAGAGATTCCACCGCAACCAGTCAAAGACATCGCCGACGTACAGAAGAATGTAGAGCCCCAACAGCGTCGCCAGAGCCGAAACGAACTTATCCAAAAAGCCGGAGAAGCGGCGGCTCCTGCCCGCCGCCATGGCTTCGCCGGTTCGGTCCAATAGCTCGGCTGTGTCTTCCATGGCGGCTCCTATTTGCGCCGCTTCGCGATCAACTCTTGGTTGTGTGTTTCCACCGCGGCGGTCCAGACGCCCCGTTCCTTCAAATAGGCGATGGCGCCGGGATGAAATGGCGTAACATGGATACGAATAGCGTTTTCAGCCGTCCATTCCGGCAAAACGGAATGAGATCCTTTGTATTCGTCGTAATGACCGTAAACGGTTCGCATGATGGCCGCGACTACATCGGGCGCCAGCGACTCCCGAACCGTCATGCCGCAGCCCTGAAACATGCTGGGCGTATCCTGAGCAGCGAACGACACGCCCTTTTTCCAAATACCGAACGTCAGTGCCGGCTCGATTTTGTTGACTTTGTCTACGACTTCCTTGGGCACGGCCACGGCGTACAGCGTTTTGGTCCGACTAACTTCGAGCAGCGAGGCGATCATCGGCAGATAAACCACCGCGTCGGCTCTGCCCTCCGCCAGGCCGCGGGCCGCCTCGTTGATATTGGGAAACGTCAGCACTTCTACTTGGCCGGTCAGTCCCGCCGACGATAACAATGTCGGGACCCCTCTTTCGTAGAGGCTCTGGCCGACGATCCTGCCGTAAAGACGCTTCCCCTTGAGATCGAAAACCGTTTTAATGTTTGCATCGTTCGTGATCAGCCCCCAAGGCACGATATGGCCGGCGGCGAAACCGAGCACAGGCTGCGGCCCCATCTTCTGGTAACCCGCCAGGCCATAATAAGCGTCGGACACGTCCGGATAGGAACAGTGGATGCCGAAATCAACCTCCTCCTTCGCCATCAGCGGCACCCAGCGCGTGGCCGCGCCGCTGGGCTCGATGGCAACTTTAACGTTCAAGTATTTTTTCAGTAGATTTGCAAAGGCGCCGCCGACGATATAGCTCGTGGTGCCTTCAGCCGCCGTCGCGAAAGAGAGAACCGGCGGCATTTTGGGCGCGCCAGCGGAAGCCGCCCATGCTCGCGGAGTGATCGGCGCCGATAGACTCATCAGCAGCGCTGCCGCGACCGCGGCGATCATCGATAGTAGTCTAGTTGATTTTGTTTTCATCTCATGGTCTCCTTTTGTAACCAAAATTTTGAGCAGTTCGTTGGTTGCAAACGCGCGACGGTCATCCCGTTCCCGTAAGAGATCGGCGCCGCCTTCACCCTTACGGATGCACGGATTCCAAAAACCAATCCGTCGGGATCTCCCGTCCCACTCTCGCCTCGCGGGC
>JAUYJC010000336.1 GCA_030688735.1 Deltaproteobacteria bacterium
CGGGGAGCACGGAAATTGAAGTTTCGCCCAGCGTCCCGATCCCTCCGACTCCACACCTAGCGAGCAAGTCGTTGCGTCCGCCTCCCCGGATCAATTCCAACTGCGCTGTGCTGCTGTCTTCGACATTCCATTTGAGTGTGATACGCCTGTTCTGCTGGGAGCACTTTCACAGAATCTGCTACTCCGCCTCTTCCGGCCAACTCGGCTTTCGCCTTACGGCATATCCTTCGCCTCAGTTCTTGCAGATTAGATGACGTTGACCCTGCCCAGGTGGTCGTTGTGATAGAAGAGCTTGTCGCCGCCCTTCTTGGCCGCAAGGGGCTCGTTGCCGACGCGGATGTATTTGGTGACGACAGTGCCCGGAACGACCTCGGAACTGGAGTGCGGAAAAACCGGAGAAGCGCGCTACGGAGACCTACTGATCACCGTTCTTGCTTTTGGCGGCGGGAGTTTCGGTTTTATCGGGTGCGGGAGGCTGGGCACGGGCGTAGCCGGCGACGGTAAGGCTGACGCGGAGATTCTGAATCGCGACTTGGGGGACGATCTGCCGTTGGGGGACTCCCACCGGCCGAAACAGGGAACGCACGTTGATTTCGTCTACGACGAGCAGCTTAGGGGACGTATCGATGGCCCTCATGAGATTGGCGATCTGGTCGATCTGGCCGCCGATCTCCATCTGAATGGCGATTTTGGCAAATGATCCCACCGTGTCCGGATTGAGCACTCTCGTGGTGATGACCTGCGTACCGCCTTTGACGGCCAAATTTTGCACCGTGTCTTGCAGGTCCGAGGCGCTGACCGAGGGCGTATCACCGGTCAACAGTTTAGGCTCCCGGGCTTTGATCTCATTGCGCGCGGCTTCAAGGCCGGCGACAAACTCGTCCTTGCGGGCGAGATAGCGCAGGTTCTTTTCCAGCAACTGCGGCTGCAATTCGAGTTGGCTCTTCACCCATTCGCGACGCTCAAGATAGGGCCCAATGACAAACTGCCGAGCCAAGAGAATGATCAGGATCGCAAGGGTCGCGCCCACCAGTCCTCGCTCCCGGCGCGAGAGTCTTTCCCAAATGCGCTTCATGGCTTCGTAGTTTTCTCAGTCGGCTTTACCGCTTTTTCTTCCGCATTTACTGCCTTCTCATTGGGCTGCATCGCCTTCTCGCCTTGCTTCACTGCCTTCTCGTCCGCCTTTTCGACTTTGGTTTTTTCCAGACTGGCCTTGAGCGAAAAAGTTTCGCGGTTGTCACGGCCACGGTTGGAGGGCGCTGTGAAGCCGACGTTTTCGAGCAGCGGCGATCGCTCCAATATTGGAATCAACGCGGAGGCGTTCTCGGCATTGCCTTGAACCTCGAGATTTTGATCCCGAAAGCGAAAATTAGACAGGTAAGCGTTGGTGGGCACCAGCTTGGTAAGCTCGTCGAGGACGCGCAGGATTTCGCCCTTGCGGCGGTCGAGATCCGTCAGCACCGTCAATTCCTTGCGCAGCCGGGCCAATTCGCTCTCTTCCCGTCGCAGCGCCGTCACCGTCGGATCGAGTTTTTGATTTTCCTGTTCCAACTGGCGCAGGCGCAGCTCATCTTTGACCGCGAAACTCGCGACCCAGCCAATTGACGCGAGCAGTACCAACGCGAGCAAAATGATATTGAGGCGCGAAAACGTCTTCCACCCCGGGTCAACGGCTCCTTGCTCGCGCAGCATTCCCCCGACTAACGGCGCTTCACGCACGCCCCGAAGAGCCGCCCCGAGGGCCGGCAAATAATAGCTATGGGTGATCGCCCGGCCTCCCATGAGGCGCTCACTGCCAAGCGCCACCAGATCCACATAGGGCGGCGTTTCGAGATGGGCCGAGCGAAACAGTTCATCGACGTCGCCCCAACCGTAAAGCTCCGGCGAACGCTCGAGACATTCGCGCAGCAATTCTCTTACCGGGCCTTGCGCCCATCCCGATTGCGGCACCCAATGCGAGAAGAGTAATTGAGGCGTCGGCCGCCAGCCATTGGGCTGGTTTTGGATACCGATCAGTTCCCAATCATGTTCATGGCCGCCGATGACCGCCGCAGATCCCGAAAAATCTCCCTTGCAGAAAAGCAGGAAGTTGGCCATCGCAGTAACGGTGGTCTCCACACCTCGGGGCCGAATGCCGAATGACTCCAATACGCCGAGCAGGCCGGCGAGGGATTTTTTCGGAATCGCCAACAGATACACGCCGATTTTGTCTCCCCGCTTCCCCATCGGAACAAAATCGTAAAAAATATCCTCGCGGCGAAACGGCAACTGCCGTTCGATCTCGTATTCGAGCACCTGGGACAAGTTGGCTTCCGCGGCCAGCGGCAAAAACAGTTGCTGAACGATCGCCAGTTCTTGCGGCACGCAAACAAACAACGAGTCCCTGCCGGCCTTGAAATGGGGCAGGAGCGAGAGGACCGCCTGCTTGAACGCGCGCTCGCGGGATTCGCTTTCGGCCTTCAGGGCGATTTCTCTGACGTCTTCGGCGATCCATCCGGTCAGCTCGGAGATCGCCTGCTGGCTTTCGCCCAGCGGTAGATTGCGATCTTCCTGCTCGACCAGGGAAAGCCTCATGAAGTTCTTGCGCATGCGCACAAGCACCAGGCGGTCGCGCATGATATAGAGACCCACGCTGCGGAGAAAGTCCGCGCGGAAAAGATTATTTATCCAGGGGAGAGCGATCATGGTTTCTTGCCACTACCTATTTGGCCCGGAGTATTCATGATTCCAGGTAAAGCGCCAACAGCCTGGTGACAAAAGGTAAACTCTGGAGGGAGAACGCGCCCGACGATGGCATTGCGTTGAGTTGTTCCACTAGGTCACTCGGCTACTTATTTTCACCGCTGGTTGCTCCGGATGCTTGGTTATCCCGATCGATCCATCTGACGATTTCGAAGCGTGCCTGGCCACCGGCTGCCCGCACCACGCCGCGCACCCGGCGGCGCACTCGGGATTCGGCGGGCTGCCCTTCGGCTTCGACGGAAACCACCGATGGATTGGTAAACACGAAATTTTGCAGCCTGGGGTCTCCCGTTCCACCGCCGAGCAGAGCGAGCAAGTCCGGCAGGCTCTTGTCGGAAAGTTTTTTTCGCTCTTCGACAAACTGCTGACACTTTTTCATATCGATGCCCGTAAGTGCATGGATCACCTCCGCCGATGCGGTGCGCAGATTGACCCGGTCGTTGGGGCTGTCGACGGTAAATAACTGTTTCAAGCCGACGATGGCCCCACCCTCGGGCGCGGTGGCGCCTTCACTGACGCCGTAAAATAGCGCCGTGGTCACTCCTCTAACCCATAGCAAATCCTCCACCGTATCAAAGGGGCCGTTCTTGGCGCTATAGGAAGTCGGCAACGATTGATAGTAATCGCTTTCCGCTCCATTGATGCGATGGAGATCGTCGGGGTCGCGCCAATCCATGATCGAGTCAACGAGAATGGTGCGGAGCGGCTCTTCGATTCCCAAGTTGGTAAAGATGCTCCTGAGCTTAGTTTCATCGATCCGGTTGATGTTGATCTTGCCCCCTTCGTCGACCAACCGAAACCGGTAACCGCTGCCCGCCGGGCCATCGGTCCATGTGTCGGCGAACAGGTCCGCGAGCGCTTGACTCTGCTGTCCTCGACCGCTCGGAGCTTGTTGCAGAAAGTTAAAGAGAGCGCGCTCGAACCCCGCCAACGCCAGATAATAGCCCTGGGTCTCGTCACCGTAGCGATGCGCGGCCGAGGCTTCATCGCGCACCGACGCGCTGAAGTCGAACGCAACCACGAACAAAAATATAAAAATCCAAAGTACCACGAGCAGGGCGACGCCGCGCTGATTCGCCAGACCGATGGTGCCCCGCGGAAAAGCCTGCGGGGCGGAATCCTGAGCAAGATCCCCCGGCTGAGGCCGGGGCTCGCGTCGAAGGATCGCTCGCAGAAGAATTTTCAATTCAAGCCTCATTGCGACAGCAGGCTCACCATGACGGGAAAGGTCCAGCGGACTTCTTTGCCCGCCTCCGTGCGATAGCTGAGCCTGACCGCTCGCGGCAGTACCTTACGCTCCTCGGCAACCCAGCGATCCTCCCACAGTTCGCCGTCGCTCTGGGGATCAAGATAGGCGAAGCGGAGTTGTTTGATCCCTTCCCGTAAGACAACACTGTTGCGCTGGCCACCAGTCCCGCCCTCCTCGCCGATCCGAACCGGCAGCTCCTCCGATAAGGTCAAAGTCCCCGCGCCGCTCTCCCCCTCTTGCCAGGAAATGCGCACCAGAGCCATGCCCCGTCCGCCCAAAGCGAGCGAAGATGCCGAGACAAAAGACAACTGTTCCTCCTCGCCCTGGTAATAGATCGCCGAATTCTGCGGCGTCGCCCGATAGGGATGAGAGGAGCGCACATAGCCTCCCATCAGGTCCGCGAAGGCGCGCAGTTGCTGATTCTTTTCGAAGCTTACCTGGGTTCTCTCCACCGCCTTTTGACCAAGGGCCAGCGCGCCGTAAAGAATCGCGCCCATCAAGGCAAAAATCGTCAAGGCGAGCACAACCTCGATGAGGGTAAATCCGCTGTTCGACCCTTCGACTCGAGCCCCGGCCTTGGCCGAGGGCTCGCGCTCAGGATTCCGCCCCAAGGGCGTGGTGGAAAGTGCCACGGGCTTGCCCGTGGGACTCCATGAATTTTTTGAGGCGCGTGCCATGGCCATTAGTTCTTCTTGGTCAAGCGCAAGGTCTTCAATTCCACGAGCCGCTCCCGCCCCGCATCGCTCAGGCGCAGCTCCATGGCTACTTCTTTGAGTTCCCACGCGCTCGACAATGACGGATCGGCGGACGGGTTTTCCGCCGGCCGCACAAACACTTTCCATCTGCCCACGTCCTGGAGCGATCCCTGCTCGGAGCCCTGCTCCAGTTTGGTGGTGACGAGGAAATCATCCATGACCTGGCGGCCGTAGGTCATCGCCTCGGTCTGGTCGGCGCTGCGGGAGCCGAGACGAAGCCCCATAGAAAAGACCTCGACGACCGTAACGACGCCGAGCGCGACGATCGTCATCGCCACCAAAACCTCCAGCAGCGTAAATCCGCGCTGCCGCGCGCCGCAGGGTTTCATATACGTCACGATTTTTCGCCCGGAACCACTTGAATTTTCCCCGTGAGCGGTTCCAGGCGGATCGCGTAGGAGAGCCCATGACCGCCCGATAGGGCGATGGAGCCCCCGTGGCTGCTCCCGTTGGGAAAGAAAACGAATTGGCGCGCCTCGCCGTCGAGGATTTCGCCGCCCACGACCGCGGCAAATTTCACGTCCGCCGGTAGATGGACCTCGGCGCCGCGCGCCGCCCGATAATTATTTTGCTCGATATCGAGAACGAGAAGCTGCGGCATCCCCTCGTCTATGGCCCGGCTGCGCAGGTTGCGCGCCGCCGCCGCCAAGCCCAGGGCGCTGCGCCTCACCTCCCGGTCCTGCATACCTTTCTCGATGTTAGGCAGAACGATAACGCTCGCAATCCCCATCAGCATCAAGACCAACATCAGTTCGATGAGGGTAAAGCCGTGAGCAGGGCTACCAGCTGGTGAGGTCACGATTGTCTCCATCGCCGCCCGGCGCGCCGTCGGGGCCATAGGAAACTAGGTCGTATGGACCGTGATCGCCCGGGCTCTTGTATATGTACGGTTTTCCCCAGGGATCCTGCGGCAGATCCTTTTTAAGATAGGGGCCGTCCCAGCGATCCAGCGTTCCCGGCTTTTGCCGCAGCGCCTGCAGGCCCTCGTCCGTGCTCGGATAACGCCCCACATCGAGGCGAAAGGTGTCCAGCGCGGTGCCGAGCAGCTCGATCTGAGCTTGCGCCGCCTTGAGCTTCGCTTTTTCCTCCTGACGGATAAATTGCGGCAGCACCAGTCCGGCGAGCAGACCGATAATGATCACGACGACGATGAGCTCGACGAGCGTGAAGCCCTTCGAATCGGCGAGCTGCGCCGCAAAACTTCTTTGCTTCTTCTGTCTCATCTCCCTGTCTCTATTTCTGTTGCTTCTAAAAAGGTAAATCATTGATACTAAATATCGCCAGCAGCATGGAGATGACGACGATGCCGATCACCAACCCCATCCCCAGGATCAATGCCGGCTCCATTAAGGAAGTGAGTCTTTTAGTGGTGCGCTTGACCTCCTGGTCGTAAAACCCGGCGACTTCGGCGAGCATGCCGTCCAACTTGCCCGTCTCCTCCCCCACCGCGATCATAGTGAGCGCGAGCGGCGGGAAGAGTCCGCTCTCTCCCATCGGCCGCGCCATGCCTTTGCCTTCGCGCACCCGGACCTGAATTTGCCCGATGGCGCGCGCCAGCAAAAGGTTGCCAACCACACCCTGCACGGT
>JAUYJC010000342.1 GCA_030688735.1 Deltaproteobacteria bacterium
GACGATCCTAGGCTCTTCCGTAGCGCGCGGCGCGCTCCCGAACCAGGAAACCGATCTTCCGCTTCTTGGGCTCCGGCGGCGTCATGAGCTGCCGGATCGCCTCGAAGATCGCTTGGATCTGTTCGTCGTGAGTGCCGACCTTGCGCTCTAAATCTTCCAGCTTGCCAGTTAATTCCTTGTGCGCTGCCAGCAGATGGCGCATTCGGACAAACGCCCGGACGACATGGACGCTCATCTCGACCGCTTGCGAGCTGTTTAGAACGTTGGCGGCCATGAGCGCTCCGTGCTCGGTGAATGCATAGGGCAGAAAGCGCGGATCGCGGTGCTTCTGGGAACCGGTCGCAATTTGCGACCGATGGTCCGACGGGTCCGATCTCGCGCGTTGTTCGGCCAGGTGCTCCAACTCCGCTTTGCTCAGACGAAATGCGAAGTCTAATGGAAAGCGACGCGCATTCCGCTTGACCTGCTCGTTGAGCCGCTTGGTGGTGCCCCCGTAGATGCGCGCGAGGTCCGCGTCTAGAATAACCTTGTCACCTCGCAGGGTTGTGGATTGCAGCCGCGATGGAGTCCGTTTTCCTGGCGGGGCGACCGACTTTCATAAGTCCTCAAACAGACCTACGCAGTCTTGCGGCGGGCGTGCCACGTCAAAGTCGAGCAGATCAAGTTGCTTTTGGCGCTTGGCCGATACTCGCGGAAAAACTCTGCGACGGAGGCGACGCTTGCCTTCCAAATTTCTCCAAAGCTGCTCGTCCGCGTTGAATCGGGCCACGATCTGCTGAACGCGTCGTTGCTCCGGGGGAAGGTTGTTGTGCAGATTCATAGGATAAGCCCTAGCCTTTATGAAGACAAAATTATTCGCTGTCAATGCCCGGCCTTTTTCCAGTCAGTTACAGTGCGAGATCTACGCGCGATCGGGTTTCCACTCGGAAAACCTGCGGGGTGAAAGTCGCCACGTCCCGGATCGGCGCGCTATTTAATACTGAGGCCCGTTCCAATCGTTCAAAACGTTACGAACCAAAGCAGTTCGCGATTCGCCGAAAAACAAACTCGACGGGACCTTTGCACGTTTTGAGAATTCTCAAAACGTCGAAATGAGAGCGGGATCAGTGTAGTCCGAAACGGCGGCGCAGTTCCTTGGCGGCTATGCCGCCCTCCTTTTTTGTTCGGGCTCTGGAGCGATCGATGATCGTCATGAACTTGCGATTGGTGCTGAGCGCGATCGTCTCCTCATCCGCGTTTCGGATGGGCACGACCGCCGCGAAGGGTCTTCCGCGCTTAACGACAATGATGGGAGATTTTCTTGCCTTCTGGGCGTACTCCGAGAGCGGCCGCAAAGCTTTCTTGAAGTCAACTTTGGTCATAACTTGACTGTTTCTCCTCCGACGCGGACTCGATCCCTGTCCTTGATACCAACCGCCAACACGACAACCGTGGGCTCTGGGTCATCGTTCACTTCATAATACACCCTTAGGTTACCGATGCGAAGCTCCCAGGGAGCCACCGGATTAGGTCGCATCGGCTTTCGGTTGCGTGTTTCCACGTTGGGCTGGTTGAGCAATTGCCGATCCACTGCGTCAAGCACAATTGTTTGCTGTTGCGTGGTAAGCCATCGCATGTGGTCCTCAGCCTCCGGAGAATATTCGATAACGTAGGCCAATCAATTTCTCTCCGAGGATTTCGATGTCAGACACACGCTGCGCTCAGAAAACAAGCAGGGATTGGAGTCGCCACATCCCGGATCAGCGCTTACGGAATACTAGTCGAAATGGGGCCGGGATGCCAAGGGGAAGTTTCAAGGGGGATTTTGGCGACGTCACAACCAACCTTTGATCAGCGTCGTAGTCGTCCTCCTTCGCTAACCTGGATATTCATGTCGCCGGGGGCAGACTTGTTAGCCGGCGGCGCGCGTTCGACGACGGCGGTCTCGTCAGCTAAAAAGGCGGATGAACTCGCCGAAGACCTGGTTGCCCAGTTGCTGCAAGTGAGCGAGATGGAGGGGTGTGTCGCGCCGAATCGCGGCCGGGTCGATCTTGCCCCCCAGGCTCGTGATTTCCCACCGGTTCTCGACCACTCGAAGCCAGCGCTCGATCATCGGCTCGTCGACTTCGAGGTGGAACTGGAGGCCATAGATGTTTCTCCCGAAGCGAAACGCTTGATTCGCGCAAAGCGATGAAAATGCGAGGTGCGCCGAAGTCTTGGGAAGGTCGAAGGTTTCGCCATGCCACTGAAAAATTTTCTCCGTTCCCTGAAACTCCGCCAGCAGCGGATCCTCTTCCGCATCCTTCGTCGGCGTCACGTCGTACCAGCCGATTTCCTTTTCGCCGTTCGGGTAGACGGGCGCGCCCAGCGTCCTTGCGATCAGTTGCGCCCCGAGGCAAATCCCCAACACGGGAAGATTTCGCCGCATCGCTCCCTCGATCAGATGCAGCTCTGTCATCAGGCGCGGGTGTTGCCGCGTATCGTTGACGCTCATCGGCCCGCCCAGCACGACCAGGCCGTGGTAGCCGTCCAAGCTGGGCTGCGCCTCCGGGTGGCGGGCTAAGTTCACGTAGCGGATGCGGAAGCCGTTGCGCTTCAGCAGCGGATTGAGCGTGCCGAGAAGCTCGTGGGCGACATGCTGCAAGACGAGCAGTTTCTTCATGATGGCACTCGATGTTTCACAACCATACTGAACATATTATAACGAGACTCCGGGAAATTTGAAATCTTTAAACGCGTCGGCCGAAAGGTCGTGAGAGTCGCTAGCCCGGATTATTCATGACGAGGACGGATCACGACACTGCGTCAATCGGGGGGTGAGCCCGGAGGAGCGAAGGCACGGAGGCGAAAAGTTTCAATGCCGTGTATGACGCTCGGCACGGTGCTCGAATTTTTCCCAGGCGTCCGCTTTACAAACACAGCCTGCAGTCCCCACTAAATCACAGGCCCATTGCCTTCGCGCCGGAGGGCTCGCCGCCCGATTGCTGTCACATTTGAATAATCCGGGCTAGTGACGAGGGCCGCGGAGTGATAAGAGTCGTACCGGGTTAGTGAGGGTTGCCATGAAGAACCGAGAGACCGAAGCAGCATGGGCTTACCATGACGGCACGAAACATTCCTACCAGAGCGTCCGCACTAACCCGCATTATCTGGACTGGGAGAACCAGCCGATTCCCTTTAAGATATATTCCGGACTCGAACCGATTTCATTGCGTCAACAACTTTCATCTTCGGGGATGGCGGCGCTTACCGCGATTGCGGATATCACCGCTCCCGGCGATGAATCCGTCGCGCCGACGAGTCAGACCCTGGCGGAAATTCTTTTTCTTTCTGCAGGCGTCACCAGGCGCAGGAGTTATCCAGGAGGCGAGATGCTCTTTCGCGCGGCAGCGTGCACCGGAGCGCTCTATCACATCGATCTCTATCTTGCCTGCGGCGATCTCGAAGATCTCGAAGCCGGAGTTTATCACTTTAGCCCGCATGACTTCGCCCTGCGCAGGCTGCGACAGGGGGACCACCGCGCCGTGCTCGCGCGCGCCAGCGGGAATGAGCCCTCGGTGGCGACCGCTCCAGTCATTCTTGCCTGTGCTTCGACTTATTGGCGCAACGCGTGGAAGTATCAAGCGCGCGCCTATCGCCACTGCTACTGGGACAGCGGCACCATTCTCGCCAATCTGTTGGCTGCGGCCTGCGCGCGCCAACTGCCGGCGAAAGTGGTTATCGGCTTCGTCGATGGCGCGGTGAGCACGCTATTGGGTTTGGATGCGAATCGCGAGGCGCCGCTCTCCCTTGTAGCTCTCGGCCACACGACCGCCCACGCGCCGGCGCCGCTGCCGACGGTGGAGCCGCTGGCGCTGGAAACGGTGACGTTGTCGAAGAGCGAGATCGATTATCCGGCGATGAGGGCCATGCACGAGGCGTCTTCATTGGAGAACGAAGAGGAGGTTGCGGCTTGGCGCGGCGAAGCGCGACAAATGGATGGAAGGCAAAAGGACGAAGGCGAAAAAGAAGCGAGGCTTTTCTCTTTTCAACCATTGCGCGACGACGAAATCCTCCAGGATAAGTTCGAAGAGGTCGTCATCCGGCGCGGCTCGACGCGCCAGTTCGCCCGTGAATCGATCACCTTCGCGCAGGTCTCCACCATGCTCGACCGCGCCACTCGCGGTATTCCGGCAGACTTTTTGACTTCAGGCGAGTCGCTAAACGATCTCTACTTGATCGTTCACGCGGTTGACGACCTTCCCTCGGGTGCGTACGTCCTGCGCCGCGACGAACGCGCGCTCGAATTACTCAAGGAAGGCGACTTTCGCCGCGAGGCCGGGAATCTCGGCCTGGGCCAGGAAATTCCCGCCGATTGCAGCGTCAACGTTTACTTTCTCGCGGATCTCCATCGCGCCCTGGAGCGCTTCGGCAATCGCGGCTATCGCGCCGCCCAACTCGAGGCGAGCATCATGGGCGGAAAACTTTATCTGGCCGCCTACGCCCAACGCCTCGGCGCCTCCGGGCTGACGTTCTTCGATGACGACGTCACCGAATTTTTCTCGCCCCACGCCGCCGGCAAGAGCGTGATGTTTTTGCTCGCCTTGGGAAAATCCGTGAAGCGGAAAGGGCTGAACGTTTTTTAACTGCGTGTCCGGTGGTATAGAGAGAGACAGGGCGCGCCATCGATCGATCCCGGTCCAGCGCCAAGGCTAACCTACCTACTCGTAGCTCATCGCGCCGCGCGGCTGCAGAACTCTGATTTCCAGAGAAGGAGGCAAGGCGTCCTTGCTGACCGCCAGTGTGTGGCTCTTCAGGATTTGCGTCTTGAGGCCGGCGGCAAATTGTTTGATGAGATAGGGATTGTCGCGGTGATGCATCGGAATCGCGATGTTGGGCTTGAGCTGCGCCAAGACTTCTCTGGCGAGGTCCGGCGCCATGGTGCGGCCGCCGCCGATGGGCGTCAGCGCCACATCGACCTTGCCGAATGATTTGATCTGCTGCTCAGTGAGCTTTTGGCTCAAGTCGCCCAGGTGGGCGATGCACAAAACGCCGAGATCGAAGACGAACGCGGACCCATGAATGCCCTCGACGAATTCGGCGTTCTGATGGATCGGAACGTTATAGATAAAGGTGTCTTTAAAACTCGTGCTGACCTTGTTCCAGTCAGCGCCATAGTTCTTGAGGCCGCGCAGGATCAGCGGGTTGCCTCTGACGATCTGGACGGCATTGTGGTTGAACTGCTCTTTTCCGACCGTGACAACGTCGCCAATGACGTTCGGGTTCGGATACCAGCCCGGTCCCAAAGGGTCGGTGACGATGCGGGTTCCTTTGCTGCTCGTGATGAGAAAAAAGTTGTGGCCGAAGTATTGAATCGTCGCGTCCACGTTCGCCGCGTAGGCGAGCGCGCCGAAGCCGCGCACCACGTCCGGGTCACGGCAAGAAGATCGAGCGGAAGCGGATAGCAATAGCAGCGAGCCTAAAAGAACCGACCTAGCAAAAAAAGCCCGGAGAATGCTTCTGCGTTGAGCGCCGCGCAAGGCGATTTGGACCACGCCATCCATGACTGTCAGGCTATGGCATCGAAACGGAAAAAACAATTACCGGTCGGGCTTAACTGACGCCCGGCTCCAAGCCGGCATCAGGGACGAAAAACGCTATCTCGCCGCCTACGTCCAGCGCCTCGGCGCCTCCGGGCTCACCTTCTTCGACGACGACGTTATAGAATTCTTCTCGCCCCACGCCGCCGGAAAGAGCGTGATGTTTCTGATCGCGCTGGGGAAATCCGCGAAGCGGAAGGGGCTGAACGTTATTTGACTGAGTGCGCACAGTTAATGAGAGAGACAGGGCGCGCGATTGATCGATCCGGTTTCAGTTCTAAAGGTTAACCGTTCACTCGTAACTCATCGCGCCGCGCGGCTGCAGAACTCTGATTTCCGGCGAAGGAGGCAAGGCATCCTTGCTAACCGCCAGCGTGTCGCTCTTCAGGATTTGCGTCTTGAGTCCGGTGGCAAATTGTTTGATGAGGTAGGGGTTGTCGCGGTGATGCATCGGAATCGCAATCTTGGGTTTGAGCTGCGCCAAAACTTCTCTGGCGAGTTCCGGCCCCATGGTGCGGCCGCCGCCGATGGGCGTCAGCGCCACATCGACCTT
>JAUYJC010000343.1 GCA_030688735.1 Deltaproteobacteria bacterium
TCGGGCGCTTCCCGGACAAGACATAAGCGATACGCTGGAATCGTCCTACCTTCATAGGATCGCCGCAAAGATCAATAGTAAGCACACCATCGACTGCGACTGGGAAGTGCTGCATGGCGACCCGGCCGATGCGCTGTGCCGTTACGTGAAAGGCATGCCGGAGGCCATGCTGGCGATGACCTCGCACGCCCGCGGGGGATTGCAGCGCGCTCTTCTCGGCGGCGTGGCCGCGGCATGCCTGCGCCGGGCCGGAGTGCCGATGCTCATCTACTGGCCCCATCCCTGATCCGCGAAAAAAGCGCGCCGTTTCTTGCCGCTGGCTCTCAACGGTACGTGGAGAATTATGCCGCCTGCCGATTCCTGAACAAGATGTCTCCTCAGGGGATTGGAATAGGCACTGCCTCTGCTTCAACAGCGACCTGGAAGTGACGCTTCTGAAACCAGAACGCCACGTTCACCAGCCCGATCATGACTGGAACCTCCACCAGCGGTCCGATGACCGCGGCGAAGGCAGCGCCGGAGTTGAGACCGAAAACCGCTACCGCAACAGCGATGGCAAGCTCGAAATTGTTGCTGGCCGCAGTGAACGCCAGAGTCGTAGTCTTGGCATAATCCGCTCCCATCTTTTTACCCATGTAGAACGAGACAACAAACATCAGGATAAAATAAATTCCGAGCGGGATCGCGATCCGCACGACATCCATGGGAATCGTGACAATGAGGTTTCCTTTTAGACTGAACATAACCACAATCGTGAAGAGCAGGGCAATCAGGGTGATGGGCCCGATTTTAGGAACAAAATGGGCGTGGTAGCGATCCTTTCCGACCAGCTTTACCCCAATCAGGCGGGTCAAGGCGCCAGCGATGAAGGGAATGCCGAGATAGATAAAGACACTCTTGGCAATCTCACCCATGGTGACTTCAACGGCACTGCCCTTGAGGCCGAAGAGCGGCGGCAGCACGGTGATGAAGAACCAGGGCGTAGACACTGTAAAAGATCACCTGAAAAACACTGTTGAACGCGACCAATCCCGCTGCGTACTCGTTATCTCCCTTAGCCAGTTCGTTCCAGACAATGACCATCGCAATACAGCGAGCCAGGCCGATCATGATCAAACCGATCATGTATTCCGGCTTATCGGGCAGGAGAAGAATGGCGAGGATAAACATCAAGGCCGGTCCGATCAACCAATTCTGAACAAGGGAAAGACCGATCACCTTCTTGTTCCTGAAAACATCACCCATCTCTTCGTACTTTACCTTGGCGAAAGGAGGATACATCATCAGGATCAATCCCAGAGCGATGGGGATGTTGGTGGTTCCCACTTGGAAGCTGTTTATGAACGACTCCACGCTGGAGACGAAATAACCGAGCCCAACGCCAACAGCCATGGCGGCAAAGATCCAGAGGGTAAGGAACCTGTCGAGGAACGAGAGCTTTTCGCTGATGCCGGCAGTCATTAGCGAACTCCTTAAAGTTGTTGATATTTATAACGTAGATAGAAATTCCTGCCTGAGGCGCCTTACCAAACTCTCACATTCTCCGCCTCGTCAGGGGCAGAATGAGCAGAATGATCTCGTAGGCGAGCGCAACTAACGGATCATGGCTATCCCTTCTTTTGTGTCAGCAGTTCGTTCACACGTTGCGCGATATCATCGCGCACGGCGCGGAATACCTGCAAAATTTGTTCTGGCGCCCCCTCCGCTTTCGCCGGGTCAGGAATGGGCCAGTGAAAGCGGTTGACGTGGGGAATCACCGGACAGGCTTCATCGGCCTCGCCGCAAACAGTAATGACCGCGTCCATGTTGTGCGCAAAGCTTAACTCTAATTTTTTGGACCTATGCCCGGAAATGTCGATTTTCTTTTCTGCCATCACTTCAACCGCCAAGGGGTGCACGTAACCAGCGGGCTCCGTGCCCGCGCTGTACGCCTCTCCACCTGCCGCGCGCGCGAACCCTTCCGCCATCTGACTCCGACAAGAGTTGCCGGTGCATACGAACAGGATCTTCACTCTCTATCTTCGCTCTGCTTCGCCCCGTATCGTGAGCGCTGTTTTGCCGGCTTTCATTTCTGCGAGCTTCCGCCTTGCATGCTTGCGACTTAAAGGAACAGCATTTTCGCGGCAGCAAAGTGTGAAGATGCTGGCTGCCGGGCGCGCGGTTGCAAGGCGCTTCTTGTTAAACATCCCACGCAAGGTTGCGAAATGCCGCTCGAAGGTTTCGAGATTGATGCGGTAGAACATCCACTTGCCTATCTTTTTGTCTATGATCAGAGCCGCGTTTTTCAGCACGGTCAGGTGAAATGAGACATTGGATTGTGTGGTGCCCAGAGTTTCCATGATCTCGCACACACAGGTCTCTCCCCGCTCGACCAAGATGTTCAAAACGCTAAGTCGCGTCTCATCCCCCAAGGCACGGCCCACGGCGGCCAAATCTCGCAAATCGCTCAGCATACCTTTTTCCTACTTATGCCCTTCGACGAGGACGCTAGCCACATAACCTTCGAGGGCTTTACTCCCCAGACTGTCCAGAATAGTCCTTAAGATCGGGTCCTTTGTGTCAGGATCGATACAGATTGAAGAGCCTTTCACCGTGAGTTGCACATCCTTCAACAGGGAGGCTTCGACAACCTTTTGATACTCTTCGACGAGTATCGCCCCGCCGACGCAACCGACGTATGCCTCGACGCTCTCGCGAATCCTCTCAGGAAGCTTCTTCAGAAGAGCAATATCGGAAATCGCTATTCGGCCGCCTGGTCTTAACACCCTGTAGATCTCTTGGAAGACTCTCGGCTTACCGGCAGATAGATTGATCACACAGTTGCTGATGACGACATCAACCAGGCCGTCTCCCACAGGTATATTCTCAATCTCGCCAAGCCTGAATTCAACATTTTCAACGCCATTTTTTCTCGCGTTGCCTCTCGCTTTCTCGACCATCTCCGGCGTCATATCGACGCCGATGACTTTGCCTTTCGGACCCACTTTGGTTGCAGCCAGAAAGCAATCAAATCCAGCGCCCGAGCCGAGGTCCAGTACCACCTCGCCTTCCTTGAGGTTCGCCAAGGCTGTCGGATTACCGCAACTCAGAGCCAGGTTAGCCTCAGCCGGTATAGCGGCTAATTCCTCTTCTGAATACCCGATGGATTTTGCGAACTCTGTGGGATCCGGTCCACAACTGCCACACCCACAGCTTTTCTGCTTTTGAGCAATCTTGCCGTACGCTTGTCTCACAATTTTCGCGGTTGTTATCTCGTCCATTGAGAGCTCCTTAATTTTTCCACAACAACATATCAACGTTTATTGATATGTTACACACTATTCTTGCTGGCGCTACATGTCAAGACGCCGGCATGCCGCCTCATCCGTAAGCAACGCTCCAAAGAGTTGACGGTCGGTCCACGGCCATATGAGGCTGTTTGGCGATGGTTGCTGACCTGAAAGGTTGGGCAGTGTGAACAATGCCTGATATTACGCCGATCTCACCGTCGGCAACTTGAGCGCACATCGCCTGAAGGTCAGACGGTCTTGGCTCCGCTGGCTTCCATCTTGACAAAAAGGTCGGTGAGATCGGCGAGTCGGCGGTAAAAGTCGCTTTGCGCGCCGGCCTTGACGGCTGTCGTAAAAGGTCCGATCCAAAGCCCGAGCTGCTCGTCGAGAAAGCGTTTTCGCAGACCGGCCATTGCCGTCAGCGCTTCCGGGTCGTCATTGCGGCGCGCCTCATTCTCCCGGTAAATAAGGGAACGGGGTCTGGGGAACGGGGCCTGACTTTTATATCTAAACAATCTTTCGCCGTGGTTAGGCAAGACGAAGCGGGTGATTTACGGAGTTGACCCTTCGACAAGCTCTCAGGATTCCGCCCCACGGGGGTAAAGGTGCCACGGACTTACCCGTGGGGCTTCACGTTGAATAAAATCTTTCTGACTTACAAGGAGACGAGCCATGCTGATGAAACATATTGCTAGGAAAAACTGGATGGGGAGACGTTGCGGGCTGCGGAGTGGATTTTTGCTCGGCGCGCTTGCGGCGCTGTTGGTGGCGTTGCCTTCGACCCTCTACGCGCAGAGTCCGCTGACGGTTCAGCCGTCAACGAACAATGTTGGCGTCCGCAACCCCACTCCTCAATACCCGCTCGACATCACCGGCACCGTGAACGCGACTTCGTTTCGCGGCGACGGCTCGCAGTTGACGGGCCTGCCCTCTGGCAGCAGCGCGGACGTGCAAGTTTTTACAACGGTTGGCGCAAACACGTAGACCAAGCCGGGGAATGCCAAGCTTGTCTATGTTTGGTTGATTGGCGGCGGTCAAGGAGGAGGCTCAGGGCGGCGCGGCGCCAATAGCAGTGGTCGGGGAGGAGGGTACGGTGGCAACTCCGGAGGGACGAATGCCGGTTGGTTCATGGCCTCGAGTCTCAATGCAACGGAAACTGTCACGGTGGGCAGCGGCGGTGCTGGTGGCGTGGCGATCACCGTTGACTCAACGAGCGGAAGCAGCGGGGCTAATGGCGGTGGCAGCGGCTTTGGCCCGTGGATCGGGGCTGTGGGTAGCGTTCCTGGTGATGAGGCCCCGAGCGGCAGCGGCGGTGGCGCCGCTGGTACGACTCCGTCCGTCTACGGTGCGCACACGGCGCACGGCGGTGACGGCGGCAGCATCACGGGTGCGAATGTCTCGGGCGCCGGTGGCGCAGGAGCATCGGGATCGGTGGAAGCTGGTGGCGCGGGAGGCGCGGGGGCGACCGGCGCCACCTACGGTGCTGGGGGTGGCGGTGGCGGCGCCTCACGCAACGGCAGCAACAGCGGCGCAGGAGGCAACGGCGCGTCGGGTATCGTAATCGTCATTACGACGTTCTAATAAATGTTCTTTCATCGCCGTCTTGGCTAATGACCGTTCTGTAGAGCCCCCTATGTCAGGATAGATGTCGCATGCGAGAACAAATGGAAAGCGGGGCGAGAGAGAGAAAAAGGAAGTGAGTCAACAACGAACGGAGGAGTTTCGCAGAGCGGCAGTGGAAAAGTTTCAGAGTCGGGGGTCGCG
>JAUYJC010000024.1 GCA_030688735.1 Deltaproteobacteria bacterium
CGTTGAAGGGTTGATGGCCGGCCTTGAGAGAGTAAATATCAGGCCTGCTCCCGAGGATTAGAAGGCAAACTCTGGAGAAATTAGTATTGTGTCCCCGGAATTACGCCCATCGGCGTTATTCCACTAATTCAAGAACGTCCCTTATTCTCCTACCCAACCCCAGAGTTGACCGAGTGCGGCGATCATGGGCACCGCCGAATCACTAATCCAGTTGAGAACTCGCCGCCCGTGCTCCGGTTCCCCGAGCTGTTCGATGGCCCCAATCAAATGAAAGTCTCTACGGATGCGATTGGTCACCTGCGACGCTGCGAAGCCGCGAGGCCCACGAGGTCTCCTACGTCGATCCACAGCGTGGACACCGTATTCCATGCCACGCCGTACCACACGTCGTCGGTGCCGGACCAGCGCCGGATTTTGATCGTGTAGGTCTCACCGGGGGTGGCGCGGAATTCAGCGATCTCGTAGCTGTTGTCGAACGAGCCGCTGTACCCGACCAGCCTCCCAGCACTGTCGTAGATCTTCAAATCTAGGTCCAGCGTCAGCACCGAAGCGATGGGTAGCGTCAGACCAAAGAAGTTCAACTCGATGATCTCGGAATCCCAAGCGAGCGCCACTTTCACCGTCGTGCGACGAGAAAAGAGGCCACGTGGGACTGAGATGCTGTAGGAGAACGTGGTCTCGCCGTTGCGGCCGATGTCTCTTGACCGCAGAGTGCCCACGTCCCATCCTCTGGCAGCCGGCCTGTTGTCGCGTCCTTTGCGCTGCTCGGCAATCCGTACAGCGCTCAGAGTGTTCAGTGCCCCGGTCCCGTCCACGCCGTCGGCGCCTGCAGTCAAATCGCTCCACCAGGTGCCGCCATCAGGATTGAGCTTCGCGGCGGCTAGCTGAATGGCTCGGCATCCTTCGGGCCACGACTTAAGTGTACCGTTGACTTCCTGCACGCACGCGGTTGCGCCGGCGACGGCGGGTGCAGCCATACTGGTCCCGCCCAGCGTCAGGCCGACCGCCGTTACGCCCATACCGTTCGCGGCAATCTCGGGAAGCTCCCGATCTCCGTGATCGGTGTCCGGGTTGCGGAAAACCGTGTTGCCCGCCATGCCGTTGGCCACGTCGTTGTGACTGGCCACCGTCAGGCGGTTGTAACCCTTGTGGTTGACGAACTCGGTGTCGTCCCCATTGCCGGCGGCCTCGCAGATGGTCGGGTAGGGCCAGTGCAGCACGAGCCAGTCCTTGTAAACATCGTCGAACGAGAGATCGTCGCTGGTCTGTTCCGCACTGCGATGGAAGCTCTGGCTGATGACTGTGCAGCCCTTGTCCTGAGCTGCCCAGCGGATCGCGTCGAGGTCCTTGTCGTTGGCGGAATGCAGCAGGCAATCGGGTGCATGACCGTGAGGACGGCTACGCTCGCGGTTCTTGATGATCCCGTGCGTATGACGCGAGTGCTGCGATGTCGCGGGATTGCTGCGGAAGCGCGCCGTGATCCTCAAGTTCGTAGTATCGTCTGGGCCGCTTTCGTAGACGGCCACCTTCACGCCAGAGCCGGTGTACCCGAGATCATGCGCGTCATCGGACTGGGCAATCGCGATCGAGTCGGTGAGATCCTCGACGCCTTCTTTGTCATACAGAAAGATCATCGAAACCTCTGGCACATCGGCGAGGCTCCGGATCGTCTTGCGATCCAGTTCGGCAAAAATCACAGGCGCCGCCTGATCCACACGGACATTCCCGCCTAATTCCGCGATCTTGTACTGTTCTGTGAAGCGATACGTCTGGTCCACGAACGTTTTTCGAGCCGCTGCCTCGGCAGGGGGGACTTTCCGGGCTTCCTGCCGATCGCTTTTCGCCTTCACAGGCGGACTACCCCGCAGCCACAGTGCGACGCTCAGCCGCTCGGTCTCGCCGCCAGCCAGGCGCTCTTGTAGCCTCGGCTCCAGCTTGCCGTAGCGATCAAGGCGCGCTTTCATCACGCCTGCGCGCACCTGGTTGAAGTCGACCTCCTTGCCGGTTTTGTCATAGGCAGCCTCCCAGGGCTTGCCATTAGAGCGCTGCGTCCCCTTCATCAACTCATGGGTCGGACTCTCGCTGTGTGAGGCGCGCCGGATACGGTCATCGAGCACCGCCACACGTGAGTAGGACTCGACCTTCACTTCCCGTGGAAACGTCACTTGTGAATCAACGATGACGAATGGCACTTCCAGATCGATCTCGATGGGCCGACCATCTGGCGTATAGAGATCGCTCAGGTACAATGTGTTCCGCCCGCTCGCGAATGAGTCGTCAATCGCGATGACCGCTCGGCGACCGCGCTTACTGATTGCCGGTTTGGCGCGCGTCTTGTTGAAGCGAAGTCCGGACGCAAAGGCGCGCTCGTCAATCGGCGCGCTCGACTCGATAACGATCGTTGCCCCACGCGGGATGATTTCGAAGGCACTGAGGTTGATGGAAACGAGATTGTTCTTGCTCATGGGGTTCCCCTTCTCGGTCGGTGTGTAACACTTGCTTCAATGTTCCGACTACATAGATTGTTGAACTTTGGATCGATGGCACATCCTTTTTACGCCCAACGGCTCCGCTTGAGGGGCGCGGCGCTTTATGCCGCGTCCCTCTCGAAGCGATGGTTAGGCGTTATCGACCGTTGTGCGATTTGGATTGCCGCCCGTGGAATTACGTATTAGCCCTCTTCTGGTTCCTCCAAGCAAAAGCCGGCACTATCCGAAGCGTGGTGCCCCACCGATTGGCTGCCGACGATGGCGCGATCCACAGCGACTACCCGGATCACGTAGCCGCAGGATTTCATGCCCGTGGTATCCAGGCTCCAGGCATCGCCGGGCGCGGGTGACGTGTTGACGAGGCCCGAGCTCGGACTCGGGACGCCCACGCCAGGCGGGTTCACGGCTGGCTCGACGCCAAGGCTGTAACTCCCGAGATAGTCGTCGCGCGCGACGAAGCTCCCCGTAAGCACCGTGCCGATGGGGAATTTCCCGCAGTCGCCGGTTCCGGTCGTGATCGTGATCGACGCATCCGGCCCAGTGTTATCGAGTTGAATCAGGTGCGTATCGGTGCCTACGAGGTTGCCACCCCCATCGAAGGTAGAAAGCTTCACCACCCAACTCGCGTCGCCCGTGGTATCCCACTGAGCTAGCACGCTGTTCACATTCTCAGTGAAGGGGAGATAGTTGAAACGACCGGTCGCCACATTGGCTGTATGCGTGAATGTCGTGCCATCGAAGCGAGTCAATACGAGATCGGTCACCACTGGTGTCGGCGCTCCGCCGCCAGATGGAGTTACCTCCACTTTGTAGCTATGGCCCAACAGCGGCACCCCTTGCACTGTGACACGGCCAGCGAAGGGGCAGGGCCTGCCGAGTGAGTCGGGTGGGAAGTTGTTGGTGGCAAACACCGCTGTGGGAGTAGTGAGCCCCGTCACATCATCGATGTGCGCGACCGGGATACCGCCCAGGATCGCGATCTTGCCGGCTGGTGCACCGGCAGCAGGTGCGATGTTGATCAGTGTCTCCTCTCGATTGCCCCAGGTGGGCACCTGGTTGGGATTGGCGCAGGGCACCGCAACGTTCCAAGACAGAATAGCGCGGATGCGCACTACCTTGGGCCCCTTCTTGCAGGCCTGGCGATACTCATCGAGGTTGACCGGGAGGCGCACGGCGTAATACACGCCTTGAGCCGGGATGTTGGACAGGTCGTAGACCCGAACCTGGGCTGTGCCCAGACAGGTCTCGAAGGTCCCGTTGCCGTCGAAGTCCCCCCAGAAGGTGACGTACTCGCGGCTCCCGTCGGTGCATGGCCCGCCTGAGTATCCCGAAGACTTTTTCACCTGAATCACGCCGACCAAAGTGTCCGGGTGATTGGGGTCGAGCCCGATGCACTTGAGCTCTTCGTAGCTGATGTCACCGTCCGTCTTGGGAAAGAGCACATCGAAGATTCCCGGGTCGATAGCGATGCCCGGCAAGAGCTTCGCAAACGACTCGGCACTCAAGCTTGTCTTTGCCGAAATGAAGGCCGCAAGCTCTTTGAAAGCGAAGCGGTGCACCGGCACGCCCTTGTCCTTGTATTGCACCGCGAGTTCTGCCGCGCTAAAGACCTTCGCTTTGGTCTGGATGGGCACATCGGGATCGATGACTTCCTTGAGCAATGGCGGCAGCTTGACCTTGGCGACCTCGAAGATCTCGGGCGGAAAAATGAAGCGGCGCGGCTCCACCTGGATATTCGCTTCACGCACGTTGCCCCACACAGGCGTCCAGTTGGGCTGGTTCGCCGGGGGCGGGTTATTCCAAGACAGGATCGCGCGCACCAGGATTAGTGAGTCGAAGAAACAGAGTTTCCGCTTTGGATCGACTGCAAGCGAAACTGCGTACTCCAGCCGCTTGCCGCCCTCCGTGCCCTCGGGAATGTTGTGTACCTGGAAGCTCGTAATTCCCTGGTCTTGCCAAGTCGCCCCATTGTCGAACGAAAGATAAAAGCGCACGTACTCCGGGCTGCCCGGACCGCAGATATCAGTGCCGTAGCCCGAAGGCTGGTAAACATAGACCACCGCCTCAAGTCGCTCTTGCTGCGGGTGGTAGCCGACGCACGCAAGTTCCTCGTAATGAGTGTTGCCAGAAATGGGCAAAACAGGCGTGAATGGGCTCTCCAAAAGGTTCCCGAAGTAATTCGGGTTGGTTAGGAGCAGTGCCTTGAATGTCACGCGCTCCTTGGAGTGTGCTTCTTGCATAGCCGCCTGGGATTTCTGAACTGCCTTTTTCAAATCGTCATTCATGTTAGACCTCCTCTCGCGTTTCAGTTGAACCTGTCGCGGCAACCGATTGGGCCGCCGCGCCTAATGGGATGCTGAATTAAGGAATCGTCATGTTGTCTTTGCCTTGTTGTTCAGCTCACCTCGTTCACCTCCTTAAATAGAGAAGCCAGCCTCTGAAGAGCCTAACGGGGTTGCGGGTGAGCGGCGCTCCGAGCGTCCGTCTCCGCCCAATGGTTGGGCCGCACGTCTACTAAATACAATGGCAAAATCCGCGTAAAGGCAAATATCCTATTGGGGCACCACGGCACCCTTGAGATTGGCCCGCTCAATCGCTTGCTGAATGAAGCCGCTCTTTTTCATCTCTTCGATGAATTGGTTCGCGTAGGTAGCACCGGCTGGCCTATCTTTTGGATAGCCGATCGAAAACACCGTCATCATGTAGCTTCCAGACACAATACGCCACCCTGGCAGGTCAGTCTGCGTGAGCGAGAGCAGGTGAGTGAGATTACTGTAGGCGTCTGCCTCGCCGTTCTTGAGCATTTCGGCCACCCGGTTCGCAGAACCGATCGCGATCGGCACGCCAATGAGTTTGACGTTCTTCAATGTTTGGCTCAGCTTCGCCTCGATTGCGCTTCTCTCAGGAGCAATGATTCGACGTCCCGGAGCATCGACGTCGTCCAATCTGCGAATCGGGGAGTTTGCTGGCACGAGGAAGGTCGTCTCGTACGCGATGTAGGCCGCCCCAAAATCGATTTGAGTAGCCAGAGCTGGTAAGCTTACCAGGAATGTTAGGTCCGCTTGGTTGTTCTTGACCTGATCGACGGCGGCCGAGTTCGTGTTCGCCGTTGCGAACTCCACCGGCACGTTGAGCCGTTTGGCCAATTCCCGACTGAGATCGACGACTACTCCATTGAATTGTCCCGTTTCCTTATCGCGGACAGCGATGTGCGGTAGCGGGAAGAGAGCAACCCTAAGCTTGCCCGTAGGCGCGAGGTCAGCCCGAGCCTGTGCTGGGGCGTCTTGAGCCCTTACTCCGGAACCAGACGAGGCGACTGCAAAAACGATAATGCCGGATAGCCACTTCATATGATTCTCCTTCGCGCAACATCGCTTACATTATCACGGCGCCACACTGTTTCGACCACGACCGTTCCAGGTGGATCCCACGCACGATGCGGCGCTTGAACCCAGCCATTGGTATCTCATGCGATAGTCTGCGGCTCAACGCAACGCTCAGCCGGCGCTTTTAGCGATCGGTCTGAAGCGTAAGGTTAGCCTCTCAATAGATAGAGGGATTCATTTGCTCTCCTACTACTTTGTTCCGACCCCAATTAGCACCTCGCCGGGAACCTCAACCCCATTCG
>JAUYJC010000351.1 GCA_030688735.1 Deltaproteobacteria bacterium
GCCGCGCGCAGGGAGAGATCCTTCAATTCGTTCGTCAGCGGGCAGTTGGTCGCCTTACCGCCTTGAGCGGTGTTGGTGATCCAGTGCTCGGAGCTGCGGTAGATCGCCGCGACGCATTCGTCGCCGACCACAAAGCTGCGAATGTCGCGGCCTTTCTTGTCGATATATTTTTGCGCGTAAAAGATCGAATGATGGTAGCTGCCGAGGGTTACTTTGTGCTCGAGAATCGTTTCCGCCGCGTCACGGTCATTGACCTTCGAGAGCAGCCTTCCCCAAGAGCCGACCGCCGGTTTCAGCACCACGGGGTAACCCATCTCTTCGATGGCTTGGATCGTCGAATCTTCGGTAAAGGCGATGCGCACCTCGGGCTGCGGCACTTGATGTTCTTCGAGAGCGATGGAGGTCAAGATCTTATCGCCGCAGATGGTCGCCACTTTCGAAGTATTGACGCACTTGACGCCCGCGGACTCAAAGAGCCGCAACGCATGCAAGGCTCGCGATTGATTGATCGATCTTTCGACGACGACGTCGTAGGCGAAATGATCTTTGCCGAGGTTGAACGACAGCTTGCGGTCGTCGATCATCGCCAGCTCGATGCCGGGGCGGTTTTCGAACTCTTTGATGAGCAGCTTTTCTTCGGGGCGGATCAACGAATGGAGAAACCCGACTTTCATGGTCATTCGCCCCAATCTTCCTCTTCTTTAGGAGCTTCGGCGAGAACAAAGGGGTTGACTCCCGTGACTTCCAGCTCGGAGCCGCACTCCGCGCAAGGAATCAATTCTCCCTCCACGGTGTCGTCACCGAGATTCACCGTCCCGCCGCACACCGGACACTCAACCATGACTCACTTCCTCCTGAAAAAATTTCCTGCACGCGGTTATGGCAGGCCGCGCTGCTGCGATTCAAATAACGAACGCCCGCAAAAGGCGGGCACACCGTTACGACCTACAGGCAAGAAAAGACGAAATAAAGTATACAATTTATGCCGAGCTACCTCAAGCAGGACGCCAGGGTTCCGTCAAAGTCGTGTTGAGGAGTTTAAAAATCCCTCTAAATCTCCCTTTACAAAAGGGGGGCAAGGGGGGATTCTTAGACAAAAAGCAATCCACGCAGGTGAAACTGACTTTGACGTTGCCCTGGGAGGACGCCACGGTCCGCTTGACGCCCTGCAATCACCTGGACTACGGTGAGACCTTGTCGCGCAGTTTAACTTTACTGGGAGGGGACGGGATTTATGGATAACCGCCGTTACGATTACTCACCGATCATTCGCCGACCGAGAATCGAGTGGCCGAATCACGGGCGCGTCGCGCTCTGGGTCGCGCCGAATATCGAATACTTTCACTTCGACAAACCGATCCGCGGCTCGGGCAGCAGCCACGCGCCCGATGTGCCGGGCTACACGCTGCGCGATTATGGCTCGCGCGTCGGCGTGTTTCGCATCATGGAAGTTCTCGACAAATTCGGCATCCGCGCCAGCGTGCTCTTAAACGCCGAGGTGTGCGCGCAGCACCCGCCGATCATCGAGGAGGGCAACAAGCGCAAGTGGGAATGGCTCGGCCACGGCATGACCAACAGCATCTCGATGTTGGATTATTCTCCCGAAGTCGAGCGCGACATCATCCACAACGTCAAAGAGATCATCACCAAAGCGACGGGCAAGGCGCCGAAAGGGTGGCTCGGTCCGGGCTTGGGCGAGACGTTTAACACGCCCGATCATTTGGCCGCGGAAGGATTCGAATATGTTTGCGACTGGGGCACTGACGAGCAGCCGACGCCGATGCGCGTCAAGAGCGGGCGAATGCTCGTGGTTCCCTACGAGCTCGGCGTCAACGACATCCGCGTCTTCACGCGCGAGAACCACACGCCGGAGCAGTATTACCGAATGGTGTGCGATCATTTCGACACGCTATATAAGGATAGCGCGTCGGGCGGCCGCGTGCTCTGCCTGCCGCTCCATCCGTTCGTCATCGGCATGCCGTTTCGGATCAAGTATTTGGAAAAAGCACTGGAGTACATCTGCTCGCACGACGGCGTCTGGCGCACGACGGGTTGGGAAATCGCCGAGTGGTACTACAAGAACTATTACAAAGATCCGGGGAAGTATGATAATTAAGCGGGAGAAGATTGAGGATGGAGGATGGAGAATAGAAAATCGAGCGCTGGAGTGGTGGGCTGATTCAAGATTGATCCGAACACTCCGTCAACTAAAAGACGCCATGTTTCATTTAACGCGTCGCTAAGTTGAATCCACCTGAAAGGTAGCGATGGTTCGCTTGGTAACTGCTTTCTTAGGAGAACATGAGCCAAACAAGCTAAAGCCAGCCGCTCTATCCGCAAGCGGATGCCGGCTTTTGTCTCATTTGCTGACTCATGTGGGGAACCGCAGCAGAAAAGGGGGTGAGGAATGAATGTTCGGTCGATCGTCTATTTGGACGGTTTTATCGCTGGCACAATCGGAGCCACAATTATAGCCATTTGGTTCCTATTCCTGGATGCAGTCACTCGCCTACCCTTTTACACGCCTACCGTTCTGGGAACCGCGCTTTATTTGGGACCAGAAGTTCTAGCCCCGACTGATGGCGTGCAGGTTTCATTGAAGCTGATCCTTATGTACACATGGGTTCATGGGTTGGTCTTTATAGTGCTGGGCGAGATTGCGGTGGGTCTCCTTTTATTGGCTGCAAAGAAGCCTAATCTTCGCTCTGGGATATTGCTACTTTTTGTGATTCTGGAGTGTGGGTTCGTCGGCACAGCGTTCATTTTTGCTGAGCCGGTTCTGCATGAGCTCACCTGGCCAGTAGTACTGCTCGGAAACCTTCTGGCAGCCGCTGGGATGGCGGTCTATTTGTGGATCCGCTATCCGAATTTTATAATAAAGGCGTAAAGTAGACACTCGCATTAGGACCGAAATCGAGCGGGTCGGATCTCTCGTGGACAAAGCGAAGCAACGGGATTTGATTGACTGTACAATTTTCCATCACTCCAATCCTTCAACACGATACACCGAAGGTCGTCACTTCCAGCTAGGAGAGCACTTCATCCTGGAGGCAAGCGCAGTTTTACGGTTTGGTTACTTTGTCCCGAGCTCGCCGGTCAGCGTCACGGACGAGCGCACTTCGATGGTGCCCGCCTCGACGGGAGTCGGAGCGGCGGCCATCGCTTCCATCTGCGCGCCGCGCGCCTGGGGCATGATAATTGGACGGACGCCTCGGTTGCCTTCGGTGAGAGAGAGAACTCTGACGATTTTGAGTCCGAGGGCGGCGGCCATTTCTTCCGCTTTCGCCTTGGCTTTGGTCGAGGCTAAGCGCAGCGCTTGGAGTTGCGCGGCATGCTCGTCCTTAAGATTGAATGCCAGCCGGTGAATGGTGTTGGCCCCCGATTGCATCGAGGCGTCGATCAGCTTGCCGACGTTCGCTAACCCCCCGGTCTTGATGCGCAGGATGTTGGTCGCGGTGTAACCGACGATCTCCGGTTTGCCGCCTTGCGGGTAACGATAATTCGGATTGAGCGAGTAGCTGGCCGTTTTGACTTCGTCGCCCTTGCCGAGAAGTTTTTTCACTTCGCTCATGACCCGCGAGAGCTTGTCGGCGTTCTCTCTTGCCGCGTCCGGAGCGTTCTTCGCTTGCGTGACGACGCCGATGTCGATCTCGGCTTGATCCGGCTCCACCGTGATCACGGCTTCGCCGTTGGCCGTGACCGAAGGCGGCCGCGTCCCGCGCTCCATTTCTTGGGCGCGAGCGATGGCAAGAGTTAACAGCAAGGTGCCGACGAGAACGATCAGAGTCTTCATGCGCGATCCTTTCGGCGAGGGATTCATTATTCCAGACTAGCGTCCCGGAACTAAAGTTCGTTTACAAAATTGGTGGCCCACTGTCGTCATTCCCGCGCAAGCAGGAATCTAGGAGGGGTGGGTTTTAAACCCGCCCCTTAGCTACAAAAAAAATCTGGATTCCGGCTCGCGCTAGCTATCGCCAGCTTGGCCGGAATGACGGTCGAGATATGTTACGAATTTCGGAAACACCACACTAGCGCAAGTTGGACTGCCTCGCCAGACTTGACGTCTTCCGTCTATTTATCAGATATTCGGTGCAATTTTATGAAACTCGCCGCCGTCGCTGTTATTTGGGTATGGATCGCCGGTTGTTCAATGCCTCAGGGGCGGCTTTTCTGGCGCGTGCGGGAATTGGCGCTGGCACCGTCGCCAGCCATCGAGTTGCAAAACCCCGAGGGGAAAATTGTTCTTACCATGAACGCGCATACGGTCAACAAGCTTCTGCTCGCGCATTTTCGCATCACGCGCAGCGCGGGCGTTCAGGCCGAGCTGGTTATCGCCGAAGGAGAACATCCCAACGCGTTCGTCGGTTTGATGACGGGCCGTCGCGTGGTGGCCATCAACACGGCGATGATCATTCTGATCGGCGACGATATCGATGAATTTGCCGCGCTGATCGGCCACGAAGCGGCGCATTGGGCGAAGGGTCACGTTGATGCCGGAAAGCTCCGGTCCAAGACGATTGAGAGCATGGGAGCGCTGCTCGGTTCCGGTTTGGGGATGGCGGGCATTCCGGCCGCCGGGCTGATCACGGGATTGGGCGCGGACATGATCGATGCCACGTTCAGTCGCGACGACGAACGGGAAGCCGACGCCTTCGGCGTCGAATACATGCTCGCCAACGGGTTCGACCCCGAGGCGGCCGTGCGCTTGCATGAAAGAATGCTCAAGCAGCCCGGCGGCTTGCACGTTCCGTTCCTGAGTAGCCATCCGAGCAGCGCGGAAAAAATTGATAACCTCAAGAAGCTGATCGAAGTGAGGAGAACCCAGGTCAACGCCGAATAGAGCGGAATCCCATATTTGAGCACGGTCATCGACGGCCGTTAATAGTCACCCATCAAGTCTTGCGCCCCACGCTTGACGACCCTTCGTCAGCTCTACTATAAAAGTTCAGGCTCAACCCATGAAGGCGCTCGCGCTGTTAACTTTACTCTTGCTGCTCTCCGCTTGCTGGCTGGTCCGAAAACCGCGGGTTTGGGAAGTCGATGAACTGGTCCAGCGAGGGGGAACGCAGGTTACTCTGTGGAACTATGACGAAGATGGCGTGTATGTAAAAATGCAGACGGTTCAAAAACTTCGAGAAGCGCACGAACGGATCGCCGGCGGCGCTGAACTCGGCACCCAGCTGGTGATCATTCCCGCTGAAGAACCTAACGCCTTCGCAGGGTTGTTCGAAGGGAAGCGGGTAATAGGGATCACGACCGGCATGATACGGTTCGTGGGAGAGGACCTGGACCAATACGCCGCTGTGCTCTGTCACGAAGCCGCTCACTGGTTGAAAGGTCATATCGAGTGGAATTCCGTGCGACGGGGGGCGCTTACACTAATCGGATTCGCGATCGATCAAATCACAAAAGTCCCGGCGGGAAGCATGGCGGTGGAAGCGGTCGAAGGATACTTCAATCGGGACGATGAACGCGACGCAGACTCGTTAAGCATTAGTTGCATGACTTGGAACGGTTACGACCCGCAAGGGGCCTTACGCTTTCATGAAATGATGCTAAAACTCTCGGTGAGCATCAAACCCGCCTTTTTAATGACTCACCCAACCAGCGAGGAGCGAGTCGAGAATGTAAAACGGCTTATTCGGACTCTGTCATCTCCACCATAAGCTTAATTGCTTTTGACGTTCCATCCCTGCTAATCCTGAAATGTGCCGCCGACCATCGTAGCGACCAGCAACGGGATGAAGCCACGTGTTTTTTACGGCTGGTACATCGTCGCCGTCGGTTTTATTGCGAACGTCGCGTCCTCTTTCGCGCTTGCCAGCACGCTCAGCATCTTTCTTAAGCCTCTCACCGCTGATCTCGGCATCTCTCGCGGGGTTTTCTCGCTACTCCGCTCCGGCGAAGGAATCATTGGCGCCTGCTTGGCGCCGCTTATCGGTCCGTTGGTCGATCGCCACGGCGGGCGCTGGTCGATGGCCGCGGGCGCGGCCATCGCCGGCGTGGGTTACCTGATGCTCAGCCAGGTGGAAAGCTTCGCGCAGTTTGCGGGCATTCGCTTGACCGTGGTGACCTTCGGCGATGCGCTCATGAGCTCGTTGGTCGTCAACGTCGTCATCGCCCAGTGGTTTACGCGCTGGCGCGGGCGCGCCTTCGCGTTGTCGAGTATGGGTGTCGGCTTTGCCAAGGTCTGCATGCCCGTCGTCGCGGCATCGCTGTTGCTGCTGCTCGGCTGGCGCCAAACGTGGCTGGTGTTCGGATTCATCACCATGGCTTTGCTGATTCTGCCGGCGCTGCTGGTGGTGCGCCGGTCGCCAAAGGAAATGGGGCTCCATCCGGACGGCGCTGCCGGACCTGACGGCACGACGGATTCAGTCGCTCCGCGGAACCCGGCAGCTCGCACCGCGACGGCGGAGTCAGAAGTCGTCTGGTCGCG
>JAUYJC010000194.1 GCA_030688735.1 Deltaproteobacteria bacterium
GGCGTTGAATAGCGTCGGTGCCAGGGTCGTGCGCATGATGGCGTTGGTGAGCGGCGAGGCGGCTAACTGTTTTCTGACCAGAGGATCGAAGATCCAAAGATTCGCCAACGCTAATCGCTGCGGCCAAGCCATTTCCGGCCCGAGGAATTCGAGCATCTGGCGCGTCGGGCCTTCGATGCGCGCAGGGAAAGGCGCCGCTTCGAGCCTATGTAATGCGCGGCTGATGATGCCGATGGCGGTGCCGGCGGGCGGGATCGAGCTATGCCCTCCAACGGTTTCTACCGATAACTCAAGGCTCAAGTATCCTTTCTCTGCGATGCCGATCAAAGCCGCAGGTGCGGCGATTCCCGGAATGATGCCGTCGACGATGTTCATCCCTTCGTCAAGGACGTACTCCAGATCGACGCCGCGCGCTCGCAGCAGCTCGGCGATTCTAGCGGCCCCGTTATGACCGCCGATCTCTTCGTCGTGGCCGAACGCGAGATAGATCGTCCGCTGCGGTTGGAATGCTGCGCTCAGGAGATGTTCGACGGCTTCAAGTATTCCCAATACACTGACTTTATCGTCCATCGTGCCGCGTCCCCAGATGTAACCGTCGGCCATTTGTCCCGCGAAGGGCGGATGGGTCCATTGCCGCTCGGTTGATGCATCCACCGGCACCACGTCTATGTGCCCCATCAGCAGCATCGGTTTCAAATTCGCGTCTTTGCCGTTCCAGGTGTACAGAAGGCTGTGACCGTTGACGGTTTCCTTCGTCAGTTGTTCGTGCAGCCGTGGAAACGATTTGGCGAGAAAAACGTGGAGCCGCTCAAATTCCGCTACGCTGGAATCCGTCGGCTCTTGAAAGGAGATCGTTTTGAATTGAATCGCTTCGGAAAGTCGCTTTAGCATCCCGTCGCGGTCGACAGCGATCACTTGGGCCGGTGCGACCCGGAGTTGGCGAGAGGGGAAAGTGACCGTGCGGACAAGAATCACTCCGACCAAAATGGCCAGAACCGCCAAGATCGTGAGGGAGAGTTTTTTCACGGCGCCGAACCGATCTGAAACTGAGTGGTAGCAATTCGATGGTGTTGCCGCAAGCCGCCGCGCCGGCGGGCAATTTGACAACAGGTAGCCCGTCCGATAATTTTTCAGTTCACCAACAAATCGATATTGGATCAGGAGGAACGATGAGCGATTTCTACAGTGCGTGGTTAGAACGGTCGAAAACCAACGATGCCAAAGTCGCGGACTCGCCGCGGGTTGCGCGGAGCAAAGCTCTCAAATGGGTGCGCACGCCGCAGGATTACAAGGCCGCCTTGATGATCGCGCCGGAGCTGGGTTTTCCCACCGGTGGCAGTTGCCTGATGAGAGCCGAGATTCCGGTGGGCGCGCATTCCGGCAGGCATTTTCACGGCGAGGAGGCGATCTACGTCGAGAGCGGCGAAGGTTTCATGGTTCTTGACGGCAAGCGCTACGATTTTTTTCCGGGCACGATTTTTCACGTGCCGTACCGCTCCACGCACGAGTTGTTCAACACCGGCAACGTGCCCGTGGGCTACCTTTCCGGCCTCGCCTGGCATCTCGAAGCCGATGTCTACATGGGCAAGATGGAACAACTGGAAGAGTGTGGTGAGAACGATCCGAAAGTATTGGCCGCGTTTCCCAAAGAAGAGTCGCAGAATTGGCCCGAAGACGGACGGCGCATCTCGATGCACCAGAAGCAGTTCGAAAAATCCGACGAATCGAAGCATGGGGCGACCTATTTCCTCATGGGCCGCAGCGGCAAGCAGAACGGCTTCAAGGCGACCGGCGTGGCGATCAGTTCGATCTTCGTCGATCTGGCGCACACCAAGAGCCATAGCCACGCTCATCCGGAAGCGTATCTCTACGCGCTCGAAGGCGACGGCTATTCCGAGATTGGCGGCGAGCGCTACGACTGGAACCAGGGCGACGCCGTCCACGTCCCGCCGGGGATGATGCACCATCAGCACTTCAATCCTTACGACAAGGATATGAAGGAGTTGCGCTTCGAGTTCGGCGTGCGCTACTGGCTCGTCGATCAATGGAAAGGCTACACGACCATCGACAAGCACCTCAAGGCGACGACACATATGGTCGATTAGGGGTTCTTCCTTGTAAATCGGTGGCAAGGCGAGCTGACCGACCGGTCGGCTCGCCTTTTGTCGGTATGACAAGTAGAAGTTTACCCTTCTGTGCAGAACGCCACGGGTGTAAACCCGTGGATGAATGCGAGGTGGGTACCCTCCGTAGACTTGGCGCCCGGCCTTCGCAGCGAAAACGGCTGCTTCGGCGGAGTAGGCAAGGAGGGTGCGCTTCGGTAAGGTTGTCTTGAAAGGTTGGCGGATATTTTCTATAGAGTCATTTAATGGCTGACCCGCACAATGGAACGATTGGCGAGGCGAAAATGATGCTCGGCTTCATCGTGCGCCGATGCGCCGCCGAACTGGGCCACACGCCGACGCCGGACGAATTCGCCGCCTGGGCTAACTGGCAGCGACAAAACGGCAGGTCCTACTGTCTCTTCGGTAAGGAGATTTCCCCTTCGGTCGCCAGAGTTATGTTTAGCCAGCCCGGAAGAATGGTCACCGTAAGTCCAGAGGGCCTGGCGCGTATCTGGAAGGGCAAGCGATAAATTCCCTTCCGTAGACCAACCGTCGAGGTGTCATCTTGCGATTCCCATTCGGGTTGCTCGTTCTTTTGGTTTCGCTCGCAATCGGATTTCTCGGCGGCCGCGCGGGCGCGCAGGGCAAGCCGGAGAAAGATAAACTTCGCATCGGCTACGCCGCGCGGGCGGTGACCCACTCCATTCCTTTTGTCGCGAGCGAAGCGGGATTCTTTCGCGACGAGGGGTTGCAAGTCGAGGTCGTGCGCACGGCCGGCGCCGTTTCGCCGATGGCGCTCATTTCCGGTGACACCGATTTCGCCACGATGTCGGCGTATCTGCTGATACCCGTTGCGGTGCGCAGCCCAGAAGTGGCCATGGTCAGCGGCTTGACCCGTTACGCCAGCATGACGCTTGTGTCCCGCCCGGAAATTCGCTCGGCCAAAGACTTGATGGGCGGCGTCGTCGGCTTGCAGCGGCCGGGGGACGCGTACGAGAAAAACGCCCGTTCCGCGCTTCAGCATCTGAAGCTCAACCCCGACAAAGACGTCAAGTTTCTCTATCTCGGCACCAATGATGCCATGTGGATCGCCCTAGACCAGCGAAGAGTTTCGGCGACGATGGTGTCGCCGCCGGCGACTTTGTTTGCGCGTAAGGCCGGTATGAACTTTCTGGTCGATCTCGCCGACCTGAAGATCGAGTATCAGGGCTCCACTTTGGGAACCCGGCGCTCGCTGCTGAAAAACTATCCGAATTTTGCCTTGCGCACGATGCGGGCGATGGTTCGCGGCATTCACTTCTTCAAGACCCGGCGTGAAGATACGCACAAGATCTTGGCAAAATTTCTGGGCACGCGGGATCCGGAGGCGTTGGAAGAGTCCTGGCGTTACGGTGCCGACATGCCGGCGAAGCCTTATCCCGTCGACAGCGCGGTGCAAGCGGTGCTTAATCATCTAGCGGAGGGCGACCCCAGGTACGCCAAGCACAAGCCGGGAGAATTTATCGAGCTGGGTCCGCTCGGCGAGCTCGATAAGAGCGGCTACATTGACCGGCTCTACGCGGCGCCGGGCAAGTGATCATGTAGCTTGTTCGGTCGTTGCGGCGCTGCTATTCTTTTTTCCTGATGATTCGCGACCGCGACGAAGGACAATTCCGGATCGTTTCCGGTTTCAAACCCCAGGGCGACCAGCCGCAGGCGATCGAGAAGCTCACCCAAGGACTGCAAAGCGGCCGCCGCCACCAGGTCCTGCTCGGCGTGACCGGCTCGGGCAAGACATTCACGATGGCTCACGTCATCGCCCAGGTGAACCGTCCGACCCTGGTGATCGCGCCTAACAAGACGTTGGCGGCGCAGTTGTACGCCGAGTTCCGCGAGCTGTTTCCGGAAAACGCCGTCCGCTACTTCGTCAGCTACTACGATTATTACCAGCCCGAGGCATACCTTCCTTCCACGGACACGTACATCGAGAAAGACGCGTCGATCAACGACGAGATCGACAAGCTGCGCCACTCGGCGACCAAGGCGTTGCTCGAGCGGCGCGACACGCTGATCGTGGCGAGCGTTTCCTGTATTTACGGTCTCGGCTCACCGGAGGCCTACTTCGACATGATGGTTTACGTGGAAGAGGGCGCGAGCATCCAGCGCGACCAGATGCTGCGCAAGCTGGTGGACATCCGCTATGAGCGCAGCGATTACGACTTCCACCGGGGAACCTTCCGCGTGCGCGGCGACAACGTCGAGGTGTTCCCGGCTTACGAAGACAGCTCGGCGCTGCGCATCGAGTTTTTCGACGAGACCATCGAGGCGATTCATGAGATCGACCCGATCCGTGGGAAAATCCTGCGGCGCACCGACAAGGCCTGCATCTATCCCGCCAGCCATTATGTGACCGGCGAGGATCGAATGAAGGAGGCGGTTCGGGCCATTCGCGTCGAGCTCCGGGAACGGCTCGTGCAACTTCGCGCGGAGAATAAATTATTGGAAGCCCAGCGCCTCGAGCAGCGGACCCTCTACGATCTCGAACTGTTAGGAGAGATGGGTTTCTGTCCCGGCATCGAGAACTACTCGCGCCATTTGACCGGACGAAAACCCGGCGAGCCGCCGCCGACTCTGCTGAGCTATTTCCCGGCCGATTTCCTGCTGATGATCGACGAAAGCCACGTCACCGTGCCGCAGATCGGGGGCATGTACCGCGGCGATCGCTCGCGCAAAGAGACCTTGGTCGAGTACGGCTTTCGCCTGCCTTCGGCGCTCGATAACCGGCCGCTGAACTTCGACGAATTCGGAGCGAGCGTCAGTCAGGTCATCTATGTATCCGCCACGCCGGCGAACTATGAGCTGAGCACGAGCGATGGAATGGTGGTGGAACAATTGATTCGGCCCACCGGGCTGGTCGATCCGCAAATCTTCGTGCGCCCGGCGCGCAATCAGGTGGACGATCTGCTGGAAGAAATACGCAAGCGGGTGGAGCGTCAGGAGCGGGTGTTGGTGACGACGTTGACCAAGCGCATGGCCGAAGATTTGACCGACTATTACCAGGACCTGAACGTGAAGGTGCGCTACCTGCACTCGGATATCGAGACCCTCGAGCGCGTCGAGATCATCCGCCAACTGCGCCTGGGACAGTTCGACGTCCTCGTGGGAATCAATCTGTTGCGCGAGGGGCTGGACCTGCCGGAGGTATCTCTGGTGGCGATTCTCGACGCCGACAAGGAAGGTTTCCTGCGCTCGGAACGGTCGCTGGTCCAGACCATCGGCCGGGCGGCGCGCAACGTCAACGGCACGGTGATTTTATACGCGGACTCCACGACGGATTCCATGAAGCGGGCGCTCGATGAGACTGGGCGCCGGCGCCGGCTCCAGGAGAAGTTCAACCAAGAGCATGGCATCACGCCGCAGACAGTGGTGAAGTCCCTGGGATCGCCGCTGGTGAAAATCTATGAAGCGGACTATCTGGAACTTCCCCTGGCGGCCGAAAGCCCGGCAAAGTATGGCGCCGCAGAGCTGTCGCGCATGATCCGGCAGTTAAAAAAGGAGATGAAACAAGCCGCCCAGGAGTTGGAATTTGAAAAGGCCGCAGAACTACGGGACCGGATACGCGGACTGGAAGAGAAAGAGCTGTTGATTCGGGAGTCGCCGCTGGATCAAGGCGCCGACATGCCGCCGCTTCATGATGACGCTTAAGGAAAAGCTCGCCGGACTACCAGCCTGCCCTGGCGTCTATTTGATGCGCGACAAGGGCGGCAAGGTCATCTACGTCGGCAAGGCGAAGGACCTGCGCGCTCGAGTGCGGGCCTATTTTAACGCCTCCGACGAACGCTTGCAGATTGAATTTCTGGTGCGGCGGGTCGACGACATCGAAACCCTAGTGACCAGCAATGACAAAGAAGCGCTGATCCTGGAAAACAACCTGATCAAGCAATACAAGCCGCGCTACAACATCCGCTTAAAGGACGACAAGAGTTATCTGAGCATCAAAGTGACCACCCAACATCCCTGGCCGCGCATCTTCGCCACGCGCAGGATCGTCAAGGACGGCAACCGCTACTTTGGTCCGTTCTCATCCGCCGTGGCAGCGCGGGAGACCATCGACATCATCGAAAAGCATTTCCTGCTGCGCAATTGCACCGACCACAACTTCAAGAACCGCACGCGTCCCTGCTTGCAGTTCCAGATCAAACGCTGCTGGGCGCCCTGTGTGTCGCCGGTCTCCGTCGAAACCTACCGCGAACAGGTCCGCCAGGCGATGCTGTTCATCGACGGCAAGCAGCAGGAGCTGATCGCCGAATTAAGGCAGCGCATGGAGGAAAAATCGGACGCGCTGGAATACGAAGCGGCGGCGAAGATCCGCGATCAGATCCAGGCGGTGGAGAAGACGCTCGAAAAGCAGCGCATGGTCTCTTACTGGGGCGGCGACCAGGATATCTTCGGTATCTACCGCGAGGGCGGCTTCATCGAGGCGCAGGTGCTGTTCGTGCGCCAGGGGAAGCTGACGGGTAATCAAGCCTATTCCCTCGAAGATCTCGAATTTCCCGACGAAGAGGTCATGGCCGCGCTGCTCACGCAATTTTACCAGGGGCAGCGCTTTATTCCCGATGAGATTCTCCTGCCCGTGGCGCTGGAGGATGCCGGCGTACGGGAAGAATATTTCGCCGATCAAAAGGGCAAGAAGGTGGGGATTCTAAGTCCCCAGCGCGGTGACAAACGGCAATTGGTCGAGATGGCGGTGGAAAACGCGCGCCAAAGCTTCGCCGAACGCCATGACCAGGAAAAGGCGCGGGAAAAGATGCTGCGGGAGTTGCAAGCTCACCTGCGCTTGAAGAACTTCCCCCAGCGCATCGAGTGTTACGATATCTCGAACATTCACGGGGCTCATGCGGTGGGCTCTATGGTGACTTTCGTCAACGGCGAGCCGGATAAGACGCGCTACCGTCACTATCGCATTCGCACGATCGATGCGGCGTCGGGCGGCGATGACTTCGGCATGATGCTGGAAGTTCTCAAGCGCCGTTTCAAGCGTGGCAAGGAGGAAGCCGATTTGCCGGATCTGATCGTCGTCGACGGCGGCAAGGGCCAGTTGGCGATGGCGCTGGCGGCGATGGCGGAAATCGGCGTGAGTGGCGTCGAGGCCGTCGGCTTGGCCAAGGATCGGGTGCAGGCGGCGGCGCGCAGCGCTGAAATTCGCCGCTCTGAAGAAAGAGTATTTCTGCCGGGGCAAAGCAACCCGGTGATTCTCAAGCGCAACTCCAACGCGCTCTTCTTGCTTCAACGCGTGCGCGACGAGGCGCACCGCTTCGCGATCACGCACCACAAAAAGCTGCGCGCACGACAGACTATTTATTCCATCTTGGACCAAGTTCCCGGTGTTGGCGGCGCGCGTAAGCGGGCGCTGCTGCGCGCCTTCGGCAGTGTCAAACGCATCGAGGAGGCGACCCTGGAAGATCTGCTCAAGGTGCCTTCGATCAGTGAGAAGGTCGCTCAGGAAATCCTCGAATCGCTGAGGTCGGCGCCGGGCTAAGAGGCTGTGTCGCAATTCCGTTCATGGTTCGGGAGCCTCACCACGAATGGAATTGTAAAATTGTAGATCAAGTAATTTCCGTTCGTCCTGAGGCTCTCGAAGGGCGAACGTCCGACCGCCACAGAGTCTCTGACCGAGCAGATGATGGCCACTGAGGCTAACCGGCTCCGTGACGCTGCATTGATCGGCGGCCATCCGTCGGCGGGGTTGTTCGCGGTCACGGTCGCGTTGCTTTTGGGCCAAGCCGTTGCCGCTTCGCCCTGGCCGCCGCTGCCCGCGCAAGCCGCCGGCCTGCTGGTCATTCCACTACCGCTGCTGCTATTTCGTCGTAGCCGGCGCTTGAGTGCTCTCATCGTCGTCGCCGCGCTGGCTTTTTCCGTTGGCTATTTTCGCCATGTCCAGCTGCTTCATCCGAGTTTTGCGCCCAATCATCTGCGGTCAATGATGAAGGACGACTCGCGCTTCTACCTGGAAGGCTGGCTCCGGCGCGAACCGGAGAAGCTGCCGGGGCGCAGCCGCTGGGTGGTTCAAGCGGAACGAATCTGGCACCCCACGGGATCGGAAGAAGTTTCCGGGAATATCATCGTCGGCGTCCGATACGCTCGACGCGAATGGCGCTACGGCGACCGGGTGCGTTTTTGGCTGCTGCCGCAGGTTCCGCGCGATAGCGGCAATCCCGGCGGGTTCAATTATGCCGCCTATCTGGCGGACCGGGAAATTTATGCGACGGGTTTTCTCGACAACGATAGCGAAGTTGAGTTGGTGGCGCGCCAGCCGGATTGGTTCGGCAACGTGGTCGAATCGCTGCGCCGGGAAATCCGGCGCTTCATCGGGCACAACTTTTCCCACGACAGCGGCGCGCTGATGAAAGCGCTGGTCGTCGGCGATATGGGCGAGATTCCCAAGCAAGCGCGAGACGATTTTACCGCCGCCGGTGTCAACCACGTGCTGTCGATCTCCGGCCTGCATGTCGGCATGCTGGGCCTGGTGGTCTTTGCTCTGGTGCGTTACGGCCTGGGCTTTAGCAGCTTTCTACTGCTGCGTTGCAATCTTTTGAAGGTCGCCACCTTCTGTTCCTTTATCGCGGTGGTGTTCTATACCTCCCTGGCCGGCGCGATGGTGCCGACGGTGCGCTCGGCGATCATGATCGGCGTCTACGAGCTGGCGGTGCTGCTCGACAGAGAAGAAGAGGTGCTTACGAGTCTGACGTTCGCCGCTCTGCTCATCGGGCTCTATTGGCCGGGCGTCATCACAGATATCTCGTTCCAGCTTTCCTTCCTTGCGGTGCTTTCCATCGCCTGGGGTATGCGCAATGCATCCGAGTGGTTGCCGGCGCGGCGAAGGGACGAATTGCCCCAGGAGCGTAGCCGCGGGAAGGCGCTGCTGCGCCTGGCGTGGCCGCATCTGGCCGTTCCCTTGTTCGCCACCCTCGGCACCGGACCGCTCATCGCGCATTACTTCGGCCATCTCTCCCTTGCGGGTTTTCTGTCGAACCCACTGATCGTGCCGCTGGTCGGTTTTGTCGTCGTGCCGCTCGGACTACTCATTGGCTTCCTTTCGTTGACTGTGCCGGCTGCTGCGGCTCCGCTCGTTTGGGTCGCGGACCTACTGGTAAAACTGACCCTCTGGGTGGTTCGCCTCTTGGCCAATCTGCCGTTGGCGAATATCGGCGTGCCGGCGCCCAACTTCGCCGAAGTGGCGCTGCTCTATTTCTTCATCACGGTTTTGTTTCTGATCAGGTCCAATCGGTATGCCAGGGTCGCCGTTGCAGCCGTTTCGCTAATGCTTATCGCCGACGGCACTTACTGGTGGCGGGAACGCTACCATCGCAAGGAACTGCGGGTGACCCATCTCAACGTCGGTCAAGGCGATGCCGCGGTTATCGAGTTTCCCGGCTCCAAGGTGATGGTTCTTGACGCCGGCGGCACCGCTTTCGGCGATTTCGATACGGGCGAGGCGATCGTCGGGCCGTACTTGCGCAGGCGCAAGATTCTTAAAGCTGACTATCTTGCGGTGAGTCACGCGCGCGTCGACCATTACGGCGGCATGCGGGCGCTGGTAAACGAATTCGCCCCTGCGGAATTCTGGTCGGGACCGGCGAAGGCAAAGAGACCGCGCTTCGACGACCTGGAAGAAGCGGTCGAAAAGGCGAAGATCACGCGTATCGCGCTCAGCCAGGGCGAGCCTTGCCGCGTCATCGACGGAGTAAAAGTTTGCGTTCTCCATGCGCCGCCGGAGCGCGGAGCGGATGCCTCGGTGGTGCTCCGTTTCGAATTCCGCGGCTTGTCCTACCTTTTGGCCGGGGACATCGACAAAAAAGATGAGCGCCTGCTGCAAAGCAAGGCGTCGGAGCTGCGCAGCACCGTCGTCAAAGTGCCGCGCCACGGCAGCGCGACCGCCAGTTCGGAGGAATTCGTGTCGATGGTCCGGCCCAAACTGGCGATTATTTCCGCGGCAGGGCGCATCGCCGGCAGGCCGGCGAGCGCAGAGGTCAGAGAGCGTTATCGGAACGTCGGTGCGGAGGTTCTACGCACGGACGAAGACGGCGCGATTATCGTCGAAACGGATGGCAAGACCTTGCGCTACACGGGATACAAAAGCGGTAAAAAAGGCGTCATCGATTTAAGCGCGATGGAAGGACAATGAATACGGCGACGAGGATTGATTTCTCCACAGAGAACCCGTTGGAGAGCGCCTGAAGCGAAGGAGAAGAAGGAGGACTCACGCGGAGGCGCGGAGGGAGGAGTTCTAAAATCAAAACTCTGCGTACTCCGCGTCTCTGCGTGGCAATCTCTTCCAATCATCCCAGCGCTTTAAGCTCCTCGATATAGTCCTTGAAGCCGGAGACGATGTCATATTCCGGCGTCCAACCAAGTACCTGTTTGGCCTTTTCGATTACCATCGGCTGCTTGGCGGAGCGGGGCCGCTGGCCGGGGATCAATTCCACATGTAATCCCGGCAGAAGTTTTTCCGCGGTGGCGACCAGATCGTCGAATTTGATCACGACGCCCGTCCCAATGTTCAACGTGACGGGTTCTTTCAACGGAGTCGTGACCGACCTGTCGAGGGCGCGGCCGAGGTCTTTGTAATAAATGTATTCAAAGTCCCGCGCCGATTCTTGAGGAATTTTCGCGACACCGCCCTTGATGCCGGTTTGGAGCATGTTCTGGACCATTTCTCCGCCGCTGGAACCGCCGGCGAAGTGGCCGACGCCATAAACGTTGGCGAGGCGCAGCACGATCAGTTCGAAGCCGAAGTTGCGCTGATAGGCTTCGACCACCAGCTCTTTGGCGACTTTGGAGTTACCGTAAGCCTCGCCCGGCCCGCGGCGAAAACTTTCGTCAATCGGGGTCGGCTCGCCCTGCCGCCGGTCGTAAACGCCCAAGGTGCTCATTTGCACCGGCCGCTTCACTCCGGTGAGGCGCACGGCCTCGGCGACGTTGATCGTGCCCATGACGTTAATTTGTAAACCGGTGTAAATCGGATTGCCGACTTTGCCGCCGATGAGGCCGGCGGTGTGGATGACGGTGTCGCATTTGAATTTCTGGATGGTTTCAACGAGCGCCGGCAGATCGCGCACGTCGCGTTGGACTACCGTCACGTTCGCGCCGCCAAGCTTGTGCGCCAGAAAATCCTTTCTCGGCGCGATGTCGTAGAAGACGATATTTTCGCCGCGTTTGAGCGCATGCTGCGCGTAGGAAGTGCCGACTAAACCCAATCCGGTAATTAGCGTCGCCGTCATGGTTGCTCCTCTCGCTACGGGGACTTCTTTTCCCCATTACTGCACGGCGGCGTAAATGTCTAGGGCCGCCGGCACATCGCCGCCACCGGCGCCGAATCGGAAAAGACGGCCATTGACGTAGACTGCGGGAGTCGATAGATGAAGACAATAGGAGAATGGGGCGAGTGATATTGGAAACAGCGGCTACGGCAAAGCGAAAAAGTTTGCGCGCCATGATGCTGGAGCCGGAGTGTCACCTGGCGCCAAGTTGCAACGACGGTATCCAGGCGCGCTTAGTCGAGTGGCTCGGACTCCCGCTCGTGCATATTTCGGGCAGCGGACAACACCGCTCTCTCGGTTTTGCCGACGCCGGGCTGCTCACCTTGACGGAAATGATCGACAAGGCGCGCCAGATCGTCGATGCGGTAGATCTCCCGGTCGTTAGCGATGCCGAGACCGGCTACGGCAACCCGGTAAACGTTGTGCGCGCCGTGCGCGAATTCGAACGGGCGGGCGTTGCGGCGATTCACATCGAGGATCAGCTCACCCCGAAGCGCGCGGGCCACGAAGGATTTGACGTGAGCCTGGTCTCTAGAGAAGAATTCGTCGCAAAAATTAGAGCGGCGGTCGATACGCGGCGCGACGAGGGCCTGGTTGTTATCGCCCGCTCCGAGGCGAAGAACTCACTGCAGGAGCGCGTCGAGCGTGTGCAGGCTTGTTGCGAGGCGGGTGCGGACGCGGTCTGGCTAAGCGCGCGCACCGAAGAGGAGATCAAAACCTATGCCCGCATCGGCAAGCCGATGGTCGGAGTCCCGCCGCGCCAAGCGATGACGATAGAGCGCTGGGGAGAGCTTGGCGGTCGCGTCGGATGCATTCCGACGGTCTTGCAGGTGGCGGCGCTGCACGGCATGCGCCAATGCCTGGAGGAACTCAAGCGTAGCGGCACGGAGGCGCGCTACTTCAAGGAAACACCAGGCATCGAAGAGACGCGCAAGTGGTACGCCGACCTGGGCAACAAAGAGCTCAAGGAGCTGGAAGCGAAATACCGCTATTGAAGCAAAGTAGGGGCGGGTTTGAAACCCGCCCCTACAACCAAACAATAGGAGGGAAAAATGATTTACCTGAAACGAATTTTCTTCGCTGTCTTCGCCGTGGCGCTGCCGATTATTTCTAGTGCGCCCGTCCATGCCCAATTGACGAAGATCAACGTAGGGTATAGCGCGATCAGCGGCGACGCGCTGCCGGCGTGGATCGCCAAGGACGCGGGCATCTTTGAAAAAAATGGCTTGGATGTCCAGCTGGTCTTTTTCACCGGCGGAACCACGGCTGTGATGGCGCTGGTTTCGGCGGATACACCCATAGCTCAGTTGGCCGGCCCCGCGGTCATCAATTCCGTCATGGCGGGTTCCGATGGGGTGATCATCGCCGGCGGCGTCACCTCGCTCAACTATTACTTGCTGTCACGTCCCGAGATCAAAACCCCGGAGCAGCTCAAGGGCGGCTCCGTCGCCATCAGCCGCTTCGGATCGTCTTCGGATTTTATCGCCCGCTACGCTTTGTCCAAGGTCGGTTTGACTCCCGGAAAGGACGTCACCATCGTGCAGATCGGCAGCACCACCGCGCGGGTGGACTCGGTGTTGGCGGGGCGCGTGCAAGCGACCGTGGTGCAGCCTCCGGCAAGCATCATCGCGCAGAAACGGGGCATGAATATTTTGGCCGACCTGCCGAAGCTCGGGCTCGTTTACCAGCATACTTCCGCGGCGACGACCAGGAAATATATTCGCGAGCATTCGGACATCGTGCGGCGCTACGTCAAGTCTCAGGTCGAAGCCGTGCACCGAATTTACACCGACAAGGAAGCTTCCATAAGGGCCCTGGCGCGATTCATCGGCCGCACTGTCGACCGCGATGTCTTGGAGAAGACCTGGGACAATCTTCTGAGCGAAGCGGTCTTGCCAAGAAAGCAATATCCTTCGCTCGAGGGCATCAAGACGATTCTCGCCGCCGAGCTTAAAGGGAAATCGGCCAAACCGGAGGACTTCGTCGATTCGAGCTTCATCAAGGCGCTCGACGACAGCGGCTACATCGACGGCCTTTACAAAAAGCGTTGACGAGCCGCGGCGACGCAGCGAATGAAACCTGCGAGGGGACATCAATGAAGCGGGTCATTAAGGATGAATATTCGCGGCCGTCTGTGCGCGACCCGATGGATCACAAACCATATCCGAACCGGTAGAACCGAAAATTGTTTGTCACCGGCGCAGACGGAGGAGTGGAGGCAGACTATGCCATTGGCCAAAGTTCGCGGCGTTAATATGAATTATAAGATTTTGGGCGAACGCGGCCCGTGGATCGCGCTGTCGCCCGGCGGCCGGCGCGATATCAGCGGCATCGAGCTGCTCGCTTCCTGCGTGGCCGAGCGCGGCCACCGCGTCGTCATCTTCGACCGGCGCAACTGCGGCGCGTCCGATGTCGTCATCGATGGCGAAGATTCGGAATATGAGATCTGGGCCGACGACATTCACGAGCTGCTCCGGCAACTGGGCGCTCTTCCCGCCGTCGTCGGCGGCAGCTCGTCCGGTTGCCGGACGGCGCTGCTTTTTGCGCTGCGTCATCCTGACGCCGTCCGCGCCCTGCTGCTCTGGCGCGTCACGGGTGGCCGCTTCGCCTGCGAGCGATTGGCGCAGGAGTATTACGGCCAGTACATGGCCGCAGCGAAGGAAGGCGGGATGGCCGCGGTGTGTGAAATGGAACACTGGAAAGAACGCATCGCCGCGCGGCCCGAGAACCGTACCGCGTTGATGAAAATTGCCCCCGAGCGTTTCATCGCCGTCATGTCGCATTGGCGCGACTATTTTCTCAAGGGTGCCGACCTGCCGGTCATCGGCGCGACCGAGGAAGAGCTGAAATCGATCAAAGTCCCGGCGTGCATCGTTCCCGGAAACGACAACACCCATGGGCGTCAAACCGGCGAGACTCTCGGTCGCCTGCTCCAACAAAGCGAGGTGCACGTTCTCTTCCACAAGCACTATGACGAGGCCTTAAGCCCGAGGGAAGAATGGGACGAGAAAGCCAGCGAGATGGCCGCGCTCTTCGCCGATTTCATCAAGAGAGCGACCGCGTCTTAGGCAATTTATTTTTCATCTTCATTGTTGGCGTTTTGATTCTGCTGAAAAACCTCCGTTCATCCTTCAATAGGCTCAGGACGAACGGAGGAACCGTTGAAATCACAGGAGATTTTTCCGTTCATGCTGAGCCTGTCGAAGCATTCCTGGGGTTTTTCGGAAGAATCGCGTTTTTCAGCTTGATCCCATATCTTACGGCAAGCTATTGTTTCCCGTGGGAACATCTCGGAATAAATGAAGATTCACATTCTTTCGGATGAGATGGCGAGCCGCATCGCGGCGGGTGAGGTCGTCGAACGGCCGGCGTCGGTGGTGAAAGAACTGATCGAAAATTCGCTCGATGCCGGCGCCACGGAGATTTTCGTTTGGCTTGAAAGAAGCGGCACGGCGCTCATTCGCGTGACCGACAACGGCGGGGGGATGGCCGTGGAAGACCTGGCGCTCGCGGTGGAGCGTCATGCGACCAGTAAAATTCGAGAAGACGAGGATCTGTTTCGCATTGCGACGTTAGGCTTTCGCGGCGAAGCTTTGCCCAGCATCGGGTCGGTGTCGAGGATGGAGATCATCTCTCGCTCGCCCGATAGCTCATCGGGTCATCGGCTGCGTGTGGAAGGGGGAAAGAAAGAGGAGATTGTAGCGGCTGCGGCCGCGGTCGGCACGACCATTGAAATCCGGGATATTTTTTTCAACACGCCGGCACGGCGGAAATTTCTCAAGTCTCCCGCCACTGAACTTAGCCATATCTGCGACGTGGTGAACCGCATGGCGCTGGCTCATCCGAGCGTTCATTTCCGCCTGCAACATGATGGGCGCAACGTGGCGGACTATGCGGCGGTGAGAGAGGCCAAGGACCGGCTGCAGCAGGTGTTGGGACGCGACGTCGCGCGGAGCTTGGTGCCATTCTCCTCAAGACACGGAGAACTCTCGGCAAGCGGCTTTCTAAGCTCGGCGCCGACTTCGTTCCCCAACGCCCGTTATCTTCACACCTTTGTCAACCGCCGTTTTGTGCGCGACAAAGTGCTGACCCATGCGGTGCTCCAGGGTTACGATACTTTGCTGATGAAGGGACAGTATCCTGCCGTGGCGTTGTTCCTCGACGTTCCTTTCGCCGATGTCGACGTCAACGTACACCCGGCGAAATACGAAGTGCGCTTTCGCCGGCAATCGGATGTCCATGAAGGCGTCGCCACGGCAATTCGCCTGGCGTTGCAACGAGAGGCCAAAGGACCATTGGCGAAATTCCGCAACATAGAGCAGGTTGCCTTTACTGGTGTGCGCGAGTCGGCGGCACCATGGACGGGTCGAGTAGCAGCGTTTGCGAATCCCCCGCAAGCAGCGGTGTTGCCCGTCGGCGAGGGATTTTTCTCGTCGATGAACGTACTCGGCCAGATTCTCGGCTGTTACCTGGTTTGCTCTTCATCGCAAGGGCTGGCGCTCATCGACCAGCACGCCGCCCATGAGCGGGTCGCCTTCGAAAAGCTGCGCCGGGATCTGAATAGCGGCAAAATGCAGACGCAAAATCTCCTCATTCCCCAGACCCTGGAGCTCAGCGCCGGCGAGGTCGCGCTCTTGGAAAAAGAGCTGGCGCTCTTGGAACGGTTCGGCTATCTCATCGAGACCGTCGGTCCTGAGAACTATGCGATTACCGCGGTGCCGGCGTTTTTGCCGGAAGGGGATTATCGGCACGCCTTGCGCCGAATGATCGCCGAGGCGGCGGAGGTGGAGAAATCAGAAACAGTTCGCCAACACCTGGAAGAGCGGCTGGCGACCATCGCCTGCCATAGTGTCATCCGCGCCAACCGCAAGCTCGAGATGAGTGAGATGCGCGCCCTGCTCCAAGAGCTTGACCAGACCGAGTTCGCCACCCAATGCCCCCATGGGCGGCCCGTTCTGGTGGGGTTCAGCCGCGATGAGTTGGATCGCATGTTCAAGCGCACCGTTTAAAACCCGCGGTTCCGGGTTCAAAGTTCCGATATTAGACCTTGAATTTAACGCGGCACACCCGCAACCAAGAGATAGTCTTCACCACGAAGGAACGAAGGTCACGAAGGAAAAAGCTTTCGCGCAAAGGCGCAAAGAGCGCACGTTGTCATTTCGACCGGAGGGAGAAATCTTTCTTAGATCCCTCGCATTCGCTCGGGACGGCGCCTTGAACATTGAACGGATGTCTTGCTGACCTTCAATGAAACCCAAACTCGTAATCATCCTCGGTCCCACCGCGGTGGGCAAAAGCGAAGTGGCGATTAAGCTTGCGGGGGTGATCGGCGCGGCGATCATCAACGCCGACTCGCAGCAGGTTTATCGTTACATGAACGTCGGCACAGGGAAGCCGGCACGCGCTGAACGCGAGCGAGTCGCGCACCACTTGATCGATGTCGTCGATCCGGATGAAGAATTCAACGTCGCAATCTTCCGCCGTTTGGCGCTTGAAACGATTGACACTATTCACGCGCGGGGAAAACACGTCGTTGTTTGCGGCGGCACGGGGCTTTATCTCAAGGCGCTGACGCGCGGTTTATTTGTCGGCCCAGAGCAGGATCCGGAAGTTCGCCGCGAACTTGCACGCGAGATTCAAGAAAAAGGGCTGGGCGCGCTTTATCAGCGGCTGATTGAAATCGATCCGGCGGCCCATTCGCGCATTCATCCGAACGACCGCCAGCGCATCATTCGCGCTTTGGAAGTGTATCGACTCACCGGCAAGCCGATGAGCCAATGGCAGCAGGAACATGGCTTCGGCGATGAGCCTTTCGATACCCTCAAGATCGGACTCCACCGCGAGCGGGCGGAACTTTACGGTCTCATCAACCGGCGCTGCGATCGGATGACGCA
>JAUYJC010000362.1 GCA_030688735.1 Deltaproteobacteria bacterium
AGCGGTCCGGGAGCGTGAGCAGGTGATGGAAGGGAAAGTAATCCCTTTCTTGCCGGCCGTTCCCAAGCTCTACATCACTATCGATGGGACAGGTGTTCCCGCCGTTCCGTCCGAGACCAAAGGGCGCAAGGGCAAGGATGAGACGGGGATCGCCAAGACCCGTGAGGCAAAGCTGGGAGCCATCTTTACCCAGACTAAAGTCAACGAAGGAGGGTTTGCAGTTCGTGATGAGGATTCCACGACGTATGTGGGAGCGATCGAGACCGCCGAAGAATTTGGCCCGAGGATCTATACAGAAGCGGTACGTCGCGGTCTCAACCGGGCTCAGAAAGTCATTCTCCTGGGAGATGGGGCGGTCTGGATCCGGGAAATTGGCGAGGACCATTTTCCCGAAGCCGTTCAGATTGTGGATCTCTATCATGCCCTGGAGCACCTCTCGGGACTGGGAAAGATGTTTTACGGTCCCACGGGATCCATCGTCTCCCGTTGGATCGAGACACAAAGCGTGAAACTGAAAGAGGGGGATATCGAAAAGGTCATTGTCTCCATGAGACGGTTGAGGCCTCAGAAAAAATCCATTCAGGAGGAGATTGAAAAAACGTTGGGTTATTTTGAGACGAACAAGGAACGCATGCGTTATGCCGAGTTCCGGAAACAGGGGCTGTTTGTAGGATCGGGCGTGATCGAAGCCGGCTGCAAGATGATTGTGGGGCAGAGACTGAAGCAATCAGGCATGCGGTGGACTGTCCGAGGCGCCAACGCGATTATCGCCCTGCGTTGCTGCCAGATCAGCGGCCGATGGGAGGAGTTTTGGGAAAATCGGATGGCGGAGTGAGAAGTTTACCCACAAATTTGTCGCACACCCGGGTGTGACGGCCACGCGAAAGTTTCCGGCTGGGTTGAACCCGTCAGTAAAGATTCTTCCTCCCATGTCCTCCTCCAGGCCGTGGATCTCGTTTCTCTCCAACCTTATCTCGTCAAAAAAGGAGCGGCGCGAATCGATAGGGGAACTGTGGATCTGGACGTCGCATCGAAGGTCAGGAACAACAAGTTGGATGGAAAAGGGAAGGTCATCGTCAGAGATCTGGAATTTGCGCCGTCGCGGGGTTATCTGGACACCTTCATGGGCGTGCCGAGAAACGCGGTGATCGGTTTCTTGAAGGACCATCAAGGCGCCATCGATGTAAATTTTATTCTCAAGGGCGATATCAGCCATCCGAGTTTTTCTCTCAATGAAACGCTTGCTACCTGCATAGCGAGCGCCATGGCCGGCCAATTGGGTGTCAGCATCAAGGGGATGGCCGAACGAATCGAAACGTTGGGTCGAAAAGGCGTGGGGGCGCGGGCAAAGTCACCGATGCGATCGGCTCCGCGGTGAGGGATATGTTCGGCGGGGAAAAGCGATAAGCTTTGTTCGTGTCCGGGATGATTTTTCTTTGTCCGCTCTATAAGGGAAGGTCGGAAGATGCGCCGGGCCGTAAAGCGCGTGAGCAAAATTCTCCCTTCGCTCCGCGGAGCTGCCGTAGAGATTGAAATCCCCGATGCGTCCTCGGAGTGTGTGAAAAAATCGCCGATCGCCCTTCGACCATTCGAGAACCTCATGGTGGTGAGCAAAGTCGAACCACGGGCTCAGGACGAACGGCTAAGTGTTTGAACTTCCATCGATGTTATCCCGTTCGTGGTGATCCCTCGACAAGCTAGGGACTAAAGGCGCAGTCGAGGGATGCCTGTCCTGAGCGAAGCCGAAGGATCGAACCATGAACGAATTTTTTCACACACACTCGGTTTTTCTACGGATTTGCAGAGACTGGCTTCTTCGGAGGCGGCACCAACATGATCAAGACCGCCGATAGCAGAAACGCGCCGGCAAATAGAGTAAACGAAATGAAGTAGCTGCCGGTGGCGTCGAAAAGAAAGCCGAAAAATGGCGCGCCGCTGGCCGAGAAAATTTGCGTCAGAAACATGCCCATGCCCCGGACCGTGCCGAGAGACAGCCGCCCGAAATAGTTCGCCCAGACCACTTCTCGCAGCACAAAGCTTTCTCCCAACCCGATGCTGTATAGAAAAAATCCTGCATAGACAAATCGAAGCTGCGTGGACATAACGGCTATTGTGAGCCCTAAAGTCAGGGTCAGGAATTGGCCCATGGCCGCCTTTCTTATATCGATGCGCTCGGCGAGCAGACCCTAAAACAGCGTGGAACCCAGTTGGGTGAACGCGATCATGCTCATAATGGCGGCGGCCGTAATCGGCGGATAGCCGAGATCCGTGAGATCCGTGACGAATGCGAAGACGTGAAGATTGAGTCCCGCTATTCCCACGCTGGCGACGCCGAAGGTAATGACCAGAAGCCAAAAGGCCCGAGTGCGAAGCGCTTCCGCTCGGGTCCACGGCATGTCGGCTGCCAGCGCCTAGCGTTGGGCTGCGGAAAGCTCGGTCTCTCTGTTCCTGGACGAGTCCGTTGGCCGTGGGACCGGTTCGCCGTCGGGATTAAGCCCCATCTTCTTAGGGCTGCTTCGAAGGAATGCGAGAGTCGGCCATACCACCAGTGCCAGTGCGAGAATTCCGAAGACGGTTCACGTTTGGCGCCAACCCACCCAGACAAAAAGTGACGCGGCGAGGAGAGGCATGCTTACTTTGGCAATACCGGTTCCCAGGTTGGCAATAGCGATCGCTCTGCCGCGCTTGCGGATAAACCAGCGCGAGATGATCACCATGACGACCATCGAGCCCATCAGCGTGTCGCCGACGACCACCTATTCTAATTCGCTTTCAAGATGAGCCGAAGTATGGCAGAGTGGGGGCATGGGAAGACCACGGCGGATCGACAGGAGAGCAGTGACGCGGGCGAGGAAGGCGGTAGGGCAAGCCACGAGCCTGGAGGAATTGAGGGCGGCTCAAGCGGTGTTGTTACCTGCGGTGATGAATA
>JAUYJC010000195.1 GCA_030688735.1 Deltaproteobacteria bacterium
GGCGTCATATTTCACATGATCGAGCCCGGGAATCCGCGAGATATCAACGACGTATTTTGGCCTTATAATCTTGGTCCGGATCAAATTGAGGAGATCTGTCCCGCCGGCAATGACTTTCGCCTCGCGGTTAAATTTGGCGAGGAGGGAAACCGCCTCTTCAACCGTCTGCGGTTCTAGATAATCGAATCGCATCCCGCTCCCTCTTTACTCGGTTGTATATCCCTCATGAGGTTTTTTACAAGACTCCGCACTACGACTCGACGGAAGTCATGTACGACACGTGAGTCACACGAAGGACGAAGCCCACGTTGACTTCAGGCCGGAGATGGGTTGTCTCGTCGCCGCGAGTCGGGCATGGGGCAGGCGATTCCGCGATCGGCTACCGCGCGGAGCCATCGAGCGTCGGAACATCCCGCTTATCCCCACGGACCCAAGAACGGTTCGCCCAGGTAAGCGTCGTCATCGGCCTCCAATATTTCCGGCCAATCGGCGAGCTTGCGCAGCTTTCTCAATTTTTTCGGCCGCGGTTTGCCGTCCCAGCCGATCTGCTCCATGGCGTAATAAAGCTGGATTGTGTGACCGTCGGGATCGCGCACGGTGGCGGCGTAATCGATGCCGGGATGAAGATCGGCGGGGATCGTTTCAGTGATCTCCACTTGGTGTTCGCGCAGGAACTTCACCGCGTCGCGTAGCTGGCGGTAGTTAGCCAACTGAATGCCGAGTGCGGCGCACTTGGAATGCGGGCTTAACCCCAGGGTGTCGCGCAGGGCGAGCGGTAACAAAGCGACCGAGTGGTGCTCGGTATTGCAGCGTAGGTACAGGCAGCGTTGGCCGCGCCAGAGCACTTCCTCCGTCAAAGTGAATCCCAGGGCATCGCGATAGAATGCCCAGGCCGCGTCGAGATTCTCAGTGAATAGATAGACCGGGCCGAGGCGAACGATTTTAAACGGGCGCGGCAGCAAAACGCCGTCTACGTCGTAGGTGGCGGGAAGTTTTTCGATATGGCGGTAGCCGGAAAGAATATCGATGCCCTTCGCTTGCGCCTGCTGAACTTCGTCGAACTCGGCGATCTGCGGCAGAGCCGGCGGTTTGTCGAAGCCGCGTTCGTACATCGCCCGCGGCTTGCTGTGGCCGTTCCAGCCGATCTGCTCGACGCCGTAGTAAAGCTCGTTCTGGTGGCCGTCGGGATCGAAAAGGTAGGTGTGCCAGTTGGAGCCGGGCATGTCGCGGCCGGAGCGTTGAATCCTGATGTTTTTGTCGTGAAACCACTTGATGGCTTCACCGACTTCGCGCAAGCTTCCGACCTGCCAGGTGATCTGATTGACGGTGATACCGGGCTTTTCACTCCGGCCCAACGCCTCGCGCACGCGCTTGGGAAACAGAACCATCGCGTGGTGGTCGTTGCCGTAGCGGGTGAAATAACCGTTGGGATCACCGAGTCCCGCGACTTGAGCCGGGTCTTTTGCGCGGCGGGAGTCGTCCATGACATCGGACACGCGAAAACCGAGCATGTCGACATAGAAACGAACCCCGTCCTCCATGTTGAACAGGTTGAAACCGAAGTGACCCAGGCGACGGATCTTAAACGGCTGGTTGAGCAGCACCCCGCCGACGTTGAATGTTTCGCGAGAGCTAGGCATTGAGCGCCTCCCTGATCGAAGTGGGCGCCGGCGTTTCAGCGGCGGTTACGGCTCGGAAATCATCACGTCGACAGGCTTGCCGCCGACGGCAAGGTCGGGGCAGGCGCTCAGAGCCACCAGCAAATCCATTTCGGCGCGGATATCCATGTAGTTGCCCTCAGGCGGACGCACTTGGGTGTGCTCCATCTTGCCGGTGACCCCATCGATGATCATGTGCTGGTTCAAATTGAACGGGCTCGGAATATCTTCGGGATTGATGCCGTAGAAAGCCAGCGCCTTGGACAGATTCTCATAACAGCCATGATCGGGGATTTCTTTGATCTCGCGCGGGTAATATTCGGCCAGGCGGTTTTCCTGCTGCGCCAGCTTAAAGCGGTAACCGCTGCACATGCCTTTCTGCAAATCATGAGTGCCGACTCTGTTGCCGTCGTAGATGATGGTCATCATGTGCTGGTTATTGCGGCCCATCAGTTTGTCGCCGGTGCTGATGAACAGCTTCATGTTGTAGACCTTGGTGCGTGGCTGGTCGAAGCGCTCGCGCAAGTTTTGCAAGCGAAAGAACACGAAGTCCACGGTCGTCGTGGCGATAATGCGGATGATTTGGCCGTTTTTCATTTCGGCCGACCAGCCGGTGTTGTGCGGTACATGAGCTTCGGCGATTGTTTTCATAGTTTCATTCCTTGGGTATCGAAATGTTTCGCTCAAGAGTTAACATAACCCGCGCCGGAAGGGCAATCCGCAAAGCAACCGAAAACCCAACGAAGAGTAATCAGGTCAGAAGAGATTTCGATGTCGCGCGCGAATAATGTTCAATGAAGCGGCGTCTGGGAAGTCGAAGCCGGCGAGCCCCTCAGTCTGCGCCACCATGGGGTGATGATGGGCAGGATAAAGAAAAAGACCGCCACTGCGCTGATCGCTCCCGAGATCGGGCGGGTGAAGAAAATCGCCAGAGATCCCTGAGACATGATGAGACTCTGACGCAACGCGTTCTCCGCCAGGTCACCCAAGACTAAAGCCAAGACCAGCGGAGCCAATGGGTAGTCCAGTTTTTTGAAAACATAGCCGATCACGCCAAAGATCAGCATGTACCAGATATCGATCATGCTATTGTGCACGGCGTAGGCCCCGATGGCGCAGATGACGACGATCAGAGGCGTGAGGATCGCAAAAGGAACGCGGAGGATCGCAGCGAAGAACGGGACGAACGCCAGCACCATGATCACTCCGATCACATTGCCGGTATACATGCTGGCGATCAGACCCCAGACGAATTCGGGATTGTCGACGAAGAGCATCGGGCCCGGCTGGAGACCCCAGATAATAAGCCCTCCCAGCATGACGGCTGCCGTCGGCGACCCCGGGATGCCCAGCGTGATCATCGGCAGGATGGCCGCCACGCCCGCGGCGTGGGCGGCGGTTTCCGGTGCCACGATTCCTTCGATCTCTCCCTTGCCGAATTTATCCGCATTCTTAGAGAAGCGCTTGGCGAAGGCGTAGCTCATAAACGACGCCGGGGTCGCTCCGCCGGGCTTAAAACCCATCCAGAAGCCGATAATGGACCCGCGCACGAAGGTCCGCCAGTAGCGCGGCAGGACTTTCCAGGTATCCAGCACGACTCTCATGTTCATGCCGGTCTTGGCTCCCTCGAACTTTAAGCCTTCCTCCACGCTCAGAAGGATTTCGCCGATCCCGAAAAGACCGATCACGGCCACGATGAAATCGAAGCCCTTCATCATATCCGTAAAGCCGAAGGTAAGGCGGAGCTGACCGGTGACGATGTCAAGGCCTACAGTAGCGAGGATAAAGCCGACGAGAATCGTGACCAGGGACTTGAGCGGGTTACCTCCTCCCAGCCCGACGAAACTTGAAAAGGTCAAAAGCTGGATGGCGAAGAATTCAGGAGGCCCGAACTTGAGCGCGACCTCGGCGAGTATCGGCGCAAAAAACGTAATCAACACGATCGAGAAAAGCGCGCCCACGAACGATGAAGTGAAAGCGGCCGTCAACGCCTCTCCGCTTCGACCTTGCTTGGCCAGAGGGTAACCGTCAAACGTAGTCGCCACCGACCAAGGCTCGCCCGGAATGTTAAAAAGAACCGAGGTGATGGCGCCGCCAAAGAGTGCGCCCCAATAAATGCTCGTGAGCAGGATGATGGCCGACGTCGGCGGCATCGTGAAGGTGAGCGGCAAGAGGATGGCCACGCCGTTGGCGCCGCCG
>JAUYJC010000380.1 GCA_030688735.1 Deltaproteobacteria bacterium
TCATCGTGCTGGATCGCATCTACAAGGATTTTCAGGGACTGCGCATCTTTTTGAAAGACGACCCGGTCTTGCCCGACAACTGCGTAGACGGGCGCGACTGGCGCGACGATTTTCAACTGACGCTCCACCTACAGGACGAGGTGCGCATCACTCGCCCTACGGGGAATATCTTTTTAACCAACATCCACCGTGTCTATGCTGGCGAAGACATTCCAGCTTCGCCCGATGATGAGAACACGATGGATTACTTTCTTGGCAAACGGCCCAGCGGCGCGACCACCGACTCGAAAGTGGATTTGGGCATGATCGTGCGCGACATCGACGAACTGATTGTGCTCAACGACGAGGCGCACCATATCCACGATCCCAACATGGCGTGGTTCAAGTCCATCGAGGACATCCACAACCGCCTGAAGCAAAAAGGGGCCGCGCTCGCTCTGCAAGTGGACGTGACCGCTACGCCAAAACACAACAATGGCGCGATCTTCGTGCAGACCGTGGCCGACTATCCGCTGGTGGAAGCCATCAAGCAAAACGTGGTCAAGCATCCGGTTCTGCCCGACGCGCCCAGCCGCGCCAAGCTGGTGGAGCGCCAGAGCGCGAAGTACACCGAGAAATACGCCGATTATATTCACCTGGGCGTCCTCGAATGGCGCAAGGCGTACGCCGAGCATGAAAAGCTGGGCAAGAAGGCCATCCTGTTTGTGATGACCGACGACACCCGGAATTGCGACGACGTGGCCGAATACCTGGAACGCAACTACTCCGACCTGCAGGGAGCGGTGCTGGTAATTCACACCAAGAAAAACGGGGAGATTTCTGAATCGACGTCGGGCAAAGACAAAGAGGAATTGGATAAGCTGCGCGATCAAGCCAACAATATCGACGGGCTGGACAGCCCCTACAAAGCGATCATTTCGGTGATGGTGCTTAAAGAGGGCTGGGACGTGCGTAACGTCACCACCATTGTCGGGCTGCGCGCCTATTCCGCACCGAGCAACATCCTGCCCGAACAAACCCTGGGTCGCGGCCTGCGCAAGATGTACCCCGACGTGGAGGAATACGTCAGCGTAGTCGGCACGAATGCCTTTATGGATTTCGTGGAATCCATTCAGGCGGAAGGCGTGGTGCTGGAGCGCAAGCCGATGGGCGAAGGTACGCAGCCCAAGACGCCGTTGGTGGTGGAGATCGACAAGGAAAACGACAAAAAAAACATTGACGCGCTGGATATTGAAATCCCCTTGCTGACGCCGCGCGTCTACCGGGAATACAAGAATCTGGCAGCGCTGGATGTGAGCGCACTCGGGCATCAACGCGTGGCCTACCGGCAATTCAGCGAGGAGGAACAGCGGGAGATCGTTTTCAAAGACAGCATCACCGGAGAGGTGAACCATAGCATTATCCTCGACACGGGTGGCGTTGCCGATTACAGCAGCGTGATCGGTTACTTCGCGCAGACCGTGATGAAGGACTTGCGGCTGGTCAGCGGTTACGATGTGCTGTATGGCAAGGTCAAAACATTTGTCCAAGAGCAGTTGTTCGACCGCCCGGTGGACCTGGAGAGTCCCAACACGCTGCGTAACCTGTCGGAACTGAACGCCACCAAAACCCTGATCGATACTTTCAAGAAGGCGATCAACGCTCTGACCGTGCAGGACAAGGGCGACGCCGAAATTCGCGACACCATCAAGCTGCGACAGACGCGCCCATTCGTGGCAAAGGATCAGGGCTATCTTATCCCGAAGAAGAGTGTCTTTAACCGCATCATTGGAGACAGCCCTCTTGAATTGCGCTTTGCCCGATTCCTGGAGGACTGCGACGATGTGGTTTCCTACGCCAAGAATTATCTGGCGGTGCATTTCAAGCTGGACTACGTGAAAGCGGACGGCGATATTTCCAACTACTACCCGGATTTTCTGGTCAAGCTATCCGACAAGCGAATTGTCATTGCTGAGACCAAAGGGCAGGAAGATTTGGACGTGCCGCTGAAGATGGGACGGCTGCGCCAATGGTGCGAAGACATCAACCGGGTGCAGGCAGACATAGAATACGACTTCGTTTACGTGGACGAAGAGAGCTTCGAGAAATACAAACCCACCTCATTCCGACAATTGGTTGATGGATTCAGGGAGTACAAAGAGAAAATATAAGCAGGTGCTCCACCTGACCGCTATTCCGCTGCGCTCCATAGAGGCAGGTGAGCTTGGCGTTCGCATCTCTTCGAAACTTCCACCGCGATCCTACTGCGCTAGACTCGCTGACCTTCGAGAGTCATCAATCTGTAGTCGGAGAAGAGATCAGGGTCAGCAATGAGATTTGCTTTTTGAGTCATTAAATCGCAAAAATTATGGTTGGCCCACTTCCCCTCCTAAACACAGGAGTGAAACCGTCGAGGCGGTTCTAGTACAGCCGATCGATAAAGCCGCTCTCATCAAGTTTTTTGCAGACGCTCATATCGACCACATTTTCAGGCTTTAGCTGCGATGCCTTGGGGTTAAGACCGTGCTGGGCCATGAGCTTGAGCACTGTGGCTACCCCCTCAAGCGTAGGGCAAGGCTTGCGGGGGAGCACCTGGCGAAGATCTTGATACGCTTTTTCGACACGGTCCGGTTTGCCGAGTCGCAAAAACTTATCGATGGTTTTCTCCACGGCCGCCTTGTTAGAGGGATTGTGGATGAAAGCAACGGCTTCAACGATCGCCTTGACGATATTCTCCACGAGTTCGGGTTCTGATTTCATCAGAGCACGCGAAATCACGAGCCCTGCAGATTGAAACGGGATATTCTCCTTGCCGATGTCTAAAAGAACTCGGTAGCCTTCGGCTGTGAGCAGCGGGCCCAACTCGGGCGAAAGGCTCGCGGCCTCAACGTTGCCGGCGCGAAGCGCAGCCACTCGCTCGGGCACGTCCCCGAGCTGAAGAAGAACGACGTTGTCCCTCTTGGGAACGAGTCCGAGCTGATCGAGCGCCACATAAGTTGCAAGAGCGGCGGAGCCCGAAGGTGTTCCAATAGCCACTTTTTTGCCTTTCAAATCGTCGGCGCGCTTGACGGAGGGCCGCGCTATAAACAGAAAATCGAGTCTGTTTTGCAGGCCCAGAATCATCGTCAAGTCGCCTCCTGCCGTAACCACGTTGGTAACATGCGTGGCGCCGATCAAGCCGACACGAACCTGGCCCGCAAGCATTGCCTGGGCCGCCCGGCCGGCAATGATAAAGACGAGATCCGCATCTAGGCCATGCTTACGAAAAAGGCCATGGTCTTTGGCAACCCAAGGGCGAGGGCCAAGGGCGAGGGTCAGGCCAAGGGCGAGGGTCATTAGCCAAGGGCGAGGGTCAGGCCTGAGTTTTGACTTATTTTGGGGAGGCGTCAAACTTTTTCACTGCGTGTCCAGATGAATTGCTGTCACGATCCATAGGGTGACTCTCATTTGATGAGGGAAGTCCTACGGCCGAAAGAGTTAGAGGCCGCCTAGCTTGGGGGGGTTGGGACGGAAGTGGATCCAGATAGTGATGCGCGACGTAAGTGCGATCACATGTTCTACTCATTTCCGCCGAACACACCGAAAGATCGTGTCCCGCTCTTGCGCTGGGTGTTTTAGGAAACGATGAATGACGCGGCATTCCTTGCCGGGGCGAAGTCCCGGTGTCAGTCCCGGTGTGACTTGCGATATTTGCGTTTATGAAAGGTTAGCGTCATTGTTTCCCGGCCTTAGCGTCTCACTCCCCACACTTGTTCCAATCGTTCCAGCCGTTCAAACCGTTCAAGTCGTTGACAGAATCAAGCGAGACGATCTTGGTTGCCGGAAATCAGATCACGCGGCGCGCGGAGTGGCGATGATCTTAGACAGTTCGCGGTCCGACGCGCCCAGGGTGATGAGGGAGCGGATCAGCAGGTCCAGGGAAACCGATGGGTCGCCGGCTTCCACCTTGGCGATCCGCGATTGGCTCGACCGAAGTTTCGCGGCCAGATCGACTTGCGACAACCCCTTCTCTTGTCGGAGTTGACGCAAGGCCTCGGCAAGCCGAATTTTCAGTTCGATGTAGGCGGACTCCTCTTCGGAGAGGCCGAGAAAATCCTTGGTATTGCCGATCTTCCATCCCTTCGCCGTCAAACGTTTTTTCTTTTCTCTACGCATTGTCATATTCCTTGATTCTCCGCTTGCATGCGTCGATCACTGATCGAGGCGTCTCTCTGCTCTTCTTGCCGAAGACTTCCAATATCACGATGGCATCCGAGTCGATTCGATAGACAATCCGCCAGGTAACCCTGGCGTCGTTGATGCGCAATTCATGACATCGGGGACCTATCGAAGGCATCGGTCTGGAGTGGGGCATCCCCAGCATCTCGCCGCGTTGCAACCGTCGGAGCAAAAGTCCCGCTTCCAATCTTGCTCCCGCCGAGAACGGTGGAGTCTTTATTTCCCCTTCCAACCAGACAAGCGGTTTATCCACCGAAGTCACTGCTCAACTGTATGTCATATCTGACATGTCGTCAATACGCTTCGATGGCCGAGAGCGGGTCTGCCGCAAAAGCTCACAATTCAACAACGTAGCGCGTGCGAGAATAGGGGTCGGGAGTCTTTTCGGAGCATCGGTCTCTTTGATGTCTCCTTCCGGGATTGGGAGAAAATCCCTTGCCTTTAGGCGAAGCTACACATTTTCATTTGATAGTGAAAACTCCACAGGGCAATCTTAGCGACGGGGTCACCCCGCCCTGACCCCGCTTCCACTTATCTTTCCTAGCCTGTTGAGTTTAATCCTTACGTGTCGCGCTCGCTCGTCGGCCCCACCTCGCCGGTGCACCAAGGGACGAAAGCTTTCATTTTGCAGGTCGCGCCGTTGGCCTTGAGTTCTTTCTCGAAGATCGAGTGGATCTCGCGGTCTTCGTCCTCGTATTCGATCTGCCAACCGCCCTCCTTCATACTCCGGTCGGCGCCCTCTCCGCCGCCGCCCTTGGGTGTCCTGAGACCCATATCGCCCGGTCTGAGGGCCAGATAGCGCGCCCGGGTTGTCCCGGAGTTGAAGTGCTGGTGGGTGCAGTTGTCGCTGGGAACGATGACCATGGAGCCGACCTGCCAATCGCACTTGACCATGTCGGAGCGATCCTCTTTGGTCCAGACCAAGGAGTAGCCGGCGGTGCCGCTGAGCAGCACCAGGTGCGCGCCGGGGCCATGGCGGTGGCCCTTCTTGTAGGTACCGATGGGAAACTCGGAGATATGGCTCTTGGTGTTATTGTTGGCCATTTCCAACATGGCGTTGACGCCGCCGGCACCGCGCTCCTTCCATCCGTATAAGAGCATGTCCGGCGCGTTGGCGATGAAGTTGGACTCCCAAACGCGCCGGTTGAAGAGCTTACCCTTGCCGCTGAAGTAATCTTCCTCGCCGGCGTAGCGGCCGCTAAACATGTAATCGCAGTTGAAAATGAATTCGTTGTCCGCGAAGAGCCGCATCATCGGCGGGGCGTTGGTCACGGCGATGTAGCGGGTCGGCTCGTTGCCGCTGCCGTTAAAGTTCTGGTACCAGGTGTTAAGGGGAATGGAGAAGAGGCTGCCGGCGGTCCACTCAAAGCTGCTCTTGCGTTTGTCATCGTGCCAGATCGTTGTCGCGCCGCGCCCCGAGATCACATAGAACGTAAGCTCGTACATATGGTGCTCAGGCTCGGACTTGCCGCCGGGCTTGATCTCGACGACGTGACAATCGTTGGGCATGTGGCGATTGTCGATGTGGATGACCGCGCCCTTGCCTCCCTTACGTTCCCATGGCCCCAGCTCGATTTTCGCCAGGCTGGGGAAATAATACTTTTCGTAAACTTTCACGCCTTCTTTTTTCAGCCATTCCGCGTAGGGATCGGACTTCTGATAGTCCTTCAGGCCTTCCTTGGGGGTCTCCGCGACTTTCATGTCGGTGCCTAGCATTACCACGGTTGAAATCCTCCTTTGATTGAAATGATCGGCATTCGGGATTGCACGTTCGCGCCCTGTTGAATTAACCGATATGGGGCCGATTTGTCAACGAGCAGAATGAAGTTAGGGAGCGGCTATGGCTGCTGTGCCTGGGAGTCCGTGCGTTTGTCCGCTGAAGCCGCATGCAGAGGCGAGATCGGGAGTTCGTGAGGGACGACGCGACCCGGCTACTTCCGGTAGCGCAGGCGCGTCCCGTGGGTGACGGAGAGGATGATCTCTTCGGGCGCCAGTTCGGCGGGGAAGTAGGCGCCGGAGATCCGGGCGCTGTTGAGGCTGGCGCCTTCGAGCCAGGCCTTGGAAAAGTCGATGCCGCGCAGGTCCGCGGAGCGAAAATAGCTGTTGCTGAAATCGATACCCGTCGCGTCGATGCCCCTCATATCCACGTATCGCAGGTCGCAGGAGATGAGTTGGCAGGTCTCCATTTCGGACTTGCGCCGGTTGAATTCTTTGACATTGCCGTCGCGCAAGAGCTGATAGAGCGGATCGTCGTGGTTTAGCGGTTTGAGCGCCATGATGGCCGATTCCAATTCGGATCTAGGGTTTCAAAGCCCCCTCAAATCCGATGATCGGCATCAAACGGAAGTTCTTAAGTTCTTTTCCTTCTGAGACCGCTCCAGCGCCAGCCGGATCAACCGGTCGATGAGCTCGGCATAGGAGATGCCGCTCGCTTGCCACATTTTGGGATACATGCTGATCTTGGTGAAACCCGGTATGGTGTTGATCTCGTTGACGATGATCTCGCTTTGGCCGCGCAAAAAGAAGTCAACGCGAGCCATCCCCTCGCAGCACAGGAGCTTGAAAGCTTTAAGCGCAAGCTCTTGAATACGCGTGACCACTCGCTTCGGTAAGCGGGCGGGAACAATCAGTTGCGCGCCTTTTTCGTCAAGATACTTCGCATCGTAGGAATAGAAGTTGTGGCGCGTTATGATCTCTCCCGGCAACGATGCGATGGGTTTTTCATTTCCCAGGACCGAGCATTCGATCTCCCGGCCATTGATGCCCTCTTCGAGCAAGACTTTGTTGTCGTAGCGGAAAGCTTCTCTCAGCGCGCGACCGAATTCTTTTTCATGGGTCACCTTGCTGATGCCCACCGACGAACCAAGATTCGCCGGTTTGACAAAAAGCGGCAATCCGAGCGCGCGCTTGACCGACGTGTAATTGATCTGCCGCAACATTTGACGCTCGAAAACCAGGAATTTCGGTATGGGAATCTTCGCGTCTCTGAGCAACCGCTTCATCACGTCTTTGTCCATGCCGACGGCGGAGCCAAGAACCCCCGCGCCGACGAACGGCAGGTTGGCGAGCTTCAGCAAACCCTGAACCGTGCCGTCCTCGCCGAAGGGTCCGTGGAGCACGGGAAAAACAACGTCCACTCGGCCCAAGGCGCGGCGCGGCGCGAGCCGGATCATCGGCGTCGCGGTCGATCCCGGCAAGACCGCCGCGGCCTTGCTGCCGTCTCGGAATGCAACCCGCGATGGTGTCGATTCGCACAACAGACGCGCGCCCTCGTCGATAAACCAGCGCCCTTGCTTGTCGATGGCGATGGCAATGATCTGATATTTTTTTCTGTCCATCGCGGCGGCGATGTTTCTGGCCGAAATAAGCGAGATCTCGTGCTCGGCGGATTGCCCGCCGAAGAGTATGGCGACGCGCAGTTTCTTTTTCATTCGTCGTGCTGGGAAAGGGGCTTCCGGGTCAAGGATCGAAGATGGAGGATCGAAGATGGAGGATCGAGGATGGACGGTCGATCCTCGATCCTCGATCCTCCATCCTCGATTCTCTGGTCTCGATTGTCATGCGTTAGCTTACGACCCTTCGACTCGCGCCCCGGCCTTGGCCGGGGCCGCTAGCTCAGGATTCCGCCCCGCGGCGGTATGGGACAGTGCCATGGGCTTGCCGGGGGCTTCACTTCTTGACCGCCGCCGGCGCTTGCTGCTCGACGACCTTCACCACTTTGCCGGGGTATGATCGCTTGTCGAACTGCAAGACGAAATATTTCGCTTTGATCGGATCGCCTTTGTTGTCGAATTCGATCGACCCGGTGACGCCTTTGAACCCTTTGATATTACGCACAGCGGCGGACACCTCCGCACGGCTCGGCTTTTTGCTCGGATTCGCTTTGAGCCACTGTTCCATCGCTTTGATCCCCACGAGCGTAGCATCGTAGCCGTACAGTCCGAATGCTTCGATGTCCTTGCCGAAACGCTGCTTATATTTCTTCGCGAAAGCAGCGGTCTCCGGGGTCGCGTCTCGCGGCGGCGCGACGCTGGTGTAGTAGCTCCCGACCGCAGCCGCACCGGCAATTTTTACCATTTCCTCCGAGTCGACGCCGTCGGGCCCCATGAACATGGCTTTGACGCCTTTCTCGCGCATCTGCTTGAGCAATAGTCCACCCTGGTGGTAGATGCCGCCGAAGTAGACCAACGCCGGATTTTTCGCTTTCATCGGAATGATCATCGGCGCAAAATTTGCACGTTCTTCGGTGCCGTCGAAGCCCAAAACCTTCATGCCGAGTTTCTTGGCTTCATTGCGGAAGCTCTCGGCTACACCCTGGCCATAGGTAGTCTTGTCATGGATAATGTATACAGATTTTGCTTTCAGCTCTTGAGCCGCGAACCGCGCGCCAACCGGACCCTGGACATCGTCACGACCGCAGACGCGATTGACGTTCGGATAACCGCGGTCAGTGATTTCGGTCGCCGTGTTCGCCGGCGAGATCATCACCAGCATAGCGTCTTTATAAACTTCGGACGCCGGCAGCGCGACGCCGGAATTGAAATGGCCGACAATGACCAAAACATTGGGATCGGCAACCATGTTGCGCGCGTTGGCGACGCCGACTTCCGCTTTCGCCTGGTCGTCTTGGGGGACAAGCTCCAGATCATACCCCATCGCCTTGAACGCTTTGACCGCTTCCTCGACGGCGAGTTGCGCGCCGAGCTTGATATGCTCGCCCAGGGCGGCCTGTTCGCCGGAGAGCGGCGCCTGAACGGCGATTTTGATCTTGCCCTTTTGCGCCCAGGCAGCGAGCGGGGCCGTCAAGAAGAATGAAAACAGCAGAACGGAAAAGATTCGTCGCGTCATGGTTTGTCTCCTCTCTTTGGACAAAAATTTACGCGAAGCGGACGGCCCAGTCAATGTAAATATGCATTTGCCTCAAAGTCCATTGACAGCGGGTCTCACGGGAGGCTACCCTTGCCGCCATGATCATTAGCGTCGGTGTCGATCTTGCAGAAGTCGAACGCATCCGAAAAGCGCTGGAAGACCCGCGCATCGGCAAGCGCTTCCGCGACCGCGTGTTCACGCCCAAGGAGATTCAATACTGCGAAAAAAAGCGGCGCGGGCGCTATGAGAGTTACGCCGGGCGCTTCGCCGCCAAGGAGGCGGTGATGAAGGCGCTCGGCCGGGGCTGGGGCGCGAAGGTTACTTGGCTCGACATCGAAGTAACGCGGGCGCCTAGCGGCAAACCGGAGATCGTCCTGCATGACAAGACTGCGCGCCTCGCCGAAGAGCTGGGCATTCGCCGCTGGGCGCTCTCGATCACGCACACTGCCGAGCACGGTCTCGCCTATGTGGTCGCCGAGGGGGAATAGGAACGTTCAAAGTTCCAGGTTCAAGGTTCAACGTTGAACTCGGCACATGGAGTCCGAAACCTTGAACGTTGAACTTTGAACCTTGAACGTCTATTGCCCGCCTCGTCCCTTCGCCGGCAATAGAAACAAGATTCCCAGCGCCCAGACGCCGAAGAGGAGTCCGGCGATGGTCCAGGGAGTTCGTCGCCGCCCGCTGTGGCCGGCGACGACGCGGCAGAGAACGGCGTCGAGAATGTGAACCACCGACGCCGTGCGCAACAGCGTCGCCGGTTCCATTTCCGGCCTGATCAGAAGAAGTCCGGTGAGATAACCTACGATCTGATAAAAATCCACTGCGGCTCTTGACGCTTCCTTCTTCCAGCGAATATACTCGGTCTCCGCGAAAATAGGAACATCTCCATGGCGGTAAAAACGATTCAATGGAAAAATGACCGGGTTGTCATGCTCGATCAGCGGCTCTTACCGCACAAAGAGGTGTACCGGGTCTGCCGCGATTACCAAGAGGTGGCGCGGGCGATCCGCGAGATGGTCATTCGTGGCGCGCCGGCCATCGGCGTGGCGGCGGCCATGGGCGTGGCCCTGGGGGCCGCCAAGGCGCAGGTGAAGACTTTTGACCGCGAATTCGAGCGTATTTTCCTGACGCTTTCCAAAACCCGTCCTACCGCCGTGAATTTATTCTGGGCCCTGGAGCGCATGCGCAAGATTTACACGGTCAATCGCAGCCGTGGCGTAGACGTGGTCAAGCGACTCTTGAAAGATGAGGCGCAGGCAATCTATAAAGAAGACATCGCCGCCAATAAGCAGTTGGGCAAGTTCGGCGCGCAAATGCTGCGCAATGCCCGCCATCTGATGACCCATTGCAACGCCGGGGCGCTGGCCACCGCCGGCTACGGCACCGCTCTCGGCGTGATGCGCGCCCTGAAGGAGGCGGGGCGGGAGTTTGACGTTTTCGTCAACGAGACCCGTCCGTTTCTGCAAGGCGCCAGGCTGACCGCCTGGGAGCTTAAGAAGGAGAAGATTCCCGCGACGTTGATTACCGACAGCATGGCCGGTTATGTGATGCAGACGGGCAAGGTCGATGCCGTTGTAGTGGGCTGCGACCGGGTGGCCGCCAACGGCGACGTCGCCAACAAGATCGGCACCTATACGATCGCGGTGCTGGCGAAGCGGCATGGCATTCCTTTCTACGTCGCCGGGCCGACATCGTCCATTGACCTTAATTGTCCTTCCGGTAAAGAGATCCCCATAGAGCAGCGCGATGCCAAAGAGGTTTCCCATATTTTCGGCAAGGCCCTGGCGCCCAAGGGAACCAAGGTTTTTAATCCCGCCTTCGACGTGACCTCGCACGAGCTCATCTCGGCGATCATCACGGAAAAGGGCGTCATTCAACCGCCGTACCAGCAAAATATTCGCACCCATGTCGGTCATTGAAAAAAAAACCGAGCTGGAAGTCTACTTCCACGACGCGGGCAAACCGCGGGAGCGCTGGCGCGTCGGCACCGAGTACGAAAAAGTCGGCATCGACCGCAGCACGGCCAAAGCGATTCCCTATTTCGGCCGGCGCGGCGTGGAGTTCATTCTCCGCGAGCTGATCGAGCGCTTCGGCTGGGAACCGCAAGAACAAGAAGGCCATATCATCGCCCTGGCGCGCGACAACGCCATGATCACCTTGGAGCCCGGCGGCCAAATTGAGTTGAGCGGCGAACCCTGTGAAACTATCCACTGTACCTACGCCGAATTCACACGCCATATCCGCGAGTTGTTGGAGGTCGCCGATCCTCTCGATATCGTATTCCTCGGCCTCGGCATGCAGCCGGTGAGCCGCCTGGAGGAGATCGAGTGGGTGCCGAAAAAGCGCTACCGCATCATGGGACCCTATATGCCCAAGGTGGGAAGCCTAGGCCAACGCATGATGAAGCAGACCGCCACGGTGCAGGCCAACATCGATTTCCTCGACGAGAAAGACGCGATGGCGAAATTCCGCACGGGCATGGGTCTCGCGCCGATCCTCGTCGGCATGTTCGCCAATTCGCCGATCTCGGATGGGCAACTGAACGGCTATCGCAGCTTCCGCGAACATATCTGGACCGACACCGACAAGAGCCGTAGCGGGCTGCTCAAGTTCGCCTTTTCGCCGGAGGTGAGCTTCGCTCATTACGTCGAATACGCCCTCGACGTGCCGATGTATTTCATCATACGGCACCATGATTACATCGACATGACCGGCATGACGTTCCGCCAGTTCCTGGAACGCGGCCACAACGGTGAGAGAGCGACCCTCGAGGATTGGAACGATCACCTCACCACGCTTTTTCCCGAAACTCGGATCAAACGCTACATCGAAGTGCGTTCGGTCGACAGCCAACCGCCGGAATTGATGCTGGCCCTGCCCGCGCTCGTCAAAGGCGCGTTCTACGACGCCGACTGCCTGCAAGCCGCCTGGGATCTGGTCAAGGACTGGAGCTGGGATGAGCGGATGCAGGTCTATCTCGATTCGCACCGCGACGCCCTAGCGGCGCGCATTCGCCGCTACTCGCTGTTCGATCTGGCCAAGGAATTATTTCAAATCGCCTGGGAAGGATTGCGCCGGCAAAACGCGCCGAATGATCTAGGCGAGGATGAAACGATTTATCTAAGCTCGCTCAAAACTCTTCTGTTCCAGGGTAAATGTCCCGCCGATGTTCTCATCGAGAAATGGGAAGGGGAGTTGCAGCACGACATTAAGAAGCTCATCGAATATAGCGCCTACAAGCTGCCGTGACTCGCGCCGCCGAGACGCAATGATCGCGGAGTGGGGACGTGATCACCGAGCTGCGAACAGTTATCAGAGCGGGTATTCGCCCCGGTCTATCGCGGATTCGATCTTCTCGACTTCCTCGTCTTCTTGCCGAAGGAACGCGACGAATGAGGGGTGACTCTTAACGGATTCCAAATATCTCCAGTCCACAAGAACTCGCCATGCGTACCCGTGTGAGAACTTTGATAGTACGATCCAAGCGAGCGTTTCATCCACTGCGTCAACTCCCTTTACGTAAGCGGTGGCAGAAGCTAAGAGCGGCTCGATCCAGAAACCGAGTGGCGAAGGTGAAGTTCGCTCAAGATCACCCCAATCCCATTGCGACAGCATGTCTTGAAGCCATCTCGCAGCGAATTTTTCCCGACTGAACAGGAATCGTGAGGACGCGAGGTCTTTCAGCCCCTCAGGCAATCGAACATTTTCCAGAATTTGAGAAAGTGCGCGCCGCCTCTCCTTTACAGGAGCTTTCATCATCTCCAACACGATAGAGCTGGAGAGCTTCCCAACAAATTCAGGTGTTTTGGAGAACATCCACTGGGAAAAGCGACGCGAGCTTGAGCGCCACTCAGCAAACAAATCCAATCTGTCAACGAGGCTCTCAAATTGCTTCTCATATGCTTCCGGCTGAGGGTGAACGCTCCAAGTGGTATTGTAACCCTGCATTAGAAATGAGGTCACCACGCTGTCCAGTTGGACGGTAGCGCGAGAATCATAGGGGTGCTCCCCCTTAAGCGCTCTAACCCATCTCAGTGCACCTTGAAGGTGATCTGAGCATACTTCTTCCGATGGCACAGAACCTAAAACGCGGAGTTGAAAGAAAAGCAAACGAACGGCCCAGTCAGATTTGAGCGCGTTGTCTTTGACGTCCAATTGACCCGTCAATTTCCAGGCTCTCCTGAAGGGACGATCCGACTTAAGTCGATACGCTGAAACGGCCACAGCCAAACTCATCGATACAATAGCATCCCAGCCAATCTCACGGCCCTTTTCAGCGGGCAAAGAGGCAACGGTGCAAGCCGAAGGAAACGATGCTAAAAAACCACGCGGCGGGAAACTGTACCTGTGTGTTTTGAGACGGTTCGCACTAAGTCGTTTCGCGACTTCCTGTGAGACGTTCAGCGTGCTGCCTTCCTCCCTGTGTAGCCCATCCATAGTCAGATGCTGAATCTCTCGTTCCCACATGCCTCGCGTATCCTCTCTGACCAAGCCTGCGACATCAGGCGCAAGCTCCTCGTATGCCTTGGATATAGGTTCTTTGGGCTCTTGGATAACGAACACAGTCTCGTTAATCGCCGCCGCGGGATGGTAGGGCACACTAACAACTTTGTCCGTATTCAATTCCCGCTTCAGAAGGTTAACTTGTGTTTCCGACTGTCGCGAATACCAAACCGGAACGGGGCCGGCAACCACGAGGAATGGCTTTGCTCTTTCAGGGTTAAGAAGACCGGCTTTCTCCATGAAGTAGCGAGTGCCATAAATATTTTGACGAGTTAGCCCAGCGCAGATGACCAGTGCATCGCAAAGAGGGCCGATGCACAAGCCGGATATCTCATTTAGCCCGGTCCGGGAATCGATCAACACTATGTCGTATGCAGCCTCAATGTGGTCACGCATTGTGAAGAGCACGTCTCCGGTGGCCCGGAAGCGTGCGTTCAATAAATATTTTCGGACATGATCGCCGAAGCGATGGCGCGGCCCATCCTTTGCGAAGATACCGGTCAGGTCGAGATCATCCATTCTTCTAAGATAATCGTGCGTCGGTTCGGACTCCGGTGGCTCTTCGGCTTCTATCGGTTCGAGCGTTGCCGGAACTAAATCCAGACGACCGTTCCGGTAAGGGATTCCCTCGTCACCCTTCTCTACCCACTCAGGTGGCAATTTGATGTTTACGACGTATTCAGCAAGGGAACGGGGAAATTGTGGTGCGCGCTCGCCAGACTCTGCGCCTTGGAGCGACTGCTTAGCGTGAAGTAGAAGATCAAGCGCGTCGTGTTCGACCGTACGAGGACGGTCTCGGACGATGTCGGCGAAGAAGTGCGTCATACCCGGGGCTTCTAAGTCGAAGTCAACCATTACAACACGCCAGCCATCTCTTGCAAGAATGTGAGCCGTGTTGACGAGGGCCATAGTTCGTCCGACGCCACCCTTGTATGAGTAAAATGTCACGATGCTGGTCATGTTTTTAGGTCTCTATGCGGCGGCTAGAACGTATTGAGATTTTTGTCCCGCTCCCTTGATCGCTCCCCACAGTGCCTCTCGCGAATGGTTTTGTTTGGCCGAATCCGAAAATACTACGCGTGAACCGTTTTCACGGAGCGCACGATTTATGGCCTCCTTCAGATCCGCCGGGAATGACCCGCCTGACGACTTCAGAATTGCCAGCACAGCCTTTTCACTCTCTGTCTTAAGCCCCGTGAACAGCATCTGGTTGAGTTCAAGATCCCGCTCCGTTGTTGGGCATCTGCGCCACCAAGGTTTCATGTGGGTGACTTGGTCTTCGAAAGAGCGACATAGACCAGTGAGTGCGAGTGTGGCGTACTGCGGAACTTTGAGTAGGTCCTGCCAAGCCTTTCTTGACGCGGCAGATGGGAGACCCGGAGCTTGGACGGCTCCAGCGTAAACTATCTCCTTTGTCCCTTCGATGCCGCCCCAGCGCTTTTCTGCACGCGCAGGAGCTTTCGCGATCTGGGCCAACTGGTCTGTAAACCACGTGCTGGTATCTGGAATCCGAACTTGCTGACACAGCCGCAAGGTGTTGCTGAAATACGGAGGCACTTCGGGAGCACGCTTGGCGGATTGGTCGAGAAGTGACAGGACCGCCTTGGAAATCAACGAGGATGCCGGATGAGCGAGCCCGGCGTCGCGGAGCAGTCCGACGACCAAGGCGTCTGGGTCTTCATCGACTCGCTTGTCCAAGGGCACGAAGGGATCGTCGCCAGATAGTCGTCTTACCAGCCATGTCTTCACCCAGCGGAGACCGGCTTGTTCAATACACTGAGGGTCGATTGTCCCATCGTCGCGGAAGGTCAGTTTGAATTCCTTCTGCTTCATACGGTCATTCTCCCAACTAATCTAGGCGCACTATCGATCACGCGCAAGGGTGCGTTCTCGTGAACGATCTCAGGCTGGGATTGTTGACCACCCATAGGGCGCGTCCATCCCCACAGCGTGTTTTGAATCGCTGGGTCTGGTACGACCTCGGGCGCTGGCTGAAAGAGATGAAACCTCCCGGCATCAGCTACTGTGGGGAAACGATAGCCTTGTACCGAATCCCTTTGGTACAAGAACTCGAATAGAATCTCCTCCCCGGCACCCACGCGCAGCAAGACTGGAAGCGCGAGGGCATCCGCTAACGCTCTGGCATCATCGCGTGGCGCAGTACCATTGTGTTCGAAAGTAGCAAACACTGCGTTGGAGCGTGCCAGCATTTCGGCGTCGGTTAGGCGAGCAGCACTCCAGTAGATTGCGATGCGGTTGAATGCGTCCTCGATGGACATCAATCCTGAGTCGAAGTCTCGCCGAGCCACTTTGCCTAGCATCCGCTCCACCAACGTGGTGACCACGGTTTTGCTGGTAGAGTACCTTAGAAACCCGGGCGGCAAACTCGTTTGTTCTACGCCCAAGCCTTTCAACTCAAAAGCGGAGCAAGTTGAGGAGTATCCGTCCCGACGCTGCAATTCCGATGTCGCTTTTGAATGCGCCTGCCCGCACGCCTTGAGAAAAGCAGCGAGCTCGTTTGGATCGCCGAAATTTCCAGCACCGACAAGATGGCATTCATCGCGCACGTTAGCCAATAGGCGGGCACTGTCCAGCTGAGGCTCGTTGATATCGGAGAGCCACGTCTCAAATTCGGAGAGACGCTGTTGGTCAGGCCTCGGTAGACTACTCTGAGCGAGTGTATACAGTTGCGATGCCATGGGCGCTTTAGTTGAGAGGGAGGGTATCCGACTACGTAGCTTAGTGTCAACTTCAGATGATTCCTATGTGCGGATGGAATTCTATCCGGATTCCAGTAAGAGGGATTCTCGAATAAGGAAAGGCGTCCCGACATTGCGCCTACAAGCTGCCGTGAATCTCCTCGACGATGCGTCGGTGATCCAACGACGCGAGCCGCTTCGCTATCTCCGTTTCATCGCCGCCGGTAAATACCCTCAGCCAGCCGTTCTTTAGTTGGGTAATCCTTCGATAACTTTCTTCGACTCTCGCCCGCACGGCGGCGTCTCGTTCCGCTTCGGTACAAAGAAACTCGTGGACGCTCATCGCTCGGGGCAGCTCGTGGCAGAATAGCAACACATCGATACCGGCGCGGACAGCCAGGCCGGCCGCCTCTTCTTCGCCGTAGTTGGCGCTAATCGCTTTCATTTCCATGTCGTCGCTAAAGACGACGCCGTCGTAGCCCAAATCCTGGCGCAGCAGCCCGGTGACGATTTTCTCCGATAGGGTCGCGGGAAATTCCGGGTCCAGTGCGCGATAGAGAACGTGCGCGGTCATCAGCGTTTCGATTTCTTGCCGGCAGGCGCGGACGAACGGCGGCAACTCGACGGCCTTCAATTCCACAAGGGATTTTACCACGATCGGCAGAGCCAGATGCGAGTCTTTGTCCGTGTCGCCGTGGCCGGGAAAATGCTTGCCGCACGGAATAATGCCGCCTTCACTCAGGCCTCGAACGATCTCCCATCCGAGGCGGATCACTGCTTTTGGATCGGTGCTGAGCGAGCGATCCCCGATGACGGGGTTGCTGGGATTCAAATGAACATCCAGCACGGGAGCGAAGTTTAAGTTTATGCCGACGGCGGAAAGCTCGCGCGCCGTCGCCAAGCCAACTTTGTAAGCCAGCTCGGCGCTTTCTGTCCGGCCCAGAGCGGCTGCGGGTGGGAAGTGGGTGAATGGCGGCGGCAGACGATGAACCCTGCCGCCTTCCTGGTCGATGGCGATGAAGGGCGGAAACTCTGTTCCGGTTTCCCAGAGTTCGCGGCAGAGCCACATGATTTGCTTCGGCTCGTGGCAATTGTGGGCGAAGAGGATGAAACCGCCAAAGCCGCACTGTTCGATGAGCAGTCGCTCGTCTCGGCTCAACGCCTCGCCCTGAACGCCGATCATGAACATCTGGCCGATTTTTTCTCTTAACACGTTCACTCTTATGCTTATAACATGCGCACAAGAGCGCAGAAATCCCGTCAGTTGGAAGTTAACGACGCGGCACGAGTGAGCTTCTCTTTAGATGGCCATCGATGGGCGTATACTATGAAAGCCGTGAACGACCCAACAGTTCGAGCGGCAAGAGACGGCAGGCTCGCACGACCTGTACCAGGCTCTGCTTGAGATCTCGCAAGCCATTGCTTCGCATAGAGATCTCGAAGAGAAAAACAACCTTCTCTCACCTAAATCCTGCACAGTTTGATACGAGGCCCGTGGTGGGGCTTCTCGCGGGTTTCATCCAGAAAAAAGCAGCGAAGAAAGCTGTTCGGTTCAATCTCGCACCGGGCCGACCAGCGGGCGGATGCCGACTACGCTGAAAAAAAGCTCCTGGATGGAAACCTCGTGGGTGACCCGGACCTCACGAAAACTCCGCGACAGCATCAGGTAAAAGCCTAACCGGCAAAAGCAAGAGAGAGCGAACAGTCCGAGCAGGCGGTAGCCGAACAGCGGTGGCAACCGCGAGGCCAAGAAGCCGCCCAGGGAAGATCCCACAAATAGTGCGACGCCATTGATGACGTTGAAATAAGCGATGCAGCGCACCCGCTTTTGCGGCGTCACGGCGTCATAAATGAAGTTGCCGGCGCTGAGTGTCACTCCGCTCCATGCAAACCCGGCAAACATTTGCACCAGCATGAGGTAGACAGGATGGCCGGAGAAGAGCCAGAGGATTGGGATCAGCGCGGCAAAAAACGAACTGAGCCGAAGGACTCTTACGTTGCCGACGAGATCGGCGTGCCGCCCCCAGAGCGGCAGAGCGATAAGCGAAGCCAACGATCCGCCGACCTGGAGCGCCATATACGTCAAGTAGCTCAATTGGAGGTCGCGCAGCATGAAAACGGCGAAAAACGGAGCTGCCAAAAAAGTGGCGAAATTCAGACAGCCGCTAAAAACCACGAACTTGAGAAAATTGCTTTCTCGGAAACGCCGCAGGAACATAAAGAAAGTAAAGTCGGCGGCCGGATCCGTCTTTTGCGGAGGCTCGTCCATCCGATGGATGAAATAAGCGGAGACATAACGGGCGGCGGCGGCTAACGAAAAGATGATCCAAAAGCCGGTGCCGTAAGACGGCCCTGGAAAAAAATTCAAGAGCAATCCCGACGCGAGAACACTGCCGACCGTCACCGCGCCGACGGTCTTGTTGCGCCAACCGAAGTATCGCCCTCTCTTCCTCGCCGGCACGTAATCGCTCATCAAGCTGCCCCAGGCCGGCCCCGCCAAGCCGCCACACACGGCCGCGAAAATTAAAAAACCCAGTAACAGTTCCACTCGGTGAGGGATCTCAAGCATAGGCAACATCGCGATACAGAGCAGTAGCGACGCCTGGGAGACAACCAAGCGCACCAATAGTTTGACCCGGCCGCCGACCCAATAAATTACTCGCACGGAAAAGAACTGTGACAAAGAAGACAAGAGATTCGGCAGCGCGGTGATGAGACCGATCTGCTGTATGGTGGCGCCCAAGAAGAGCGCCACGGGCGTAGCGTAATGTTCGGTAACGCCGCTCATAAAGGCGGCAAAAATCCCGTCCTTGAAAGACGACCGGAGACTTTCTCGAACGTTGACCTTTTTAGCCCTCATTGTGGCGGGAAGAAAAAAAAGGATCGAGCAGCCTCGCGCGGACTACCAGAAAAAGAAAGGATGATTCGATAAGAATCGGAAGTCATTCTCATCCTGCATTCGACTAATGGGTTCCCGTTTCACTTGCGCGGTAGCAACGCGGATGCGACTTCGCGCCATTGTCGGGTCGGGAGGGCCTGGAAACGGCACTGGTGGGAAACGGCACTGGTGTCAGGGAAACGGCACTGGTGTCAGGCATTGCTTAATTGCTTGTCCGAAAAATGAAAAGACTCCCGACCCCTTTTAGATCAATCCCTGAGTTCGTTTCCCGGCCTGCCGCGAGAAGGGGAAAGCCGAATAGAGAACCTGGGGTGCGACGCGTTGGGGTTGGTAGGCGAAGCCGAAGGCCCCGGCGATTTGCCGCCACTGAAGTTCGTTCAGAATCCTATTTCTCGCAGTCCTTCTTGCCATGGGAAAATATCGACAGGTCCGATCTTTCGCCGTTCCGAGCCTAGATAGAACACCACGGCGCGGTGCGGCTTGCCGTAATAATCGGCGAAGCTGTTGAAGCCGCGGAGATCGCTGGGGCCGATGGTGCGCGAGGCTTTGGTTTCGATGGCGAGGGTTTCCTGGTTCATGTTGACGATGAAATCCACCTCGGCGCCGTGCTCGGTTCGGTAGGCGTAGAGATTGATGGTTTGATCGAGGGCCGCAGCGCTCGATAGGATTTGGCTGCAGATTAAGTGCTCGAAGAGATTGCCGATGCGGTCGGCGGACAGGTGAAAGTTGCCCAACAAGCCATTCAAGACACCGGGATCGAAGAAGTAGAATCGTGGATGTTGCACTAAACGGCGGCGCGCGCTTTTGGCGAAAGGCGCGAGGCGGTGGACGATTAGGCAGTCTTCGAGCACCTCGAAGTAACGGACGGCGGTTTGCCGGGCAATCTGGGAGTCGGCCGCTAGTTTACTCAAGTCCAAAAACCGCCCGGCGTATTCGGCGCAGATCGATAAGAAACGGGCAAAGCCCTCAAGGTTTCGCGTAAGTGCCTCGGCTTGAACTTCTTCTTTGAGATACGTCGCTGCGTAAGACGTAAGCGTTTTCTCTTTTGTCTTTAGATCCAATTCGCACAGGATGCCGGGCAGGGTGCCGTGGGCAAGCGCTTGGTTTGTGTCGAGGCTGTAGTCCATCTCACGGCTCACGACCGGTCCGAGGTGATAAGTAAAAATCCTGCCAGGCAAGAGATTGGCTTGGCCGCGGCGGAGCTTGCGCGCGCTGGAGCCAGTGAGAAAGAACTTGTAGCGTTGCGGTGCCGAGTCGAGCAGCGCCTGAACCGTGTTGAGCAAGCTCGGCAGGCGCTGCACCCCATCGATAAAAATGGTTTGTCGCTTGCCGGAGGCGGGTAGCGCGTTCAGGCGTTCTTCAAGCTCCCGCGGGTTGCGGGTGAATTCGAGATAGGTGGGCTCGTGCGCGAGGTTAATCAAAAGATCCGGATTGAGCGATGAAACCAGGGTCGATTTGCCGGTCTGGCGCGGACCCAGGAGAAGAAAGCTCTTCTTGCTGTCCCTGAGGGTTTGGCCTAGAGCCCTTGTTAGCATGTGGTTAAAATACCGCGTAATTTAACCACATGTCAACTAAGTAAAAAATTCATAAATGAAATCATTGGTTTGACTCGTCTAGCTCTACTCTCAGTTTGGTGTTTTTAGCGGTTTAGGCACGGGATCAGGCCCAACAATCTCGACAATCTTTCCTGAATCGCAAGCGCGAGGCGCGAGCCTTCCGTAGCGAAGGCAATGGAGTTCTGCCTCTAAGCGCGTTGCGACCACCGGTGCCGTGAGCGGAATCCGTAACCTGGTTGCAATAGATTGCCAAATACCCAAGAGGACTTTGATGCTGCGGATCTGGGGGCCTTCTCACCTCCAGTCTCACACCTCGCTCAGTTGAGATTGTAACTTCAACTGCGGAATCCGGGGTGAATAGAGTGAAGCCAGGCAGAGACAACAATGGGTTCCCGTTTCACTTGTGCGGTAGCAACGCGGATGCGACTTCGCGCCATTGTCGGGTCGGGAGGGCCTGGGGGTCCGGTGGCAGCACTTGAACGCAGACATGGTTAGCACCCGCAGATTGATGCGCGCGAACCCGATCGATAACAGCAGCTATATCACCCCAGGCAACGATGGCGTCGACCAGCCGGTCACTGCCACCGTCCACGAGGTCCGCGTCAGCGAATCCGAGGCGGCGCAAGTTATTCACATAGTTAGTGTCCGACCGAAACCCCCATTTTTTTGGAAAACCGGCCGCCTAACTTTTGAGTGCAACATGCGGGTTTCGTGTTTTGATGTGCGAAAGGCAAAGTTTTTCAGTTGTTGCGAATGGGAACGTGAATTTCGTCAGTTTCTGGACGAACAAATTCGC
>JAUYJC010000386.1 GCA_030688735.1 Deltaproteobacteria bacterium
CGTCTCACGGAGCAAGAAGCCCAGCGTATCCGCGAGTGGATTGCGAATGGACGTCAGCTCGATCGGATCGTTACTGAAATGGAGAAGCTGTCACTGCGAATGACCGAACGCCTCCTTCGTCAACGCATGCCGGCATGACGCTAGATTTTCCTACCGACCCCCCGCCTTTTGATATGACTTCGATCAAGAATTTATCAGAAAGCTGATTCATGACCGCCCCATTGGTATGGTCCGCGGGCCTGACGGGAAGTGACTGGGCGGCCGTGCCATTTCCTTTGCCCTTTTCACCATAGCAGGCTGTGCAATAGGCGACGTAGATCTTATTGCCCTCTTTCTGGTTTTGTGCCGTCGCCGTAGCGACGTCGGTCAAGGCGAGCACGAAGAAGCCGAGAAACGAGACCATCCGCTGGGTCATAAACCGTTCACTTCCTATTTTGAAGTCTTTCCCTGTAGCAGATTAAAAAGCTAAACGAAAACGGAAAGGCCACCGGAAACAGTCCATGTTAACGAAAGTATCCATTGCGAAGAAATAATGATAAGAACTTGATCCTAGAAAATCGACAGATTTTGGGGGGACCGCATGATCAAGATCTGGGGGAGAACAGATTCATCCAACGTGCAAAAGGTGCTGTGGTGCTGCGGTGAGCTGGGGATCGAATTTGACCGGACCGACTTGGGCGGCAAGTTCGGCGGCAACAAAGAAACCGCCTATCTAAATATGAACCCCAATGGGCTGGTGCCGACGATTCAAGACGGCGACTTCATCCTTTGGGAATCGAACAGCGTCATGCGCTATCTCAATGAGAAATACGGCCAGGGAAGATTGCTGCCATCGACTTTCGAAGGCCGGGCCAATGCCAACCGCTGGATGGATTGGCAATTGTCGGCGTTGAATCCATCCATCGTGCCACTGTTTTCGAACCTCATCCGCATGCCGGCGGATAAACGCGATCCCAAAGTCGTTCAAGCCGCATTGGACAAATCCAGCGCCGCCTGGCAAATGGTCGAGAATCAACTGACCCGCGGCGCGTTTATCGCCGGCGAGAATTTCTCCCTTGGGGATATCCCCATCGGCGTATGGGCCTATCGCTGGTTTAATCTACCCATCGAACGGCCAAGATTTACGAGACTTGACGCGTGGTACCAACGGCTGCGCGACCGGCCAGCATATCAGAAGCACATCATGATACCGGTGACATAGCCGGCGCTTCAGAGCCAATTCGAAGAACCGACTTCGATTGAGGATGAGTAGATACCCGCGGGCTTACGCCCGTGGCACTTGAAATACAGAACTCAGAGTGTGTGAAAAAATTCGTTCATGGTTCGACACGCTCACCACGAACGGGATGGTATAGATAAAAATTCAAGTAGTTAGCCGTTCGTCCTGAGGCCCTCGAAGGGCGGACGGCTATTTTTTCACACACTCTCAGATCAAAACCCTCCCAGCCTTCGGAGGCTTTCACCCCCGGGCTAACGCCCGGGGGCCTCAGCCGGGAATTTGCTATCCTGGGGTCGTAATTACAGGCCGTCGGAGTATTTTAGCAATCGACGTTCCCCGCGGGTGGCTTGAGATCATGCTTTTCAATTCGGTAGCGCAGCGTCTCACGCGAGAGACCGAGCAGTTGGGCCGCCTTGGTGCGGTTCCAGCCGGTTTGCGCAAGAACGCGCTCGATAACTGATTTCTCTAACTCCTCCAACACGATACCCTTAGAGAGATCGATGGCGAATTCGCCGTCTCCGGTTCTCGCTTCATCAGACCGACCTGGGATGTTCGTGGGACCCAAGGCCAAGTCGTCGGGCTCGATGGTTTTGCCGGTTTTCAACAGCACCGCGCGTTCTATTACATTGCTCAGCTCACGCACGTTGCCTGGCCAGTTGTACGCGGCGATGGCGCTTTTCGCGGCCTCGCTTAGTTCTCGCTCCCCGCGATTGTAGCGGCGCGCATGCAACTTGGCGAAATGCTCCGCCAGTATCACGCTATCGCCACCCCGCTCTCGCAGTGGCGGCAACTGGACTTCCAACACTTTAAGCCGATAGTACAGGTCCTCGCGAAAATTGCGTTCTTGAATGACGTTTTCCAAGGGCTGATTGGTCGCGGCGATCAACATGACATCGAAACGCCGGCTTTGAATGCTGCCGAGACGCCGCAGCGATCTCTCTTCGATCGCCTTCAAGAGTTTGGCCTGTAGCCCTAAATCCATCGAGCCGATTTCGTCCAGAAATAGCGTCCCGCTGTCCGCCGCCTCAAACAGACCGATTTTCGCGGCCTTGGCGTCGCTGAAGGCCCCTCGCTCATAACCGAACAGTTCGGCCTCCAGGAGATTGGCGGGAATCGCCGCGCAGTTGATTTCCACGAACGGCGCCGTGGCCCGCGCGCTTTTGGTATGAATCGAACGGGCGACGAGTTCTTTTCCCGTGCCGGTTTCTCCAGTTATCAGGATCGCCGGAGATTCCCGGCCCGAGGTGGTTTCGATGGCCGAGATTTGATCGATCAATTTCTTGACTCTGACAATCTGATTCGATTCCCCGACGATATCGCGCGACGGATTTTCCTTATCGATCTGCCCGCGCAAATAATCCAGCTCCTTACTCCGCCTCAGGGACTGGAGCGCCCTGGCAACAACCAACCGCAGTTCCTCTAAATCAAGGGGTTTGCTCAAGTAGTCGTAAGCGCCCTGTTTCATCGCATTCACGGCGCCTTCCACGGAACCATGAGCGGTTAACATAATGACTTCGATTTCGGGACGGTTTTCTTTGATCTTGCGCAAGACTTCCAATCCATCCATGCGCGGCAAACGGTAGTCGAGGACGACCACATCCGGGGGCTCCAGGTCAATCGTCTTAAGGGCCTCTTCGCCGGAGAACTTTACCTGCACCGCGTATCCGTGCCGTCCGAGGTAATCCCGCATGGCCTCCGCCAGGACTGATTCATCGTCGACAACCAGTACTGTCTTGTTCATAGATCTCTCAATTCAATCCGTTCCAGGGAAACACGACATCGATCTTGGCACCTCCGCCGGGCGCGTCCGAAATTCTAATCGTTCCTCCGTTCCGTTCGACGAATTTTTTCGCGATAGGCATTCCGATGCCGGTGCCGAGTGCTTTCGTAGTAAAAAACGGCTCGAAAACCCTTTGCCGATTCTCTTGAGGTATACCTTCACCGGTGTCTTCGACGGAAACGGTGACCTTCGGCGATGCACCGTTGCCGGGTTCGATTCGCGTGCGAATCGTGACGCTCCCGCCCTTGGGCGTCGCCTCAAGGGCATTGGTGATGAGTCCCATGAAAATCTGCTCGACCTGGTTCGGGTCCAAACGAACTTTGGGAAGGTTGGTACTCAATTCCAACTTCGGATTTACGCCTGCATCAGCAAAGCGCGTCTCCAGAATTTGGATGATGTCACGTAAGAGAGGATTAAGTTCGACCGGTGCGGGCCGCGGCTCCATTGGTTTGGCAAAATTGAGCAGTCCCTGCATGCGCTTCTGCATCCGGTCGACTTGCTCGATGATGTTTGCCAACACGGTCCCGGTTCCGGACTGATATTGGCACTCGTTATTTTCGGCACAGTCAAGCTTTGCGACCTGGGCCGCCGCGCGAATCGACGATAGCGGATTGCCGATGCCATGGGCCACCGCCGCCGCCATCTCGCCCACCGCCGCCATCCGCTGGGAGGCGATCAGCTCGGACTGCATCGTCAGCAGATTTTCCTGCTGCTCGGCGATTTTTCTCGCGGCTTGGCGTACGATAGCAAAGAGCGATAAATACAGGATCAGGCCGCCGCCGACCGCGCCTAGCAACACGACCGTTCGCGCTTTTCTTATGTCTTCGTAAATCGTATCGGCCCGTTTGTAGGTTTCGATAACCCCGAGCAATTTTGTTGTCGAACCCGAGAATATCGGGACATAGATCTCAACGGCATTCCGCGTCGCGTCATGTTCGTAGACATTTTCTTTCTTGTCCAACGAGCTCATTTCCGCGACGACTCTACCCTCCAGAGCCTCGTGAAGCTCGTGGTTATCTGGATATTCCTGCCCTACCACCCGCTGATCGTCCGACCAAATCACCACCCCTTCGTGATTGTAAACTTTGAACCGGAGGATGTCCGGAATCAGCGTTATATGCCCCAATAGGTTCTCAAACTGATTACGACCGGCTGGGGGGGCCTTGGCAGTGAAATCTGCGTCGGTGAGCAACTGTCTAACGTCGGCCCGAACCATCTGCGCAGTCGTCTGCCATTCTCGCTCCAACATCTGGCCGATCAAGTAGTCGGACACGATGAACCAGAGCGCCGCCGTCATGAGGCCGATACAAATAAAGCTATAAATAGCAAAACGCTTGGTAAGAGTAGCTTTTGACAAAAAACAAATCATTGACGCTTGACCGAGGTTTATAGTGTACCGACAGCTTTCTCCGTGACAAGCCGGAGAGCATGAACATCGACAGGTTTATGGATGAAATCAAATGCGCCGAGCTTCATCGCCTCAACCTCTCCCTCGCCTGTCCCGTAGGCCGTCATCATAATAACTACAATTTTAGGGTGTCCCTCTTTGATCCTACGCAGGACCTGAAGCCCATCCATCCGCGGCAGGCAGTAGTCCAAGACCACGAGGTCCGGCGATTCCTCTTCGATGGTTTGAAGGGCTTGTTCTCCGGAATAATTGACAACCGTGGAATAGCCGCAACGGTTGAGATATTCTCCTACCGCCGCTGCGAAGACCTGCTCGTCATCTACAACCAGAATCCTTCTTACCATATGGTTGCCTAAGTCAAAGGAATAATAACTTCCACTCGGGTACCGCCGCTGGATCCGTCCGAGATTGAAAGCGTCCCACCATTTCGTTCGATAAACTTTTTCGTCAAAGACAACCCGACTCCTGTTCCGTGGGGTTTTGTCGTGAAAAATGGCTCAAATACCCGCTCTCGGTTCTCTTTGGGAATCCCTTCGCCGGTGTCTTCGATCGAGATATTAACAAGACGCGATTGCCCGGAAGGCGCAGACACAGCGGTGCCGACCGTTACAGATCCTCCGCGCGGTGTGGCCTCAAGCGCGTTCGACAGGAGGCCCGCAACTGCCTGTTCCAAATGATTCGGGTCAACATGTGCTTTCGGGATTTTCTCATCGAGCCGCAGATGGCAACTCACCCCGGCGTCGCCGAAGCGGGAGCGCAAGGTTTCGATCTGCTCACGCAGCAAAGAATTGAGATCCACAAGGCTCGGATGAGGCTCTAACGGCTTGGCGAAGTTTAGCAGCTCGCGCATGCGTCCTTGCACACGGTCCACCTGGTGAACGATGTTCTGCAAGTTGGATTGCATCTTCTCCGCTAGATCGTGGCCATTTTGACTGCCGCAGTCGAGCATGGAGAGCTGAGCGGTAGCGCGGATAGATGAAAGCGGGTTGCCGATTCCATGTGCCACGGCCGCGGTCGTCTCTCCACTGCGGCCATACGCTGTGAGGCGACCAGCTCCGATTGCATCTTGAGAAGATTCGCCTGCTGCTCGCTGATCTTCCTCGAGGCCTGCCGAACAATGGCGAACAGGGCAAGATACAACAACAGGCCGCCGCCCAGCGCGACGATCAAAACCTTGGCCCTTGCCCTCTTGATATCCTTAAAGAAATCATCGACTGCCTTGTAGGTTTCAATCACACCGATGACTTCTTTCTTGTCGGCGGAGAAGATTGGCACATACAACTCAACCAGCCCTTGGAAGGAACCCCGCTCGTAAACATTCTCCCCTTTGTCGATCGGGCTTAAATCAACCACGACAGTGCCGCCGAAAGCCTTTTTAAGTTCGGGGTTATCTGAGAATGAGGTTCCGATCAACCGTTTTTCGTCGGACCAGATAATTGTGCCCTGGCGATTATAGGCTTTAATTCTAACAATGTCGGGCATGATGATGAGTTGCCGAAGTAAGTCCTCGAACCTCGGGGCCACGGCGCTGAGATCCTGCACTTTGAAATCCTCCGGGGTCATGTGCCACTTGACCTCTGCCCTGACAATCTTCGCCGTGGTTTCCCACTCTCGGTCCAGCATGTCCTTGGTGAGATCGTTGGACACGATGTACCAGAGCGCCGCCGTCATGATGCCGATACAAACGAAACTGTAAACACCAAAACGGGTCGTCAGATTGGCGTTTGCCAGGGGACAAGAGAACCCAGATTTTTCAAGCTTCATCGGAGTCTCCGAATTGGGCAAGGGTGCGACTCGACCAGGGAGGATGACAAATGAACACGGAGATGAGTTATTCGTGTCGCTCACTTTCCGGGCTTAGCGGCCGAAACCGCCACGGTCTAATTTGTTTTTCCTAATCGCCCAGTCTTCGCTGGTGGTCGTACCTTTTATACATCGCAACACTCGCGCCAAGCAATGCTTAATTGGCCAATGAAATCGGGAAAGACATAAATTCCATAAAACTTAGCTGGTTACATAAGCAAGGCGGCCGCGGCATCGCTCAAAAAAAGAGCCCGTTGGCAAAGAGGTGGGCAAATCCACCGGAAAATTTGCCCATGAGTGGGGCATATGAGCCAAAATGGGTATCCCCTTCACTCACGTAGCCCCCAGGGCTGGGGCTGGATCGCGGACAGCAATGATCTGATGGTACGGTGTCGGTGCGACGGCAACGGCCTGCTGAACGAGGCGATGGAAGAGCAGTCCGCGGGCTTGGGAGCG
>JAUYJC010000389.1 GCA_030688735.1 Deltaproteobacteria bacterium
TCGGGGAAAAGGACTTCTAATCGCCGGGTGCGATTATTGTGCGCGCTGGCCGCCGTCGCTTGGTGCGACCTTTCGTTTCGCGGGCATGTCTGGCAGGAGGCCAGCGCCATCGCCGCCACCAACGCGCTTACGCCCGTCGTGCGCCAGGCCGACCGTTTCAATCTCTCTCCCCCGCTGCGCGATATCGCACCGGTAAAATCCCCGCCGAGTTTCACCACGGGTGCCAGGCCGCGGGTTTTTCGCTTGGGCCGGCACCCCAGAGCGAGAGGCGCGGAGGCATCCGCGTTAAGAGAGGCTTTCGCCTCGATCGATCCCGTGGTACAGAGCTTCGCCCGCGCCCAAAAGACGCCTGCTCCCACGACCGTGTTCGAAGGCATCAGCAATGCGGACAATATCACGGTCACAGGTCTTCCCTCCTTGCCGCCGGACCCGGTCGGCGACGTTGGACCAAATCACTATGTTCAAGCTGTGAACGTACTCATTGAAGTCTTCGACAAAGCCACTGGAGCATCGCTAGTGGGTCCAATGCCCCTTAGCACCCTGTTTCAAGGACTTGGAACAGCGTGCGATCCGGCATTGGGTGGCCTGGAAAGCGATGGCGGCGACCCGATCGTGCTCTACGATCATCTCGCCGACCGCTGGCTGATCAGCCAATTCGCGTTCGTGGGCCCGCCCTATCACCAATGCATCGCGATTTCCCAGACCGGCGATCCGACCGGGGCATACCATCGCTACGATTTCACGATGCCCAACAATAAGTTCAACGACTTTCCGAAATTCGGCGTCTGGCCGGATGCCTACTTTATGAGCGACAACCAATTCGACTTGTCCGACAACTTCGTCGGTGTGGGAGTGTTCGCCTTCGAGCGCGACAAGATGCTGAACGGCGACGCGGCTCGCTACATCTATTTCGATTTGGACAACCGAGATCCGCTTATCTACAGCATGCTCCCCGCCGATCTCGACGGCCTGGAACCGCCCCCTGGGACACCGAACTATTTCGCCTATTTTACCTCCGACGAACTCGGCGACCCGCAGGGCGACGGCTTAAGAATATTTGACTTCCACGTCGATTTTGCAACGCCGGGGAATTCGACCTTTACCGAGCACGGCGGCAGTCCGGTGGTAACCGCATCGTTTAATCCCCTAGTCTGTGGCAGTTTTTTTGAGTTCAACTGCATCGCCCAACGCGGCACCACAAGAAAACTAGACGCGCTCTGGGACCGCCTGATGTTTCGCCTGCAATATCGCAACTTCGGCACCCACGAATCCCTGGTCACTAATCACACCGTCAACGCCGGCGCCGGCAAGGCGGGCATCCGCTACTACGAGTTGCGCGCCACTCCGCCGGGCGGCAGTTTCGTGATCAATGAGCAGGCGACTTTCGCTCCCGACTCCAACCATCGATGGATGGGCAGCGCCGCCATGGACGCCAACGGCAACATCGCCGTCGGTTATAGTGTTTCAGGTTCAAAGCTGTTTCCGTCGATCCGCTACGCGTCACGGCTGGCGAGCGATCCGCCCGGCGGCCTGTTTCAAGGCGAGGCGACGCTGCAAAAAGGCGGCGGCTCACAGCAAAGCGACACATCCCGCTGGGGCGATTACAGCGCGCTCTCGATCGATCCTGTGGATGACTGTACCTTCTGGTACACCCAGGAATACTACGCCACCACGAGCGATCGAGGCTGGCAAACCAAAATCGGTTCCTTCCGCTTGCCGGGTTGCATTCATGACCTGGCGGTAGTTAAAATTACCGCCAAAGCAACGGTCAAAGGGGCGAGCCCGGTGACGGCGGGTGTCACGGTGCGGATTCAAAACCGCAGCGACCATCCGGAAATCATCGATTCGGTCGATCTCGGTGATGGAATAGCCACCGGTTTGGTTCGTCTCAATGTAACCAAGGTGGATTCAGGTGTTGAAGCATGCCAGGAAGCCAACGTTGTCCTCAATGGCGCCAAGAACGCCGCTCTGTTCAGCGGCGGGGCGAAAGTATTGAAGCCCAAACAATCGATGACGGTGAATTTTCTCATCACCTACAATTGCGCCTCTCCTCAGCCCTTGAACAAAGCCGACCCGAACCGGGGCGATTATGACCATGTCGCCACGGTCCATCACGATGTGCTGGATGGTAAAGTTGATATCCACACAGACGACGATAGCTGTCCGCATGACGCCTTGCCCGGTAATCGTGACGCCAACCCGCCGCCCAAAGGCGTCAAGGATAAAGGCTGCGGCGATAAGAAATCCGGCGGTACCTTGGGCGCTCCCGTGCAAACCGATGTGATCCAATGAAGCTTCTAGCCCTCGCACTATTCGCCATCATGCTCGCGGCGGAAAATGAGCCGGAGTCGGACATCGCCGTAAACCCCAAGCTTGCCGTCGAATTTCAAAACGAGCGCCTCAGCGTTCACGCAGAGGAGGTTCCGCTCCAGGAACTCCTCGCGCAGATTGAAGAAAAGTGCGGCATCAATTTCGTACTCAGGGACGAAAAGGCGGCGGCCAACTTGATAACGCTTGACTTAAAGGACCTCGCGCCGGCGGATGCCCTGGAAGAAATTCTGCGCGGTTTGAACTTCGCCTACTTCTACTCGGGTACTCGGCTTGCCCGGGTGATTGTCCTGCCCAAGGGAGTCGGAATTACCGGACCGCGTGGTAATGCGCCGAACTTGGGCGGCTTGCCGGGCCGGCTCCCGGGCGCGAGCAACCTGAAGCCCAAAGCTGAAGCGATCAAGAAAACACAGGAGCAAATCAAAGAGGAAAGCCGCGTCGCGTCAAAGCTCGAGGCCATCGACGACCTGGAAGACAAAAACGATCCCAAGAGCAACTCGGCTCTGGCGGATATGTTCTCCGATCCCAGCAGGGAAGTTAAGGAGGCCGCGCTTGAAGCCCTCTCCGACAAGGAAGGAAGCAACGTTACCCAATTGATCCGGCGCGGACTGAACGACCCCGACCCTGGGTTTCGCCTCGAGGTGTTGGAAGTGCTGGCGGATCGCGGCGATCTCGAATCCCTGCGCAAAGCCAAATCGGACCCCGATAAAGAAGTGCGCGAACGCGCCGCGGAGCTGTTGGAGAGCGCGACGCCGTAGCCGCCCCTTAGAGTTCAAGGTTCAACGCTCGCTGCGCGAGCTGTTCAAAGTTCAAGGTTCCGAGTTCGACGTTGAACTTTGAACCCTTCGACGATACTCAATGCCTGGAGCCTTGAACTGAGTGAGGTCAGAGAGCGACTCAACGATTTCGCACAGGGAACACGCAGGGAAATAACCCATGGCCGCACCGTCACAACCCGCGGAACAAGAGAGCGAGCTTCGCAGCTTCCGTACCGCCAATCTCGCCGCGCTTTTCGATTTGGGCAATATTTCATTGACACATCATTTGTTAACGTGTTACTCTAAACAAGATTTTTTACGCGGGTACACTCGAGTTAGGATCTAGAACTTCATGAAAGGTTGAGCGCAAAAATTATGGGAAAGATTCTCCCCAATAAAACCGGTTCACTGGCTGCACTACTTCTACTCGCACTGGCCCTCCCGTTTCTCTGCCCGGGTCTTTCCTTTGCAGCGCAGGCCCTTCTATCCGACGATGCGTATATTAATTCGGCCAGTCCGAATTCCAAATTCGGCAATTCGGCAACACTTTCCGTTAGCGGCAAGACTACAACTTTTATCAAGTTTGACCTCTCAACTCTGCCGGCCGGTGCCGTGGGCGCGGACATTGAGAAGGCTACCCTTGTTCTCTTCGTGACCTCGGTGAAACCTGCCGGCTCGTTTGACGTCGTACGTGTGACGAGCGATTGGAATGAGTCAAGCATCACCTTTAATACCTCCCCAACTCTCGGATCTACAGAGGTGCCGTCGGTCGGGGTCGGTGCTGCAGACGCCAAGAATTTCATAGCGATTGATGTTACCACCCTCGTAAAAGATTGGCTTGATGGAGTCCTTGCCAACAACGGTATCGGCCTCGTCGGTAATGGCTCTGTCAATTTGCAACTTGACACAAAAGAAAGCGGATTAACCGCCCATGAGGCCAAATTGGACATCACCCTCGTCGCTCTTAGCGGTCCTACGGGTCCAACTGGACCAACAGGGCCGACGGGGGCTACCGGGCCCACCGGTGCAACTGGGCCGACTGGGGCTACCGGGCCGACTGGGGCTACCGGGCCGACTGGGGCAACCGGGCCGACTGGGGCTACCGGACCGACGGGGGCTACTGGAGCCACGGGAGCAACCGGAGCATCTGCCGCCGACCACAGCGCGAGCGTTTTCAACGATGCAGCCGAAACCCTCGCCAATAATACTTTCACAACTATAACCTTTAACCAGGAACGCTACGATACCGATGCGATGCACGACACAACCAGCAATACATCCCGCATTACAATAACGGCTAATGCCGGTGCCGGGAAATATTTGATTGCAGGTTGTCTTGATTTTGCTGCAAACACGGTGGGCGTACGATTTATCAATATATCACTTAATGGTGTAACCACAATCGGCTCAACCCAACAAAACGCGACTTCGAGCTCTTCAATGGTAATCTGCGTCAATAGAATCTATAATTTATCCGTCAACGATTTCGTAGAGCTGGTAGGCGCACATAACTCCGGCGGTAGTCTCGACGTGATAGCCAGTCCTAACCATTCGCC
>JAUYJC010000403.1 GCA_030688735.1 Deltaproteobacteria bacterium
ACTGGACGGGACAGTCTGCCCTTGATCCTCGTGAGAGGGATTAGGCTCCGATGGTCCTCATTCCAGAAAGCTCTTGAAATCGGTGTCACATAAACATGATCTCCAATATGATAATTTGCAACAGACCTAATATAAGGCTCCGTACACGAAGGTTTCGGACATTGATGTTTTTTTACTTCTTCACTTCGTGCTCTTCGTACTACGATAGTTGAAGACTTGCGCAGCTTGCGCAAATTGTCTGGGAGTCGAAAACTCTGGGATTCGGATATTGCTCCCGCCAAGGCGCCAAGACGCTAAGTGACAGGCCCAATGCCTGTCATCCCGAGCGAATACGAGGGATCTAGGAAAGATTTCTCTCTTCGTTCGAAATGACAGTGCTCTTCCTTTGCGGCCTTGGCGTCCCTTCGACGTTGCTCAGGACATGCTTTGCGAGAGATATTCAGAGTTTTGGTTGCGGCTCCGCCGCGCCCGGAACTTCGTGGTAATGAGAGAAACTTCGATCGAGCAAGAAAGAGCTTCGACTCCTTGACAGGAGAAGATGATCCGATAGAAACTGTAAGCACCCTACGTCGCATGGATCGGCTGGGAATTTCACACCCCGCGACACGTGCCCTTGCAAAGGAGGAATGGATCAATGTTAGCGAAACTATTGCTCGGAATCGTCTTTTCGCTCGGCGCCCCATTGGCGCTATTTGCCCAGGAGCGTTACGCCATTAGCTATGGCGGCACTGCCGGTTTTCAGGCCAGCATATGGGCGATGAAGGATTTGGGTGCATTGGAAAAATACGGTCTCGATGCCGATGTGGTCCTGGTTCCGGGGACAACACGTGGAATTCAAGGTCTGCTTGGCGGCAGCCTCCATTTCGCGCAAGTCGATGCGGCCGGCGCTCTGACGGCCATTCTCAACGGAGCGGATCTCGTGCTCGTGGGCGGCACCATGAACAAGATCCCGTTTAGCATGGTGACACAGCCGGAAATTCGCGATCCAAAACAGCTCAAGGGAAAGAAGATCGGTGTCGTCAACTTCGGCGGCGCCAATGAGTTCGCCGTCCTGGCTGCGCTGAAAGAGTGGGATATCCCGGCTCAGTCGGTGACCATTATGGCTGCCGGTGGAGCGGCCAATCGACTCGTTGGCCTCTCCGCCAAGGCGCTTGACGCCACGGTGCTGTCGCCGCCGGAGACGCTTAAAGCCGAGCAATTGGGGTTCCGCATCCTCCTGCACCTGAGTGAACTTAAAGCCAGTTTCCCGATGAACATGATTGCGGTTCGCGGTGCGTTCCTGGAGAAAAATCGCGATGCCGTCAAACGATTTCTCAAAGCGCATAGCGACGCCGTCTATCAATTCAAACACGACAAGAAAAAGGGCGTCCGGGTGTATCAAAAGCGCCTCAGGCAGAAGGAAGCCGCCGTCATCGACGCGACCTACGACTATTATGCGCCGAAGTTCGAGGTTCCGCCGCGAGTCAATCGCGAGGGCCTTGAGTTTACGGCCAAGTTTGTGATGGGCAGGGTGGCGGGAGGCAAAACACTTGATATCAACAAGATCCTGGACGAGAGCATTCTGGATGAACTGGACAAGGAAGGTTTCTTCAAAACACTGGCAAAGTAAGAATTTGCTGTAAGCCCGACTCTTGTCGAATAACGAAAGGACCGGTAGGGTGGCTCGCTGACATTTGGGTCCTTCGTTACTGCTGTCGTCAGCTTTGTTGCAGTTTGAGAATCTCGTCGATGAAAAAAATATCCGTAAGGAGCGAGCGCACATGTATCAACGCGTTGAGATTGTCGATGAGTTGCGAGCTTAGGGCGCGCTGGGCGAGGGCGAGCTGGACAGCAGCCTGTGCGCTGGCGGCGTCCCGCTCTAGCACGCCGATAAAAGATCTGTATGGCTGAGCCGGCCTAAGGTTCTTCGTGGCGACCAGTTCCTCAGCCAATGCGGCCAATCCCTCCAGCGCTTCGTCGGTGCGTTTGAGCTGCGCGCGTATCTCAGTTGTCGAGCCGCCTTCTTCTTCTCCCGTGACTCCCTGGGCGGCGTAGGCGAGCATAAACTCGTAGGCCTCTTCCACTGCGCCAATGCGCTCTTTAAGCCTGATTTCGGGAGGCTGAGTCATGATGGCTTTGCTCGCTGAGCCGCACCCTCGCTCTGTTTTGCCGCGAAAGCGGAAGATTCCCCTTCGGTGTTTGCTCTAACCGGCCAGTGCCCTTGGTCGTAATGCTCGAGGTAGCGCTCGCGGGAGATCCAACCTCGCAGCATGGCAAGAGTGAGCCAACGCTTCTCCGGCCTAGCAGCGAAATAGAGGTGAGTCATAATCAGCGCGATGAGAGCTATGCTGCCCGCATCATGAGCAACGTAGATAACCCCCCAGGTATCATCGGCCAAAATGTAGGGATTGCGGTTCCACCATGGCGTGTCGACCTTGGCCATCATTATTACTCCGGTGATGATCGTAGCTAGGGTGGCGATTGACACGGCGTGATGAAACAGCTTGTTTTCGAGCGGGTTCTTGCCCGGCTTTCCAGGCGCTGCATCCGACCCAAGAATCTGCTTGATCGCCAGCCATCCATCGCTTAGGTCCTCGCGACTGATCCACATCAGCCTCAGACCTTTCCAGAACGACGCGTGAATGATATGAAAAATAATCGCCGCCGTGAGCGCCACGCCGGCAATCCAATGAGGCGTCACCCAAGCGAACTTGATACCCCAGATCGGTAGGAAGGCGGTGAAGAGAAGGATCAGGACGGAAACCGCCATCAGCCAGTGAAAGAGCCTCGATGCGACGGAGTGGCGGAGTATCTTTTCAGGCAGCTGCTTGAGAAGAGTTTCGCTTATCGTTTTCGCGCCGGCTCTACGCCAGCGCCAGTAATAGAGCAGAGCATGCGCCACGATCAGTAGCGCTCCTAGCACAACCGCGGCCCAAGTAAGATCCCAGGAAAGGCCGATGAGAATCTCTTGGCCCCAAGGGTTGCGCTCCTCCCTGAACCACTCCACCTAAGCCTTGACTCCCCGCACGGATCTCTTGACCAGGTTCTTCATCAGCGAGACTTTGTAGTGGTTATGATTGAGCGGCTTGGCCCCCCAGATTGCCGTCTGTCCGGCAAGCTCGGCGGTCTCTTCGCTTACCCGCTCCCCACGCAAGCTGTCCTCAACCGGTTTGAGCCTGAATGGGCGGTTTGCCACGCCGCCGACCACGATGCGCGCTTGCTTGATGGCCCCGCCCTCGACGATCATGGCCGAGGCCACGTTGACCAAAGGAAAATCCCATGCTTCGCGGTCGCTCAACTTCTCGAAGTAAAAGCGCGCGCCGGCCCAGGTGGCTGGAACGCGAATCGCCGTCAGGAGGTCTCCCGCTTGGAGTATCGTCATTCGTTTAATGTCGACCTTCGGGGCGATGAAGAAATCTTCCGCGTCGATTACGCGCTCGCCCTTGGAGTTGCGAATCACGAACTTGGCGTCCAGCGCGATTAAGGCCGGAGCCGTATCCGAAGGCGTCACCGCAACGCAGCGGTCAGCCTCAAAAAGGCAGTGCTCGCGGTTCATCGCCGTCGGCGTGTCCGCATAGCATATGTTTCCTCCGGCGCGATAGCACTGCATGCCGGCGCGGTAGTACCAGCAGCGAGTGTCTTGGCTCACGTTGCCGCCGATAGTTCCCTGGTTGCGGATTTGCGGCGTGGCTACCTTGCGCGCCGCCTGCGCCAGCAGACCGTAGCGCGACTGAATGAGGGAGCTGGTGGCAACCTGGGTCAATGTGGTCATGGCGCCGATCTCGACCCCATCGCCCTGCTGGCGGATGCCTCTTAGCTCTTTGATCTGGCCGAGGTCGACGACCACCTTGGGCTTTTTGGCGCGGTCCTTAAACCAGTCGAGGCTGTCCATGCCCCCGCCCATCACCCAGGCGTCCTTGCCGTGCCGATTTACCAGAGCCAGGGCATCGTTAACGCTCGCGGGTTGGAACAGTTCGAAGGCCGGCATCATGTCTTGGATTATGGCCATTTCACTATCCTCCTCTTAGACATTGACCTCGAACGCCTTGAATGACTGCGGTCTCTTCTCAGTCGCGTTCAAGATCATGTCGCATGTTACCGGCGTTCGGTTGAAGTAGGTGCCTCCCAAGGCATCGGAGATCGCGCACAAGACGGCCGCGGAAGCAGCGCCCATCGGCGGCTCGCCTATCCCCTTGACGCCGACCGGGTTGAAGCGATCAGGTTGATTGACAGCGTCCCACTGCATATTGAGCGGGACGTCCAGATAGGTGGGAGGTTTGGCGGTGCCAAGCGCCTTGGTCGCGGCCAGCCCGAGCTTGGTGTCGAAGACATGTTTTTCGGTCAACGCAAATCCAAAGCCTTGAACGGCTCCGCCCGCGAGCTGGTTGCCGAGGTTCTTGGGATGGATGACGGTACCGCAATCGGCGACCTCCAAGCATTCGGTGATCTCCACATGGCCGGTCTCGAGATCCACCTCGACCTGGACAAATGCCGCGCAGAAGGCGGGAACCGTTCCCTTGATCGGTAATGTATCCTTCGCCACGCCGACGAGGCCCTGTCCGGCCAACGCAGCCGCGGCGCGCGCGGTGATCGGATTAAGATCCTTTGGCAACTCCTGACCGCTGTATTTACCGCCTAGCTTGATTGCCTGCTGCGCCGCCTCGGCGAAGCTCAGGCCTTTTGCGGAGTCCGACTTGAGAAAGACCCGCCCGTTGCCCACGTCGAAATCGTCCGGCGCGCCGCTGAGCGCCTTCGCCGCGATCTCTTGAAGTTTTTTCTTAGCATCCATCGCCGCAACGTAGTTGGTCCGAGTCAACGTGAAACTCGTGTTGCTGCCGACCTGGGGTGAATTCCACGGCACATTTTTGCCGGTATCGCCGAAGACTATCTCGCAGCGCTCCCACGGCATGCCCAATACTTCGGCCGCCGTGCGCGAGGTGGCGGCGTAAGAAAATGTCCCCAGGTTGCCCGCGCCGTTGTGAATGTAGAGCTTGCCGTCCGGCTTGATCACGACCAATCCATCAAAACCGGTCCGGCCGGCGGAGTGATATGCCGTACCGACGCCGATGCCAATGGCCTTGCTCCCTTTTCGCTGACCGCTGAGCGCCTGTTTCTTCGCCCAGTTAAAGCGGGCCGCTCCCTTGTCGAGCGCTTCAGGCAGATAAGAACTGGTGACCGGACCCTGTTTGGGGCCGATCTTGCCGTCATTCGTAGGGGCATTGATGCGGCGAATTGCGACACGGTCGACGCCGAGCTTGCGGGCCGCCTTGTCGATGAACGGCTCGATAGCCGCGGCGATTTGATTGTCCCCCGGACCTCGCTGGGGCGCGCGGGGTGGAGTGTTGGTCAGGACGGAAGTGCCGCGCCAGCGCATCGCCATCGGTTGATAGACAATAGAGACGGCATCCGCAGAGTTGCGGAAATCGGGAAAGCCCTCATAGGGGCCGTTGCTGTGAATGATGTAGAGGTCGAGAGCCGTAATGCGTCCATCTTTGCGGAAACCGATCTTCACCGAGCCTTGATAGCCAGGGCGCGCTCTGCCGAAGGCATACTCCTCGTCGCGCGTTACCCGCATCATTACCGGGCGCCCGGTCTTTTTCGCCAACAGCACTGGAATACCCCATTGGGGATAGCCTGTCCCCTTGGCGCCGAAACCGCCGCCGGTGTTCTCGCTAATGAAAACCAGTTGCGCGGGGTCTATGCCGAGGAGCTTGGCGGCGTATGGCACCACGAAAGATACGCTTTGCGAGGAGCCGTGCAGGTACAATTTGCCGTTTTGCCAGTAGGCCATCGCCGTGCGCGGCTCCATACAATGATGCGACAGCGCCTGCGTCACGAATGCTTCCTCCAGAACAAATTCCGCTTGCTTGAACCCGGCATCGAGATCGGCGAACTGCCACTCCTCGGCGGGTTTGCCCATTGGCAGCTTGCCTTGATTGAGGATCATACGCAATACCACTGGTAGCCGTAGTAAGGCGGCGCGCTTCAACCATACAGTTTCGCCACTCGAAACAGGAAGAAGTTCTTGTCTCTCACGCCCCGCACAACGGTGCGAAAGTTCTTGAGTTTGGCATTGAATG
>JAUYJC010000405.1 GCA_030688735.1 Deltaproteobacteria bacterium
CTTTATGAAGGTGGCGGGAGACGGAAAATTCAATCGTTGGAGCGAGCGCAAGGCGAAGAAGCAGGCCAAAAAAGGGTGTCCGCTTATCGCGGTCACGGTCAAAAGATTGGGGCCGGTTCATTCTCGGATCGAAGGGCTCGCCCTTGAGCATGCCGCATAAACAAAATAGTCCGGATCAGTATCTCCTCGCCGAGTTTGTGTTTGCTTGAACGTTGAACCTTGAATCGGCTTCAGTCTGTAACGTTTTGAACGGAGCGGAGCGGTTGAACGGTTGGAACGCGCGTCTGGAACCTGCAATGCTATACTTAAAGCGGCAGGTCTTAAGGGGGACAAGTAAGATGATTGATTTGAAGTACTCGCTGGTCATCGAGGCCACTGCAGACCCAACCTTTTTCGGCTTTTATTCACCAGAACTGGAGGGCTTCACCGGAGTCGGCCATTCGGTTGAGGACTGCCTCTATCAAGCGAGATGGGGGATGGAAGAACACGTCGCTTTACTGCGGGAACAAAAATTAGCCATTCCCAATCCGAGCCTTAACCCGACCATCGTCATTCAGAATCAAGATTCGCTTGCGCGAGCGAGCTAAGTCAAGTTAGGATTCCAAGCGACGATCGTCATTTCGACGTTTTGGGAATTGCCGAAACGTGGAAGCGTCCCGCCAAGTTTGTGTTTCCTTGCACGTTCAACCTTGAACCCGCGTTCTTCTCTAACGTTTTGAACAGAGCAACGCGGTCGAACGACTTGATCGTTTTGAACGACTGGAACCTTTGGAACGTGCTTCAGTATTATCGGAACGGCTTGAATGTTTGGAACGGAGCGATCCCCATGCCGAACGGAGCAACGCGAGGATTCGACGACTTCTAGAAACCAGCCTGTCCCCTTTCCTGCTTCCGGCGGCGCAAGGCATCTACCTGCTTGGCTCAGGCGCCTGGCGCGTCGTCGATGTCGTCCCGATGGAGGTAGACCTCGAAGTGCCCGTGGTCCATCCGATCGCCGCCCGCGTCTGGTACGTGCAAAAACGGATGCGCATCCGCCAGCCGGTGACCGGTGCGGGCTGTCTGTTGAGCGGGTTGCCGTAGCACTCTACCACACAATAATTTCCAGCGAGAACTCGCCACGAAAACGACCTCGATTTTCCCTTAATCCCTGTGTTATTATTCGGTCAGCGCCGATCCGGGATGCGGAGACTTTGACCTCGCAGGTTTTCGGAGCGGAAACTCGATCGCGCGCTATCTCGCACTTTAACTGACTGGAAAAGGGCCGAACAAAGCCAAGACGTAGACGTCAGAACCCTGACCACAATAAAATCAATAAACTGAAGCCTGACGCCAGTTCTGACGCCAGTTCTGAATGTTGTTTAGCCGAAAGCTCGATATCTGCGCCGCGTCAACTATCCGACTTGCCAAATTTACTTTCACGAACTCTTTCTTTTATGTACTCTAAAATGCCCAAATCTTCGATGATGTCGCCGCCGCTGTCGTAGAAATAGATCTCACCGTCGCAGTTTCGGCCAATGGCCAACAGCCATTCCAAGTCGTTTCTATCTCGAAACAGGTGGTCAATGGTCTGGTTTGCGCCGGTGCTGGCGATAAGCGTGATTTTGCGATCGACGGATTTCTTGTGTTGTGACATTCCCATTTTCTACTGCCGAGCCCTGGGAGATCGAGAAGGTCTAAATTAATAGTAAAGCGGTTCGCAAGGAGGCTGCAAATTACCGGCACTGATCAGGCGCCACTCAAGTGCTTCGCAAGGAGTTGCTTGGCGCGCTCGGCGCGACGGCTGTTCTCTTCCTTCGTATCCTGGAAGAATTGCGCGAGGTCGCTATCGCCGCCTTGCTCTGCATCTTTTATGTATTGGTCATAGGTCTCGGCCCCCTGTAAGGCATGATAGAGGATGCTAACAAGATCGAATGTCACATCGGATGTTCCCGTTTTATCGGCCGATTCTTTTGCCATGGTCGTAATATCCTTCCAAGAACTCGCAAATAAGTCCTGTTTTCTGTCTTTGGCCTTCTTTCGCCGAACGATAATCATGGAGTCAGAGAATTTAATCGGGTGCCGAGATTCTGACATAAAATACGGTCTGCAAGATCATTACTCTGCGGAACCCGAAACTGTCTCTTTCTCGGCCTTTTCAGCAACCAAAGCTTCTGTGGTAATTAGCAGGCTGGCCACAGATGCGCCGTTAAAGAGTGCTGTCCTCACGACCTTGGTCGGGTCGATAACGCCGGCTTCTACCAAGTCCTCGAATTGCTCCGTCGCCGCATTAAATCCGCAATTTCCTGTGCCCTCTTTTATTTTTGCCAGGATCACTGAGGCCGCAACGCCCGCGTTTTGCGCAATTCGTCGGGCCGGCTCATCCAAGGCCTTCTGCACGATCCTCGCCCCAACCTGCTCGTCCGGCGGTAACTTAAGATCTTTGAGAGCTTTGCTTGCGCGGATGAGCGCCACACCGCCCCCCGGAACAACCCCTTCTTCTATCGCAGCCTTGGTCGCGTGGAGCGCATCCTCCACGCGTGCTTTCTTTTCTTTCATCTCGACCTCGGTCGCCGCCCCGACCTTGATCACGGCCACGCCACCGGCAAGCTTGGCCAATCGTTCCTGCAACTTCTCGCGATCGTAGTCCGAAGTGGTCTCTTCTATCTGGTCGCGGATCTGCTTGATCCGTCCCTCGATGGCCGACTTCTTACCCGCGCCCTCAACGATGGTCGTGTTGTCCTTATCTACAATGATCCGTTTGGCGCGTCCCAAGTCTTTCAGCGTGATGTTCTCAAGCTCAATTCCCAGCTCTTCGGCAATCATCTTGCCGTCGGTCAAGATGGCAATATCTTCCAGCATAGCTTTGCGCCTGTCGCCGAAGCCCGGCGCCTTGACCGCACAGCATTGGAGTGTGCCGCGCACCTTGTTTACCACAAGTGTGGCAAGCGCCTCGCCTTCGACGTCTTCAGCAATGATGAGTAGGGGACTGCTGCTCTTTGCCACCTGCTCGAGGACGGGCAAGAGGTCTTTCATGCTGGAAATCTTCTTTTCGTGGATGAGGATGTAGGCGTCCTCCAGAATGGCCTGCATCCGCTCCGGGTCAGTCACGAAGTAGGGCGAGAGGTAGCCCCGATCGAAGCGCATTCCTTCTACCGTTTCCAGAGTGGTCTCCAGCCCTTTTGCTTCCTCGACTGTGATGACTCCATCTTTCCCCACTTTCTCCATGGCCTCGGCCAGGATGTCTCCGATGGTCTTGTCATTGTTGGCTGAAATGGTTCCTACCTGGGCGATTTCTTTTCTGTTTCGGGTGGGCTTAGAAATTTTCTTGAGTTCCGCCACAACGCTATCGACGGCTTTTTCAATTCCGCGCTTGATGCTCATGGGGTCGTGTCCGGCCACGACCATTTTGATCCCCTCGCTGAAAATGGCCCGGGCCAGTACCGTAGCGGTTGTGGTACCATCGCCCGCCGTGTCCGACGTCTTGCTGGCGACTTCCTTGACCATCTGCGCGCCCATGTTCTCGAACCTGTCTTCGAGCTGGATCTCCTTGGCCACCGTGACTCCGTCTTTGGTAACCGCGGGCGCGCCCCACGATTTCTCGATCACTACGTTTCGGCCCTTGGGACCGAGTGTCACAGCCACGGCGTCCGCAAGCAGATTAACTCCACGCAGAATCTTGTCACGGGCTTCCTCTCTGAACTTTATTTCTTTAGCAGACATTTTTTACGCTCCTTTGTTTAGGGACGACCAGAGCAGCAGATCGAGTCAAACGGGATTGCCTCCTTGTTCTCTCTGCGCAAGGCGCGACCTATTGCGCCAGCTCACCCAATCGCCGCGCGCTCTCATCCAATCAATCGTGTTGAAAACCAGCGCCACCGGCAAAGCGATGAAAATGATGAGAAATGCTAGGAGGAGGTTGAGAAAAAGCTTCATTCATCAGCTCCATTCACTCTCCATTCGCAGACCGAAACCAGCAGCCAAGCGGAGGGTCGAATGATATTTTTGGTTCTTTGTCATCATTATTTCACTGCTGTTCCCAATGTGGCGGGTATCCCGTCGGAAATGTTTTCGGCAACTCCATTAGCGCTTTCGACTTCTGACGGTTCCACGCCGGTGATCCCGAAAAGATGTCCCAACCGCTTCTGCTTAGCCGCCAAGTAGAAATTATTCTTGCCATTGGCACTTGTTATAATAGGAACACGTGCGCAAACCTGTACACCGTGCTGCTCCAAACCCTGAATCTTATCTGGGTTATTCGTGAGCAAGCGTACGGATCTGATTCCCAAATCTTTGAGGATCCCCGCAGCCACGCCATAGTGACGCTGGTCCGGGGCAAAGCCCAGTTTGATATTGGCCTCGACGGTGTCGACTCCTTTTTCTTGCAATGCATATGCCCGTATCTTGTTCACCAGCCCTATGCCTCTTCCTTCCTGAGGCAAATAAAGAAGAACGCCGGAACTTTTGCTTTTGATCGCACTGAATGCCTCGTGTAATTGCTCGCCGCAGTCGCATTGCAGGCTTCCTAGCACTTCGCCCGTAAGACATTGGCTGTGGAGCCGGACCAGAACCGGCTCTCTCAGAGGGAAGGTGCCTTTGATAATCGCCAAGTGCTCGCCCGGCTCCGCCACACTCCAATAGGCCATCAAAAGAAACTCACCATAGGTTGTGGTGAGCCGGGACTCTGCCATACGCCAAACCGACGAATTGCATTCACACATGGTGTACAATTGAGACATTGTGAGTCTTGAAAAAGCGTGATTAGATGTGTACAGTAAAACTTGACGCGAGTTTATTTATACTATACACCCTCTTTATGTCAACCAATCCAAAGATTCTCTCTATCGCTACAAGGCAGGTACAAATCGGCGAGCGATTACGCGCCGTTCGGACCGGACGGGGAATCTCAGTCCGCACTCTGGCCGGCAAGGCCGGCTTTTCGCCAAGCTTTATTTCCCAATTAGAGAATGGCCAAGTGTCGCCGTCCATCGCCTCCCTTGAGCGGATTGCCGATGTTTTGGGAATTCCCTTGGTGGGCTTCTTCAATGCGGAACCCAGCGAGAGGAGCCAAATCGTCCGCTTCAAAGACCGGCAAAAGCTCAACAGTTCATGGTCACGGGCGAAGATCGAAGTGCTTGGACCGATGGGAGGACCTAACAAGCTGGACGCGGTGATGATTACACTGTCGCCCGGCGGGCGCAGCGGGAAACGACCTAGCGCACACACCGGGGACGAATTCGCTCTGATATTCGATGGACAAATCAGCTTGACTCTTGGCTCCGAAACGCACGAGCTGAATCGGGGCGACGCTTTGACGTTCAGCTCGGAGACGCCTCACCTGTGGGAAAACAGAACATCCCAAAGCGTCCGGATTGTGATCGTCTCCTCCCGCTTCACTCACTGATGACGTTCTCGAAAGCTAAGCAAAACGGCGGCTTGGAACGTCTGGCCGCGGAGGTGGCGCGTCGGCGCACTTTCGCGATTATCTCGCATCCGGATGCGGGGAAGACGACTCTGACCGAGAAGCTTTTGCTCTACGGAGGCGCGGTGGAAATGGCCGGCGCCGTACGCGCCGGCAAAAACCAGCGTCACGCTGCATCCGATTGGATGACGATGGAGCGGGAGCGCGGCATTTCCATCACTGCGAGCGCATTGGAGATCGAGTACGGCGGCTTTCGCATCAATCTTCTGGACACGCCCGGTCACCAGGATTTTAGCGAAGACACGTATCGGACGCTGATGGTGGCGGACAGCGCGGTCATGGTTTTGGACAGCGCTAAAGGTATCGAGGCGCAAACAGAAAAGCTCTTTCGCGTTTGCCGCACGCGCCAGATTCCTATTCTGACTTTCATCAACAAGTTGGATCATCCGGGCCGAGATGCGTTGGAGCTGCTGGACGAGATCGAGGCGAAGCTAAAAATTTCCACCGCACCCATGAACTGGCCCATTGGCTCCGGTTCGGATTTTCAGGGAGTTTATGAGTTGGGGCGGCGTCAAGTCATGCATTTCGAGCGGACGGAGCACGGCCGTCGCCGCGCCCGCTTGAGGGTAAGAAGCCTGGGCGACCCGGCGCTCAATCGATTGCTCGGCGAGACGGCGTGCCGACAACTGCGCGACGAGATCGAGCTGGTTTCGGGAGCCGGAACGACTTTTGATCGGAGCCGCTTTCTCGCCGCAGAGATGACTCCGGTCTTTTTTGGGAGCGCGCTCAACAATTTCGGCATCGAACCTTTTCTCGATGCGCTTTTGCACCTTGCTCCGCCTCCCGGGCTGCTCGGTAACGAGCCGATCGATCCGAACGACGCGACGTTTCGCGGAGTGGTTTTTAAAATTCAAGCCAATATGGACCTGCGGCACCGGGATCGAATGGCGTTTCTCCGGGTTCTCTCGGGACAATTCGAAAAGGACATGCTGGTTTATCACCCTCGTCTCCGGCGGGAGATAAGATTGGCGCGAGCGTACCGGATTTTCGCGCGCGAGCGCGAACCGATTGTGGAAGCGTTTCCCGGAGACATTATCGGCGTCATCAATCCCGGCATGTTCGCGATTGGCGATACCGTGAGCACGGGCGAACCGATCGCTACGGCGGATATCCCGCGGTTCTCGCCTGAGCGATTCGGGATTCTCAAAAATCAAGACATTGGACGCTACAAACAATTCAACAAGGGGCTCTTGCAACTCGAAGAAGAGGGCGCGATTCAGGTCTTGTATGCTGACACCGCCTTACGCCGGGAACCCATACTCGCCGCGGTCGGCGACCTTCAGTTCGACGTGGTCGTGGCGCGGTTGCGCCAGGAGTATGGTGTCAGAACGGCCATCGAGCCTTTGTCCTTCAGATGCGCGCGCTGGATAGCGGGAGAGACGTCTCTGGACTCGATGATCCTGCGGGGCGGAACTCTTTTGTGCCGTGATCGTGAAGGAAGACCCATCATGCTCTTCGCGTCGCCATGGGAGATCGAGTACTTTCAGAGAGTGAATCCGGACGTCGGACTCACCGAGGCGGAGGCGGCATGGATCGCCAACAACTGAGAGACAAGTTTCGCGGCGCTCTCCTCGGTGTTGCCGTCGGCGACTCGTTAGGCGCTCCATTCGAAGGGTCGCCTGGCTTGGCGGATCCGTTGTCTTTACCCAGAGCGGATAAAGAACCCGGGCAGTTGCGCTACACAGACGACACTCACATGACGCTGGGCGTAGCCGATTCGCTGGTGACAAAGCAGGGATTCGACGGCGCCCATATGGCTGAAACTTTCGCGCGAAACTACGAAGAAGAGCCCTGGCGCGGCTACGGCGCAGGTCCGCCGCAGGTATTTCACCTGTTGCGCCGCGGCATACCCTGGAACGAGGCGGGCCGCATGCTTTTCGGCGGCTCGGGTTCCTACGGTAACGGCGCGGCGATGCGGGTGACACCGATCGCTCTAGCCTATTATGAAAACACGGCTGATATGTTGGAGGCTGCGCGAGAGTCGGCTTCGATTACGCATGCGCACAAGCTCGGAATCGAGGGCGCGGCGCTGCAGGCTATCGCGGTTACGCTCTTGCTCCGAGAACCTCCGGAGCTACGGGTCAGCGGGTCTGCGTTGACCGAGGTCTTGATAACCCATGCCAACGACGCCGGTGCGTCGATTTACGTGGACAAATTACGGAGCGTCAAGGAGCTGCTTCCAAAGGCCCCTCCATTCGAAGTCGTCTCGCGCGTCGGTCATGGAATAGAAGCGTACGAGGCTGTGCCGGCGGCTCTTTATTGTTTCCTGAAGCATTCGACCTCGTTTTCCGAAGCGGTACGTCTCGCGATCAGACTCGGCGGAGACACAGACACGATCGCCAGTATGACCGGCGCGCTCTCCGGCGCGTATCTCGGCGAATCGGCGATTCCCTCGAACTGGCTTCGCGGCCTGGAAGGCTTCGAACGCATCCGTGGGCTTGCAGACGCGTTGTTTGAGATTGCGCTCGGCAAAAGCAGGCAACGCGGCCGGCACAAGTAAGCATCTCCGTCCCATTCTCGGGGTCCGCTCTGCGTGAGAGCCGACATCGCCATTGACCGGTATTTTAGATTGCCAAATGAATGAGCTTGAAAGAAGAATTTTATTGATCGACGAACGGGGGGATACAAACCTCTATGCGGCGATAGCCCAGAGCGGCGCTAAAGTCACTGCGTGCAATTCGCCGAGGGATGCCTGGGATGTTATTTACCCGGTGCCCCCTCATTTTATCGTGGTGCACCTGTATCACCCCCAATCCGGAGGATGTAATGATGTTGCAGGAATGCCGCTTTATGGCAAAGGGTGCTGCCATAGTGGTCGCCACGACTTATGAGCAAACCCAAATACTGGAAGATGTCTTGGAAGACCGGCCAGCCGCCTTCTTAGTGCTGCCGGCAGGACCTGACGACGTGAGCAGGGTTTTTCGCGGAGTGGAAGAGTCAGTAAATTCAATCTAATGCTCGGCTCGACGGAAGGAGTTGCCATGCGTTTGATCAAGCTCGAGGAAATTACCGAGGTGCTTTTGCGTGACGGGTGGCATCGAGTTCTCAATCATTCGTTTAAAATAGAAACATCCCAACTAGGGGTGAGAGACAATGCAGGAGATAAAGTGCCATACTGGCACGAGTCAGTAACTTGGGAAGAGGAATCTACAGGGGCAACCAACGTCATCTGCAGTATCACTGCGCCATTGCATTCTATTTTGGCGGTTCGGGAACGCAGATCCTAAAGTCTTCTCGATCGGATCATGTGAGCCGCCAGGTGAGGAAACGGTTCTGCGAGACTTGGCACGGTCGATTTACAAGCTCTTATGAGTGTGGTAGTTATATAGATAAATAAAACAAGAAAAGAGAGAACTTGAGAGTGACGAGTTCTGTTCTTATTTTGACGCATCGTTTCGTGTTAACTCCAGTTTGAGCTGAGCGTGTTCAATCGCCAGGTGAACCCATTCTTGGGTCAGTTTGCGGAAGCGTTTGTAGGCGGCGAGTTGCGA
>JAUYJC010000412.1 GCA_030688735.1 Deltaproteobacteria bacterium
TGTTTCAAAGTCTTTTCTGCCGCTTGGCACAACTCCTTATTACTCCGGCAAAATTCGCACATCAGCTAGGTCGGTCCTTAGATCAGGGTTAGAAAAGCATTGTTTTCGTTGCGCACGGTTTGCCCCTCGCTCACAGCGTCACTTTCCCACTGCGGAATCCGGGATTATGCGCCCTTGCTCTTTTTCAAATGAACCGACAAAAGGGACATAGCAGCGGGTGTAATTCCAGGCACTCTAGATGCCTGCCCTAAAGAACGGGGCCGAACCCGGGTCAGCTTCTCGCGCACTTCGCGCGACAGCCCGCTTATTTTTGAATAGTCAAATTCGTCTGGGAGTCTGACATGTTCCATTTTCTGGAATCGCTCGATGAGATCGATCTGCCGATCGACATATCCGGAATACTTGATCTGGAGCTCGGCTTGTAAATCCGCGCCCTTTGAAAAAAGCGGCGTGCTAGGAACTATCACTCGAATCTGATCCAGTGAAACCTCTGGGCGCCGTAACAGTTGTGCGAGAGAAGTGGTGTTTTTAAGAGGTGCCGAGCCGCATGACGCGAGCACCGAATCTACAGCTTGACCTGGGGCAACTTGGCTCTGTTCCAGGAAAGCGAGTAATTCGACGATTCGATTCTTCTTGGCGCGGACTCGTCTACAAGTTTCCTCAGATGCTAGTCCAATGTCATGCCCGATCTCGGTTAGCCTCAAATCGGCGTTGTCTTCCCTCAGTAGAAGCCTATATTCGGCCCTTGATGTAAACATCCTATAAGGCTCACTGTCGGTCCCTTTCGTCACCAGGTCATCGACCAAGACACCTAAATAGGCTTGATCCCTAGATAGAACTAGTGGCTCCTTGCCGCGCAAACTCAAAACGGCATTGATTCCCGCCAAAATTCCCTGAGCCGCCGCCTCCTCGTAACCGGTTGTGCCATTGATTTGCCCGGCGTGATAAAGGCCTCGAACGAGTTTCGTCTCTAAAGACGGATAGAGTTGAGTGGGGTCGACGTAGTCATACTCGATGGCGTAACCTGGTCGCATGATTTCCGCCTGCTCCAGGCCCTCGATCGAATGAACCATTTCGGTTTGAACGTCCAACGGCAAACTGGTTGAAAGACCGTTCGGATAAACCTCAACCGTATCGAGTCCCTCCGGTTCCAAGAAAACCTGATGCCGGTCCCTGTCTGCAAATCTTACAATTTTATCTTCGATTGAGGGACAGTAACGGGGCCCTCTACTCTTAATCACGCCTGAATACATTGGCGAACGATGAATTGCTGCACGGATGATTTCGTGAGTTCGCCGATTCGTGTAGGTGATGTGACAGGGGATCTGTGGTTGCATTAATCGTTCGTTCGAGAAGGAAAAGGGAACTGGGTTTTCGTCTCCGTTTTGGGTGTGCAATCTAGAATAGTCAATGGACCGGCTATTTAATCTGGGGCAGGTTCCCGTCTTGAGTCTGCCGATGTTGAACCCAATGTTCATGAGCGACTCGGTCAATCCTTGAACGGCAAAATCTCCGGCCCGACCCGCCGAATAGTTTCGGTCTCCGACATGTATCAAACCTCTTAGGAATGTCCCCGTAGTTAAGATGACGCGACGGCCGAAGAATTCCTCACCGATCTGCGTCTCGATCCCCTTAATCATCCCATCTTCGACGAGTAATCGTTCTGCGCTGCCTTGCCTGAGTGCTAATCTCGGGGAGGTTTCTAAGACCCGCTTCATCCGCTGACGGTAAAGGGCTTTGTCGGCCTGGGCTCTCGACGCTCTCACAGCGGGCCCTTTTCTGGTGTTCAGCATTCGAAACTGGATTCCAGTCTCGTCGATAGCACGCGCCATCTCCCCGCCAAGCGCGTCGATCTCTTTGACGAGATGGCCCTTGCCGATCCCACCAATGGCAGGGTTACATGACATCTGACCAATATGATCGAGGTTTAGGGTGAGCATCAAAGTGTCGCAACCCATTCGAGCCGCGGCCAGAGAAGCCTCGATACCAGCGTGTCCAGCTCCCACGACGATTACGTCAAAAGTCTTCTCGTTTTTCGTGTTCATAGTTTCACGTGAAACAAAAGCCATAGGGCGCCAATTAAGATATTATTAATATCTGTAAATATCTATTTTCCAATGCAAAAATTTTTAAAAATAGATTCTAATATATCATCGTTATTGATCAAACCGATGATTTCTTCGAGCGCTTCTCGCGCCTCACTCAGCTCGACTGCAACAAGCTCTGGCGGACAATTCTTCGCAAGAGTGACCAACGCATCGCTCAGGGCTTTGTCGCTCCTCTCAAGAGCAGCCTTGTGGCGAATGTTCGTTAAAACGATCGGCGGTTCCTCCGGGCAACCTGCCATTAGATTTCTGAGTTGCCCCTTCAGTCCCTCGATCCCGGAACCAGTCTTGGCAGAGATGAAGGCCATTGCTTGCAGAAATCCGCGTTTTTTCAGCTCCTCAACATCCAGTCTCTGAGGGAGGTCGCTCTTATTGATGACGATCAGAGCATTCTTTCCGTTGAGACTCTCCAACAAGGCGAGATCAGCCGGGGTGAGGAACTCAGAGCCATCGAGGGTGACCAGCGCAGCATCGGACTTTTCCAGATAGCGACGGGATAAACCGACTCCGATCTGTTCTATCCGATCATCAGTTTCCCTAATTCCGGCTGTATCCCAAAGAACAACCGGCAGACCATCAAGATTGAGGGACTCTTCAATCACGTCTCTAGTCGTCCCTGGCACGTCGGTAACTATGACCCGATCTTCGCCCAACAAAGCGTTCAAGAGACTCGACTTACCGACATTAGTACGACCGCAGATACAAACTCTAGCACCATCCCGGAACAATCTTCCCCATTCATAACTCCTTAAAATGTCGCCTATTTTATGTCTAAGATGTTCTACCTTCGCGATCAGTTCCCGGCGTTGCAGCAGTTCAATTTCCTCTTCCGGAAAATCAATCGCGGCCTCGATCTGAACCAAGATAGCCAGCAATTCCTCGCGCAGTTCGCGCATCCATTTTGAAAGCCCACCGTCAACCTGATTAAGAGCCAGCTCAATTCCTTTGTCAGTGCGCGCGCCGATTAGGTCGAGTACAGCCTCGGCCTGAGCGAGATCCAAGCGCCCGTTGAGAAACGCGCGCTTGGTGAATTCGCCACGCTGTGCGTGGCGCGCCCCCTGAGAAAGCATAAGCTCCAATACCCGCCGTACGACAAACGTGCCGCCATGACAATGCACCTCGACAATATCCTCCCCGGTGTAACTGCGCGGTTTGCGCATCACCGCAAGCAGAACCTCGTCAATAAACTTGTTCGACCTCGGATCCTGAATTTTACCGTGATAAAGCCGATGCGAAGCCAGTTTTCCATTCTTACCTTGAGCGCGCACGAAGACACTGGTCGCGATGCGCTCGGCGTCGGGCCCGCTCATCCGAACGATCGCTACCGCACCCTCGCCTACCGGCGTGGCGATCGCCGCGATGGTATCCTGCTCGTACATAAGAGCGGAATAATCTTAACAACTATCGGGCTTAAAACAACATGAAACTATACAGTGGGAATTGCCGAGCTACCGCGTAGCGAGACGCGATCGAAGGAAACTACACCAGACGAATTTCTAAACCGCTCTGAGAGTATCTTGCCGGACGGTGATTTCTTCAGAACCAAAAAACGCAAACCTTTGCAGCGCTTCAGGATTCAGTTCCACACCCAACCCCGGTTTCTCAGGAGGAATCAAGCATCCATTGACCAACCTGAAAGGCTCTCGAAGGAGTTCCTCCCGCAAGGGATTGTACGTGTAGTCGAGTTCCATGACGATACATTCGTTGATAGCGGCAGATAAATGGACGCTGGCGGCAAGGGCGACCCCGTCACCCCAGGTGTGAAAGGAGACCGGAACGCCGTGTTTTGCGGCCATTGCGGTGATTTTTTTTATCTCGGTAATCCCGCCCGCCCGCGCTACATCGGGCTGAAGGTAGTCAACAGCACCGCGAAGAACGAAGTTTTCAAACGCGTAGCACATGTTCAAGTTCTCGCCGACAGCGATGGGCACTCCGCCTTTTTTGCGAAGCTCAGCGTGGCCGGCGATATCTTCAACAAATAAAGGTTCTTCGAGCCAAAAAACGCCGCAGTTCGCGAAAGCTTCGGCGGCCTTGAGCGCAACATCAACGGTGTACCCCTGGTTCGCGTCGGTCATCACGATGAAGTCCTTGCCGAGTTCCGCACGCACCGCGCGGACAATTTGAATATCCTGATCCAGATTGAACCCGACTTTGATCTTGACGCCGTGAAAACCCTGCTCGGCGAATCCCCGCGCTCGCTTCGCCACCTTTGACGGCGATTCGGGATAAAGAGCGGTCGCATAAACCGGGACCTTGTCACGGCACTTGCCGCCAAGGAGCTGATAGAGGGGAACTCCGCGCACTTTACCGAGAATGTCCCAGAGCGCGACATCGATCCCGCTTAACGCCACGACGCCGACGCCGCGCGTGCCGAATTCTTTATGGCCGCCTCTGACATAGGCCTTGTCCCAAATCTCATCGATCTGTGTCGGGTCCGTGCCGATCAATAACGGCTTCAGCACCCGCGCGACGATCACTTCGATCAATTCGCCGTTACCCGAACACGAACCAAGACCGGTGATGCCTTCGTCGGTCTCGACCTGAACCAGCGTCGTGGACCGCGAACTTCTCACACCCGACCGGCTGAACACCTGTCCTTCCGTCGGGATCGTTGCACGCAATCGAAATGTCTTAACGTCAGTGATCTTCATTACTGTGTTGAACCAGATCCAAAAGTTTTTTCCGCCGGCCTGCCATCGGCGACAGCGAAGATTCGATCCTCCAGCGGAGTTTGATATATCGCAGAAAGCGAGCCTTGAAAAGAGCCTAACGGCTGGTCTATTTTGTTTTAATGAGACGTCTTGAACCGCTTGAACGATTTGAACTAACAACTTGCTTAAGCTAAGGAGAAACCCATATGGCCAACATCGGACTTGCCTTCGTCAATCCAGCTCCGCTGACCAAACCCGAAAACGTTGTGAACTTCGCCAAGAAATGCGAGGCGATGGGAGTTCATTCCATGTGGACCATCGACCGGGTCGCTTATGACAATCTCGAATCTCTGACCCTTCTTGCCGCCGCAGCCGGCGCCACGCAGAGAATCAGGATCGGAACTTCCGTCCTGCTTCCCGGCCTGCGTCATCCCGCGCTGCTGGCCAAAACCATCGCGACATTGGATTTTGTTTCGAACGGGCGCGTAACGATCGGGGTCGGCTTCGGCAGCCGGGAAAACGATTTCACCGCCGTGGAGATTCCGTTCGACGGTCGTGGCAGCCGAGCCGTCGAATGCGTTCAGTTAATGAAACGTCTGTGGAGCGAGGACAACGTCACGCACAAGGGGCGATTCTACAACGTTCAAAATCTCTCCATCGGCCCCCGGCCGATCCAGTCGCAAATTCCGATTTTCACCGGCGGCAGCGCCGAGGTCGCCCTCAAGCGCGCCGGCACCTGGGCCAACGGGTTTATCTGCGGCAGTTCCGCCATACCGGAATTTTCCGTCACCTGGGAAAAAGTCGCCGGCTACGCCCGGGCTGCGGGCCGCAACCCCAACGATATCGAAAAGGCCGGGCTAACATTCATGGCGATCAACGACGACCAAGCCAAGGCATTGGAAACCTTAAACGCTTATGTCGCGCGCTACTATGGCCGGCAACGGGGAGACGTGGCGGCCACTTCGTTGGTCGGCTCGCCCGCCGCTGTCGCAGAAAGAATTGCAGCGTTCTTATCGCGCGGACTCGACACGCTGATCATCGGCCTGGCCGATCCCGATCCGAGGCAGTTGGATTTGTTCGGCGAGAAGGTGCTACCGAAGGTCAAGTAAGTATCGTTGTTGGGCTAACAAAAAATGGCGCCCTCTGGATGGCGCCCTGAGGGAAAACAAAGTCGAGTCGTAAGAGTCAGACCCCACCGCACGATGGTTGGAACTCTTACGACCAACGGCGTGGTCGACTAAGAAACGCGGAAAAACAATCTCGACATCGTTCGCGAGGTCCTCAAAGTCACACAGAAAGTTCCCATCGAGCATGCCTACGATTTCAGCTTTGCAAAGAAAGCGGACAGCGAACTGACGCAAGCGGGCTGGAAACCTTAGAAACTTTCACGGGTGCAGCCTTGCGAGCCCTGGCCCGACGGGGCAACATGCCTTGAGCAGAGCTATTGGCGCTAGCTACGTTCTTTAAAGTCGTAGCCGCAGGCTTAAAATGATTCAACCAGACAGTCAATCTAAGTTGCTCTCCCTTGGTGACAAGCTTCCTCTAAATACAAAAACACTTTAGCCCGCGAAGCTTATTGAAATCGAGCACAGTCTTCTGGACAGGTATAGATATTTCTATCGATATCGAGAAGAATGACAGCCGAGGATTCACTAATCCCCCTGACCCAGGAAGTCACACGATGACTCACGTCTCTGACAACCCTGCCGCCGCGCGATTCGCCTTCGACAATACCTATGCGCGCGAACTTGAGGGCTTCTACGTAACCTGTAAGGCGGCGCAAGCGGCGCGGCCGAGGTTGGTTCGGCTCAACCGCGAGTTGGCTGAAGAGTTGGGGCTGGATGCCGGTGCTCTCGATTCCGAGGAAGGCGCGAGAATCTTTGCGGGCAATGAGACACCCGAGGGAGCGGTGCCGCTGGCTCAAGCGTACGCCGGCCACCAGTTCGGGGGCTTCTCGCCCCAACTTGGCGACGGGCGGGCGCTGCTCCTGGGCGAGGTGATCGACCGCAACGGACATCGTCGTGACATTCAGCTCAAAGGCTCGGGTCCCACTCCCTTTTCGCGCGCTGGCGACGGCCGGGCAGCGCTCGGGCCCGTGTTGCGTGAATATCTGATCGGCGAAGCGATGCACGCGCTTGGTATCCCAACGACCCGGGCGCTTGCCGCAGTCCTCACAGGCGAGCCCGTCTTTCGCGAGGGTGCGCTGCCGGGCGCAGTTTTAACGCGCGTGGCTGCCAGCCACATCCGTGTCGGCACCTTCCAATTGTTCGCCGCCCGCGGTGAGCAGGCCAAGGTGCGTCGCCTGGCCGATTACGTAATCGATCGCCACTACCGGGAGCTGAAGGGCCACGCGAACCCCTACCTGGGATTGCTTGAGCGCGTGTGCGACGGACAAGCGGCGCTCATTGCCAGCTGGATGCATGTGGGCTTCATCCATGGCGTGATGAACACCGACAATATGGCGATCTCCGGTGAGACTATCGATTACGGCCCATGCGCCTTCATGGATCATTATGATCCAGCCACAGTCTTCAGCTCCATCGACATTCAGGGCCGCTATGCCTACGCCAATCAGCCAAGGATCGCGCAGTGGAACCTTGCGCGGCTAGCGGAGACGCTTTTACCCCTGATCGATGCTGATGGAAACCGCGCCATCGCACGCGCCACTGAGGTGGTCAATGCCTTTCCAGAACAATACGAACGCCATTGGCTAAAAGGCATGCGCGCCAAGCTCGGACTGGTCAATGAGGAGGAGACCGATCTCAACCTCGCCACGGGCTTTCTCACCGCGATGGCGGGTAAGAAAGTTGACTATACGCTGGCTTTCCGTTACCTCGCGGATGCGGCCTTAAGCCAGGAGGAAGCGATTCGCGCGCTGTTTGCCGATCCGTCGGCCTACGATCTCTGGAGTGGACACTGGCGCGCGCGGCTTGCGCGCGAGGCGGTAGCACCTTTGGTGCGGGCACAGGCGATGCGGCGTGCTAATCCCGCGTTCATTCCGCGCAATCATCGAGTCGAGGAAACCTTGAGTGCTGCAGTGGAAGGCGGCGATTACGCGCCTTTCGCGACGCTGCTGAATATCCTATCGCGCCCTTTCGACGATCAGCCGGAGTTTGCCACCTTCGCCGAACCTTCACTGGAAGGGCAAGGGCGCTACCAAACCTTCTGAGGCACCTGAGTGACGCGTCCGGGAGACGCAAGATTTCCACCAGCACGCGCGTTGAATTCTAAGGGCCTTCAGGCTTTCCTGTGAACCAGGGATCGGAGATTGCACCGCAGAGGCGCTGAGGACGCGGAGAAAAGAGTTCTTGATAAACATTACTTCGAACTCTGCGAACTCTGTGTCTCCGTGGTGAAAATTTCCTCACACGAAACCCGGAAGAACCAATTTCTAGAGGAGGCACAGCGACTCGGCATGGCGCAAAAATTTTACGTCGTATGGTCAGGACGGCAGACCGGTGTATTCACGGATTGGGCGACCACTCAGCGGGCTGTGGACAAGTATGCCGGGGCGCGCTTCAAGTCGTTCCCGACCCGTGCGGAAGCAGAGCAAGCATTTGGTCGCGGCGGCCACGCAAACGTTCCGCCTAAAACGGCCAGCAGGCAAAAAGCCAGCACACCCGACAGCGAACGCAGCGCCACCCATCCCTCCCAACAGTTCGATGTCTGCATTTATTGCGATGGTGCCTGTGAACCCAACCCAGGCAATGCCGGCTCCGGCATCGTGGTGTATCGAGCCGGCAAACTCGCGCAATTGTGGTATGGCCTGTACAACCCCATGGGGACCAACAACACCGCCGAACTGAACGCGCTCTATCACGCATTGCGCATGGCCGAAGCGGAAATCAAGGCCGGCAACACCGTCGAGGTGTGCAGTGACTCGGCCTACTCGATCAACTGCATTCGCAGTTGGGCACCGAACTGGGAAAAACAAGGCTGGAAAAAACCTGGCGGGGAGATCAAGAACCTGGAGATTATCCAGGACTGTTACGCGATCTACCGGCGAATTAGAAAAGAACTGACCCTCACCCACGTCGCCGCCCACGTCGGCACCGAAGGTAACGAACTCGCCGACCGCATGGCCATGCTCGGCGCGCAGCGTAAAGAAAAAGAACTACGTCTGTATCGGGAAACAATAGATATTCCGACGCTGCTGAAGATGCGGGCGGGGTGAATAAGAAGGCGTTGTCGCCTCAAAGGTTCGTATCTCTTGGGCTAAACGGCTGCGAATAAGGGCTAAAAGCGGATTTGCCCCCTTTTTGAATTGTGAGAGCGCCCGCGATTATCCCGGCCATTCGAATGGGCAAAGTGGGTTTCCCAGGCACATGAATGTGTGATTGCAAGACCGAACCCCACTCCCTGGAATCCGCCGGCTTCCCCATCTCGCCGCGCATGGTCATCACCGCCGGCAATCTCGCCAGCCAGCTCGCCCCGCTCGCATTGCGCTCACGCTGAAGAAGCGGCAAACTATGCCGTACGTGGCCGCTCAAATATCTATGAACTTACTCCGACGGTATCGATTTGGTGCAGCGCTAACGAGCTTGCTGGCGATGCCCATCATGGCCTGCCAACAAACTCCCGTTCCGTCGTCACTCGTTGCCGAAGCGCCACAGGAGAGTCCGAGTCCCGAAGCGACTCTCCCCGTCGAGATCGCCAAGCTTCCCGAAGACAAACCCGAGATCGCGCCGAAAGTGGCCAAGCCGGCGATTCCCAGACTGCTGCCCGAGTCGATCCTCGCTGCGCCGCAAAAAGACTTGGCGTCGCCTCGGCTCCAATACGACACGATGCTCAGCAACAGAAGTGGAGATGCTGCTCAAAACTCGAGCTGGCAATACCGGCACACTCGCGATGGCGCTATCGTCGGTTTTGAGCTTTCCAACCACGGCGGCAACCGCGTGCTGGCGCCGCGCCGTGATGCCGCCAAGAATCAATTTTTCACGCGCGACTTTCAGTTCCGCTTCGATGAGCGGGCGCGCCAAGACATCCACTTACTCGTCACCGACTGGGTGGCGTCCCGCGATCGGCAGTTTCGCCTGAGTGATTTGATGAACAGCCTGATCCTTTTTTTCCCGCGCAGCTTTCTCCCCGCGATCGTCAACTTCAATGGCAGAAATATCATCACGCTGCCGACCGGTGAGGAAGTCGAGTTCGACGCGCACACCCACGAAATAATCGCCGGCGTGCTGTCAGAAGCTCCAGTGGATCTAAACCCGGATCGCAGCAGACGCAGTTATCCGGCTATCAGCTACAGCGGGACCGGTGTGATCGTGCGCGCCAACGCGCGCGGCAGCGATCCCCGGCTCGGCACCACGGCAACCATCACCACCGCAGAGCCGATTCCGGCCTGCCTTAAAGACACTCCGTGCAACCATTGCCAAGTGCCGTCGCGAGAGCTGTGGGACCAAAGCGGCGCGGTGCGTTTCAAGTTTGCCACCGATCGGGACTTTGACCGCTACCTCATCGCCCGCTGCCAATTCGGCCTGCCAAAATCCGCAACCGGCCAAGCCCGATGATGTTTTTTCGTTGCGCGAGAAATAGCGCACCGATAAGCGCGCCTAAACCGACCGCTCCAAACATGATTCCGAGCGTATCCGCGCCGCTCCTATGCACATGCGCCAATTTCTTCCCTGCCATTGTCCCCTTGATTGACCGATGAACGAATGCAAACGTAAAAGACGCAACGCCAAAACCTCGACCCGATCCCAAGCGGTTCACGACCCTTCGCTTGCACCTTGACCCCCGGCTGGGTTAGTTCCATCCCTGCCTATCCGGTTGATTGCCAATCATGCTATTGGGTGAGTCCACTCGCCACTGTAGAGCGCCTCGTAAGTGGGTGCCGAGGCATGCGCCGCGAGACCCAGGACAGAGTTGAATG
>JAUYJC010000426.1 GCA_030688735.1 Deltaproteobacteria bacterium
GGTCGTGGTTGAATTCCAGTTTGAAGCCGTACTGGGGAAAACCCGCCGTACGGAATTTTAGAGAGGGAGGAGGAAACACGCCTGTTCCTGTATGGGTTCATGTGGTGCGCCTCCTCTCTACTCGACGACTTCGTGGTGAAAACTGTCTTTGTTTCTTTTGGTTGCGGCTTAGCCGCGCTGGGTCCTTCGTGGTGAAATCTGTCACTTCCACTTTTTGGTTACAGCACCGCGCGGGTGAGCAGCAGCGCCACCGGCCGCTTGGAGCTGTTGGCCAGAGTCACTGCGCCGGCGATATCCTGCTTTACTCTGGCGGGATCGCGCATGACGATGTGCTTGATGCCCAACCCTTGCAGCACCGGTTCGGTGACCAGGCCGACCATGTGAAAGGCGTTGTCGCCGATGTCGCCGGCGTAATAGATGAGCAACAAAATCGGGATGCCGAACTGCAGCGCCGTGGTGGTAAGCCCGTTGCAACTGTTCAACAGGCCGCCGTTCTGCATCAACATGGCGGTTTGTTTGCCCGCCAGATGGGCGCCGGTGCAGACGCCGATCCCTTCCTCTTCCCGCCCCACCGGCACGTGCGTGATCTCCTTGTCTTCATAAAGTAAATTGATGAGCTGGAGCATGTTGATGTCGGGCACGCTCGACACCAGGTTGACGCCGGCTGCTTTTAACGCGGCGATTATTTGTTGCGCTCCAGCAGTGGTTCCCATTCCGTCGATCCCTTGCCTGAAAAATGCCGTTCGGTACTTTCCCTTCTAGAAATTATCCCCGGTGGTGTCAAGTAGCGTTCAGTTTGACACTTCGTGGTCGATTCTGTTAGCAGAGAAAGCAATCCAAATCATAGGAGGTGGACTGTGATAGTTGTCCATGCCGCAGCGAAGTTCCGCTTGGAGGGTAAGTTAAGAGCGACAGCGTTGACCGGTGTTCTCGTCGCGGGGGCCTTTTTAACCGGGCCGATTTTGCCGGCCGCTGAATACCCGACCAAAACGATTCAGGTCATCAATCCTTATCCTCCCGGCGCGGTCACCGATATCATCGCGCGCATTCTCGCGCCGAGGATGTCTTTTGCCCTCGGCCAACAATTGGTGATCATCAATAAGGCGGGAGGGGGCGGCGCTGTGGGCATCCATGCCGCCAAGGAGGCGGCGCCGGACGGTTACACGATCCTGGTGACACCGCCGCCGATTTTGCTGATTCCGATCGTCAACAAAAACAGCGGCTTCACCACGAAAGACTTCGTGCCGATCGCTCTGGCGACCAGCAGTCCGAACACGACGGTGGTGAAAGCCGACGCGCCGTGGAAACGCCTCGAGGAGTTCATCGCGGACGCCAAGAAAAAACCTGGGGAGTTGACTTACGGTTCAGCCGGCCCTGGAACGACGCCGCATTTTATCGGTGAACTGGTGAAGCTCAAGACCGGCATCGATTTGACCCACGTGCCGCTGGGCTCGGAGTCGGCGGCGGCCACCGCAGTCCTGGGCGGCCATGTGAACATCTCTTTTCTCACCCTGGGCACCACGCGTAGCCACATCGAGGCCGGCACCCTGCGCGCCCTGGCGGTGGCGTCGAACCGCCGGCTCAAGGATTTTCCCAACGTGCCGACCACAGTGGAAAAAGGCTTTCCCGAGCTCAATTTGAAAGTGTGGGTCGGATTCTTTGCCCCGGCAAAAACGCCCGCGCCGGTCGTCAAGCGGCTGGCCGGGGTTATCAGCGACAGTCTTAAAGACCCCGAAGTCGTCGCTCATATCGAGAAAAGCCAAGCTCTGGTAGAAAATCTCGGGCCGCAAGAGGCGGCAAAGTTCTACGCCGATGAAGAACGCAAGTGGTCCGAGGTGGCTCGCGTCGCCAAGATCAGCAATTGAGTGACCGTCAAGATTCTCTTACTCATGATCGGATGAAGCGAGCCGACGTCACCATTGCCTTGATCTTGACCGGGATGGCCGCTTTCATCCTGCTCGAAGCCGGCAAACTTTCGTTCGGCAGTATGCGCGTGCCGCGGACGGCTTTCTTCCCGATCATTCTCGCAACGTTGCTGCTGATCCTTTCGCTCATTCTTCTCGGCCAGGCGCTGCGCGGCGCGCGCACGGTCCGGGGGCCTGACCGGATCGAGGCCGAGGGCTGGTATAGAATCGGCGCGACGTTGGTGACGCTCGTCGGCTTCGCTCTCGTGCTCGAGCGCTTGGGTTTTCTGTTGAGCACTTTTCTTTTGATGGTCCTGCTGCTGCGCGCCATCGAACCTCAAGCATGGCCCAAAGTCATCGCCGTGGCTTTGGTGACGTCTCTGGTTGTCTACGCGATCTTTGGCTGGTTGCTCGGCATCCCGTTGCCTGCCGGAGTTCTAGGAATCTAGCGTGGATGTTTTCTCGAACGTAGCCCTCGGATTCTCCGTAGCGCTGACGCCGACGAATTTGCTGGTCTGCTTTATCGGTTCGGTCGTTGGCACGCTGGTCGGCGTGTTGCCGGGCCTGGGTCCCGTCGGGGCGGTCGCATTTCTCCTTTCGCTGACGTTCAAAATGGAACCGGCCACGGCTATCATCATGCTCGCGGGAATTTATTACGGCGCCATGTACGGCGGATCGACGACGTCTATTCTCGTGAATATCCCCGGTGAAACCGCGTCGGTCGTTACCTGTCTCGACGGCTATCGCATGGCGCGGCAGGGCAGGGCGGGCGCGGCCCTGGGGATTTCGGCCTTCGGCTCGTTCATCGCCGGCACCTTCGGCGTGATCGGGCTAATGTTCCTCGCCCCGCCCCTGGGTCGAGTGGCATTGCGCTTCGGACCGCCGGAATATTTCGCTCTGACCCTCACCGGTTTGACTCTGGTCGCCTATCTCACCCAGGGCTCACAGACCAAAGCGCTCATCATGACCGTGCTCGGTCTGCTCGCCGGCGTGGTGGGCATGGACCCGATCTCGGGGGAAGAGCGTTTTACCTACGGAAATCTCACGTTGCGCGACGGCTTTGGGCTCGTGCCGGTAGCGATGGGGCTGTTCGGCATCGCGGAGATTTTAGAGAACCTTGTGGTGATCAGTAGGCAGTCGATCTACGAGACCAAGATCAAGGGGCTGCTGCCCAACCGTCAGGATTGGAAAGACAGCGCGTGGCCAATCGCCCGGGGCTCGGTCGTGGGTTTTTTCCTTGGTATTCTGCCGGGCCCCGGTCCGGTGATCTCATCGTTCGTCTCCTACGCGCTGGAAAAGCGCCTGTCGCGCCACCCGGAGAAATTCGGCACCGGCGTCATCGAAGGGGTGGCCGGGCCGGAGTCCGCCAATAATTCGGCGACCGCGGGTTCTTTCATTCCGCTGCTTTCCCTCGGCATCCCCACCAGCGCGATCATGGCGCTGTTTATGGGCGCGCTGATGATACATGGCATCCAACCGGGACCGCTTTTTATCAGCAAGTATCCGGACCTCTTCTGGGGCTTTATTGCCAGTATGTACATCGGTAACCTGATGTTGCTGGTGCTCAACCTTCCGCTCATCGGCATCTGGGTGCGAGTGCTAAAGACTCCCTACGTGATCCTGTTCCCGCTGATCTTGCTGTTCTGTTTGATCGGCGTTTACAGCCTCAACTCCAATGTCGGCGAGATCGTCATCATGCTGGTCTTCGGAGTTTTTGGATTTTTCCTGCGCAGGGCCGGCTTCGAGGGGGCGCCCTTCATCCTTGCGATGGTGCTCGGGCCGGTCATGGAAACTTCCTTGCGCCAGTCGCTTTTGATCTCACGCGGCAGCTTCGGCATCTTTGTCACCCGGCCGATCTGCGCCGCGCTGATGGGGTTTACCCTGCTGTTTATGCTTTGGCCGATGATTTGGAAAAGAAAAACGGCAGGGAAGGACCGCTCACCAAGCGCCCAAGAAAATTCTTCTTCGTGATCTTGGTTTTCTTCTCTGTTAGATAATCCAAGGGGCAGGATCTTTTTACTTTCCGTACTGTCGGTTCATCTCGTCGAAGAAACCCGAACTCTCAAGCTGGTTGATAAAGTGCGCGTCGGCAAAGCCCTCAGGATTGCCGCTGGGGATTTCCGGGTTGGAGCGCGAGAGCAGGTTGAACATCGATCTCGCCACGCGCCCCAAGGGAGTCGGCTTGGTATCAAGCTTGTCTTTGTAGTGGCCGTAGATCGTATTTAGAACTTCGGGGTCCTGGGTGGCTACATACTTTTTTAGCACGCCGAGACTGAACTCCGGTTTGGTCTTCACCAGATAGATCCCTTCGATCCAGGCTTTGAGAAACTTGAGCGTGGCTTCCTGATTCTTCATCACGTACGCTCGCCGCACGAGAATTCCCGATCCCGAGATTTCTATGGGCAGTTTGGAGAAATCGATGAGCTGTTTAAAGCCCATCCTGATCGCCGTGACCGTCTGCACTCCGGCGACGATCACGCCGTGGAGCCGACCGGTTTGGAGCGCGCTCAGACGGGCGCCTAGATCGCCCACCGGCAGGATGGTCACATCTTTGTCCGATATGCCGTTCAGCCGGAGACCTTCGCGGAGGAGAATATCGGTCAACGAGCCTGCCGTGCTCATGCCCAGGATCTTGCCGCGCAATTGTTCGACGCTGGCGATGTTTTTCTGCACCACCAGCGAGTGCTCGAGCTGGTTCATCGGCGAAGCGATCAGCGCCGTATCGGCGCCGCGCTGGTAGGCTTCCAGCGCGGGCATACCCGAGTGATTGACGAACTGCACGCTGCCGCCGATAAGTGACATGATGGCGCGCGGGCCCCCGGAGATGTAGTCGAGGTTTAGCTCTAGGCCCTGCTTCTCGAATAGTTTCGCTTCCTTGGTGACCCAGATCGGCATCATCGAGCCCGAGATTGCGCCGTAGCTGGCGTTGATTTTCTCCAGCGGCGCGGCCGCAGCCCGCACGAGTTTAACCCCGCCGACAAAGATCAGAAAAGTCAGCGTGGCGGTTGCTGTTAGGTTAGTTGCGTTAGCTCTCATGTTTCGTTGTTGCCTTTCCTATTTGCCCATGAGTTTGTTCATGCGCGCGACCAGCTCTTTGGGTTGCGCGATGACGTCTTTTGCCAGAACTTCAAGTTCCTGGCCGGTGGTGGGATTGATCTCCAATGGCGACTGCTTCGCTTCCATTAACAGTCCCGGATCTTTCATGGCTTTATTGTAGGCGTCTCGAAAATTCTTCAGACGATCGCCGGCCAAGCCCGGTGGTGCGACGAAGGGCCGACCGAAATCGCTGGAAGCGAGCACGAGCTTGGCCAAATTGCGATTGGCCGCGGTGGTTTTGAATTCGTCCATGACTTCGTAAAGTGTCGGCACGTTGGGTAGGCGCGCGTCCCGTTTGCTTCCCGTCTGCAGCACGATGCGGACGATCTCTTTCTTGATCCAGGTCGGATAGGGCTCATGGGAGAAAAAGCCATCGATGGTGAGCGCCCGGCATTGCACCTCGCCGCGCTCGACTGCGGCGTCGGTGTCAGGCCCTTCTTCGAAGCCCATGCGCAGGGCGAACTTCGTCCCCAGCGTTTCCTCGAAGAGCTTCGGCACGTAATAACCCGTGGTGGTTTCAGTTCCGGCGCCGCAGAGCGGCGGCGCTGAACTATCGCGAATGTCGCGCATGGTTTTGAACGGCGCCTTGGTGCTCATGTAGAGCAAGTAGTGCGATTTCGTCGGACTGCCGATCCAACTGATCTTAGTCAGGTCGAATCCGGGATCGCTCTTGGCCGATAGCTGCGCCAGATAGAGCGCCGGTATCAGCGCCGCCAGCGTTGCCCCGTCCGGCTTCGCTTGATAGATGCGCCGAACGGTTTCCTGGGCGTTTTCGGGTTTGTTTTCGACGACAAAAGCCGGACGTTGGGGCAGATAGCGCAGCATGTAGCGAGCGGTCAAACGCGCGTACAGGTCATAGGCCGCGCCGGGGCGAAAGCCGACTAGGAGATTGATGGTGTCTTGTTTGGACGCGGCGGATTCGGCGGCGGCAAATGCGAGGCGCGCATCGAAGAAAACGCAAGTCACGCTGGCGAAGATTGAGAAGACCGTCACTGAAGAAAGCCATCTTGTTATGCGAACGGTTCGTGAATGCCTGTTAATCATTGTGCCTCCAACGATTGTGGAACTGAGTCCTTAAAACCGCGATCTCCAGCCCGTGCGTGATGGATAACACAGAGGTATCGCGTGGGTAAAGCTCCGCGGTGTTGGCCGGCGAGGGCCTGTATCGTTGTCGTTCGTCGCATTTTCAATTTCCGGGGTATAGAGTAATCTTAACATTCCGATCTTAGTCTTAAGAAACGGGGAGCCAAGCTGATGCAAAACGAGAAAATTCGAATCGGCATTATGGGCTTGGGCCTGATTGGCCGGCATCTCTATCACCTTGCCCTGGAAAGCAGTGACGCCGAAATTGTCGCCGTGGCGGATATCGGCAAACCGGAGATCCTCCAGTACCTGCTCGAAAGCGATGGAGTAGAGGAGCCGACCTCGGAGCTGCGAGACAACTATCTGATCAACGAGAAGTTTCGCACCAGAATGCTCCAGCTTGCCCGACCGGGAGAGGTTCCGTGGGATGTCCTGCGCGTCGACTGCGTCGTCGACGCCACCGGCCGATATCGGCGGCGCCAGGACATGGAAGCCCATTTGCGCGCCGGCGCCGGGCGGGTCATTCTGACAACGTTACCCACAGAGCCCGTCGACCGCATCGTTATACCGGGAATCAACGAGAGCAGTGCCGCAAGTGCGGACAAAATGATTTCAGCGGGCTCGGCGACGACCAATGCCTTCGCGCTTTTATTGCACTCTCTGGATCGGGCCTTGGGCGTCGACTACGCGTCGATGACCACGGTTCATGCCTATTCGAGCGATCAGTCGTTGCAGGATTACGCCCACGAGGATTTTCGCCGCAGCCGCTCCGCGGCGCAGAATATCATTCCCAACAATAACGAGTCGGCGCGCTGGTTGGAGTTCGTCCTGCCGAAGTTTGCCGGCAAGTTGAGCGGCTATGCCCTCAACGTGCCGGTGCAGAGGGGCTCGTTGCTGGATCTCAACTGCGTGATGCAGGACGGTGCCGTCACGGTCGAGCAAGTGAACGAGGCGATGCGCGCCGCCGCCGCCGATCGACCGGCGTTGATCGGTATAAACGACGACCCGATCGTTTCTTCCGATGTCATCGGTTGCCGGCAATCGCTGCTCTTCGATACGCGCGCGACCATCAAGGCGGGAAAGAAAATCGTCAAAGTATTGGCCTGGTACGAGAGCCTGGGGCATGCCTGCCGGCTGCTCGACGTGGTCCGGCTTTATAACAGCCTCGACGGCAGCGGAGGTGCAAAATGAGGGTTGCCATTAACGGTTTCGGCCGCATCGGCCGTTCGGTGTTCCGTATTCTCGATAAACGCGCGGACGCCGAACTGGTTGCCATCAACGACGTCTTCGATCACGACGCGTTGCGCTATCTGCTGAATTACGACACCGTGATGGGGCGCTTTCAGGGCGCCTTGCGGCTCGAAGGCGATGAGATGGTGACCTCGCACGGGCGCACCCGGATGCTTCGTGAAAAGGACCCACTCAAACTCCCATGGCGCGATCTCGCCATCGACGTCGTCATAGAATCGACGGGCATTTTCACCAGCAGGGAACAGCTCGCCAAGCATCTGGATGCCGGCGCCAAGCGGGTGGTGCTGACCGTTCCGGCGAAGGACGAGATCGATTATACCGTCGTGCTTGGTGTCAACGACGATGGGCTTAAGCCGGAGCATCGGATGATTTCCAACGCCAGCTGCACCACCAATTGTCTGGCGCCGCTGGCCAAGGTGCTCCATGATTCCTTCGGCATCGTGGAAGGCGCCATGAATACCGTGCACGCCTACACCAATGACCAGCGTCTGGCCGATGTGCCGCACTCCGATTGGCGGCGCAGCCGCGCCGCGGCGGAAAATATCATTCCGACCTCCACGGGCGCGGCTAAGGCGGTGGGCCAGGTCTTGCCCGAGTTAAAAGGTCGGCTGGACGGTATTGCCGCGCGGGTCCCGGTGCCCGACGGCTCGGTGGTCGATTTGTTTGTCGAACTGGGAAAACGCGTGAGCGTTGAGGAGGTTCATGCGGCGATAAAATCCGCCGCCGAGTCGAAACGGATGAAGGGTATCTTGCAGTTCATGCAACTACCCGTCGTGTCGTCGGATGTCATCGGCAACTCGCACTCTTCGATTTTCGACCCGGCATTTACCAGCGTCACCGGCGGCAAATACCTCAAGTGCCTCAGCTGGTACGACAACGAATGGGGCTACTCCAATCGCGTCTGCGATCTGCTCGGCTTGATCGCCCGGTGGGGATAATCTCGGATTCCGCGTTTGAAAGTTAAGCACGGAGCGAGGTGCGAACCTTCCGCCCTGCGGCCCAAAGCCTTCGGGCGGCGGGCCGTAGCGAAGGCAATGGACCTCTGCCTCTAACCGTCTCCGGTGAGGGTGATATTCAATCGTGAATACTCCGGGCTAGCGGGATAGAAAAAGCTTCGCGCACTCCCGGCTGCAGAAATAGTTGCCCTTCTGCAAGATCGCTTCTCTCTTGGGCACGTAGGTTCGGCATTGTGGATCGAGGACCATTTCCTCGCCCTCTGGCGTCGTAGAACGAGTGCGATTGGCGGACCTGGCTCCGGCGCGATATGCCCTGACGGCGAAAATCACGATATAGACGATGAGAACGATGAATAGGAGGCGCAGTAGCAACGGGTCGGTCCTGACGGTCAAGATCCGAACTAGGCGTGGTACAAGTGGATCTTTTTCGTGTCCTTTACCTTGATCAAGAGCTCGGAGATCGTCACCCCCAACTCCGGATGGATCACTTGCGGCGCGATCTCGCTCAACGGAAGCAAAACGAACTTTCGGCTTGCCATCTCCGGATGGGGGATTCTCAGGTTTTTCTTTTTCACGATCGCGGTGTCGTATAACAAAATATCGAGATCGATGATGCGCGCGCCCCAGCGCTTTTTGACCTTTTTGCGTCCCATGGCGCGCTCGATGTTCTTGAATTTCTTCAAGAGCATCTCGGGCTTGAATTTGGTTTCGATCTCGATGGCGCCGTTGACATACCACTCCTTGGCATCGCCCATCGGTTCGCTTTCATAGAAGGAGGATTCCTTGACGATCCTGGTATCCGGTAGCTTGGCCACACGGCTAAGCGCCTCCAAGAAGTTTTCCTTCTTGTTGCCGACGTTGGAACCGACCCCGATGTATACCTGATGGGCTGTAGTATTTATCATGGCGCCCTTAGCCGGAAAGATTCCTAGAGCTTGACGCGCCGGATTCTTTCCGCGACCTCCTTGAGTCTTGCTTTATCGACGCAAACGGTAAATCGGACGTAACCTTCGCCGGCCTCTCCGAACCCGTTGCCGGGCGTGGTCACGACTCCCGCTTCTTCTAATAACTTGGTGGTGAAATCCGCGGACGATAACCCTTTAGGCGCGGTGACCCAGACGTAAAACGTTGCCCGCGGCTTTTCGCATTCGAGGCCTGCGGCGCGCAGGCCATCGACCAGTATATCGCGCCGTTCCTGATAAATTCTTCTCGATGGCTCCACGATGCTGTCACCTAGCCTGAGCGCTTCGATGCCGGCTTCCTGGACGGCCTGAAAAATGCCGGAGTCCAGATTGGACTTGGCCTGCGCCAGACCGCCGACCAGGTCGGCGTTGCCGACGGCCATGCCGATGCGCCAGCCAGTCATGTTGAAGGTCTTAGAGAGAGAATGGAACTCGATGGCGACTTCTTTCGCGCCGTCGACTTCGAGAAAACTCATGGGGCGATAGCCGTCGTATCCCATTTCGGTGTAGGCGGCGTCGTGGCAGACGATCACGTTATTTTTATTGGCGAAATCGACGACCTTTTTGAAAAACTCCTTATCGGCGACTGCAGCCGTGGGATTATTCGGATAATTGATCCACAGGAGCTTGGCCTGTTTGGCGACCTCCGCCGGGATCGAATCCAGGTCCGGCAGAAACTGGTTTGGTTTTTTTAGCGGCAAAAAATAATTTTTCCCGCCGTTGAATGCCGTGCCGATGTGGTAGACCGGATAGCAGGGGCTGGCAATCAGGACGACATCGCCGGGCTCGACGAAGGCAACCGCCATGTTACCGATGCCTTCCTTCGACCCGATCAGGGAGACTACTTCCTTGCCAGCATCAAGTTTTACGTTGAAACGGTGCTGATACCAATTCGCCACGGCGTCGCGAAACTCCGCCATCCCCGAGCTATTAGGGTAGCGGTGGTTAGCCGGCTTGCTCGCGCTTTCGATCAGTTTCTCGACGATGACTGGCGGAGTCGGGATGTCCGGATCGCCGATACCAAGATCGATCAAATCGACGCCCCGGGCCAGAGCTTCGCGTTTCCTGCGATCGATCTCGGCGAATAAATATGGCGGCAAGTCGCTGATTCTTTTAGCTTTTTTTATAATAAGGCTCAATTTGCCCGAACCTCCATGATAAAATCGCTCTGTTTCTACCTGTTTTTTGCTATTTTAACAACCGGTAGATAGAATCACTATTTCTACTGACGAAATTTCATGACGGTTTTTGTCGGCCCAAAGAATGGACATTATTATCGATGGTTATAACTTGATCGGAAGCGATCAAGGATTGCGCGGCGCGCTCGAACAGAAGCGCGACTGGCTTATTCACCAGCTTGCGCTCTACAAAACGATGAAAGAGTTCGGGCTTGTCGTTGTCTTCGACGGTTGGCGCGCCGGCTGGGCTCATGAGGTGGAGCAAAAGCGAGACGGAGTCAACGTTGTCTATTCGCAACAGGGAGAGAAGGCCGACAGCGTGATCGTTCGCCTGGCGCGCCAGAGGGGAAGCGGCTGTGTGGTGGTGACCTCGGACCGAGAAGTGCGCACTGCCGTCGAAAAGTTCGGCGCAGTGGCGATTTACGCCGGAGAATTTACCGCTATTCTTCGCCGGCTCGACATGCCCTTCGCCGATACTGACGATGACGAGACGGATGCCGCCCCTCGGCACGGCGGAAATCCTAATCAGCTCTCAAAAACCGAGCGAAGGCGGCGGGAAAAACTAAAGAAGCTTTGGCCGTGAGACGTTTCCTCAGCGCAGTGAGGAACGGTATCCTTTCCATCGACGGTCTCTTATGATCCAGGCTTAAAGGGAGAAAAGCGCTTGATTCCGCTGGGCGACGAAAATCCGACGGTTCTTTGGCCGATCGTTACGTTCACATTGATTGCGGCGAACGTCGCCGCCTTTCTCTATCAATTTTCGCTGCTCATGGCCGATCCGCGCTTGGAGCAGGCTCTAATCTATCATCTCGGACTGGTGCCGGCGGCGCTCACGCATGGAGTTTTTCCGGTCGGCGGCTATGCGACGCTTGTGAGTTCCATGTTCTTGCACGGCGGTTGGATGCATCTGATCGGTAACATGCTTTATCTCTGGATATTCGGCAACAACGTTGAAGACAGCATGGGGCATCTGCGTTTCGTGGTTTTCTATTTACTTGCCGGCATACTCGCCGCCTGCGCTCACATCGCCATGCAGCCGTCATCGACCGTCCCGACCATCGGCGCTTCGGGAGCGGTGTCCGGAATCCTCGGCGCCTACCTGATTCTCCATCCGCGCGCCCGGATCAAAACACTCTTGCCGCTGGGGATTTTTTTGACGATGGTTCATCTTCCCGCCTGGTTCTTCTTGATCTTTTGGATCGGTTGGCAAATTTTTAGCCAAGCCTTGGTTCCCGTCGATCCCAACGCTGGCGGGGTTGCCTACGCCGCCCATATCGGCGGCTTCATCGCGGGGGCTTTGCTGATTGCTTTTTTCCGGAAGTACCGCCGCCGCGGTTACTGGCGATAATCATGGTAATAATGGCTTTTCAGACTTCTATGTGGGTAACCCGGCACTATTACCTTGATTTTGTTCGCCACGAAGATCCCAGCGCGGCACAGCCGCAACCAAAATGAGAAAAGTCGGATTCACCACGAAGGCACGAAGGACACGAAGGTTTTCGTACGGTGCGCTTCGCGCACCGGTCGGTCTCGAAATATCTCTCACAAAGAACGCAAAGAAAAGAAGTTGATTTCTGAACTTGGCGCCTTTGCGCCTTGGCGGGAGGAATGTCCGAATCCGAGAACCTTAAACTTCCGGAATATTTGACCGGCACGCTATGACAAACATGTTGGTGTTAGTTTTTGGATAGTAGTTTCGCGTCCTTCGTGGTGATTGCTCTTTTACACTAAATCCGGAAGTACCGTAATAATAGTAATCCCAGTTCTTAGCGCTCTTGCGCGGCCCTCGCTTCCATTCGGATCAAGAGTTGATTGTAGAAAATCAGAACCGAGCCGTCTGGATACTGCCAGTGTTCCTCGGGAACGCGTTGGCCCGTTACTTTGGTTACCCGCACCGGATTGCCCAATATGCGCTTAACCTCTCCCGGGGTATGCCCCGCTAGCGGTCGGCGTTTGATGGCGGCATCTTTGACGGCGGGCTTCCAGGGTTGGGATCTAATCCACTCGACTCGCTTTTTTTCTACCTCGGCCGCCTCCGTTGCCTTTCTCTTTTCACTGGCTAGCGGATCGGTGGCAACAATCGTTAGGTTTAATTCGTCGAGAAATGCCTCGGGACGAATGTATCCTTCCTTTCCCGAGTCAAATTTTACTCTATAGTACGGGTCCTTCTCTTTTTGCCCAGTGAATTCGATGATCTCGAAGGATTCATTGTCACGGGCACGGAACGAGGTGGCGCTCTTGGTCGGAGCGCTGAGGAAAATGGGCGTTCGGCTATCCGTCGAGGCAATCCAATAGACCGCTCCGACACGGGTTGCTAGGGCATCGAGCTGGGCCTTGGTGTAATGGGAGGAGCCCAGCGAAATCGAAACGACCAGCAACGATGCCAGCAACGAAATTCCCAGGGCCGTTTTCACAGGAGCACGGTCATTAATTGCAGTCTTAACAAGCATTGTTTCCACGCCGCCGACCTCTAAGCATGGTACAAAAATCCGCTTTGTAAACCAAGCCTTGGCGTTTCGTCAGGTCTGTTTGCCGTGAACTTCCAAAAGCTGGTCGGTTCTTCGGTGCCGAGAGAGCAGAATTGCGACGGATAAAAAAGGGGGTCACGGAGACCCCCTTTCGTCTTGGTTGCGGGGCCGGGATTTGAACCCGTTTCAAGCCAAACTAACAACAGCGCAGAGGTGCTAATGTTGAACAATTTCAAAGGATTCAAAAAGCGCAAAAGCGCGTAGCGACGGGTAAATGCTAACAGCGATCCAACCGTTTTGCCACCGTTGGGCAAAAATTGGCATACCGGGGGGGGAGACGAAGGTTCGCCAGCCAACACGTAGGCCTATCGCTGGGAAAGTCGAAAACATTTCGAAAAGCATTGCGCTCGACTGACCGGAAGTAATCGAATATGAGCGACACACGGAGACTTACACGGCGCCAGAAAAAATTACTGCCGTTCTTGTTGTCCGGGGTGTCGCAACAACAGGCCTGTGATCAGGCCGGGGTTTCCCGATCGACACTGAGGCTGTGGAAGCAGCAGGAGTCCTTCACAGGCGCGCTACAGGCCGCGCAGGACGAAGCTTTCGCCGAAAGCCTTAGCAAGGTGAAGGTAAACGCCACGGCAGCAGTTGACACGCTGCTAGAGCTTATGACGGCCGGCAAGCAAGACGTTAGGGCGCGGTGCGCGGCGCTGATTTTGGAGCATGGGATTAAGATCCGGCAAGTCGAAGAACTGGAGAAGCGCCTCGCCATGCTGGAGCAGGCGGTCGGGACCGGGAGATGACAAGGTGAGTAATGAGTTTCAAAGGCGGCTGAACGTGCTAGAAAAAAAGATCACGGGAGGGGGCCCAATTCCGTGCGGGCATCCCATGCGGGTGCTGGTCAACCCCACCGAGAAAGAGCTGGAAGACGCGCGCGAAATGATTGCCTCCTGTCCGCGCTGTTCCGCGCCTTCGATCGGGCCTAAGATTATCATTATCGAATATCCGGCTATTGCATGATTGCATCCTGACACTTGGACTCGATAACCTCCGCCACGGCCGAACAAAAGCAAGCCCCGACGGCTGCGTTACACAGCAGTTCTTGGGGCTTGTTGTTTCTGGTACACGGACAAAAGGCGGACAGAGTATTATGCCGTCGGTTAGTTGCCTTTGGGATGGCTTCCGTCGCGGAGTATTAGCAGCTAGGTAGCGCCGGGGGCTGGTTCGGGCACCTCAGCGATATAGAAATCGATAGTTATTATCTCTGGAGAGTCTAAACCTATTCGTTGATCCTGATATTTGGAACGCGGACATCCTTATTTATTTCTCGTCTCTTGTCTTCAGGAATCTTAAACCAGAGTTCGTCCATCTTAGCTCGAAGTTCTTCCCCCTCGTCTGATTCATCCTTATTGCGTCGGATGAGATCTTTTAGCTGTGCGAGAAAAAATAAGTACTCATCATAGGGAGTCCGGCGCTTAGTCAAAAAATGCATAACACACTCCACTTAATGGTTGAGACAAACCCAATCCGGGCTAGTGGCCAACAACGAGTTCCTGAAAATCCATGGCTTCATGGGTTTAGCCGGTTCGATTGCTCCATGGCTGATCCGAAGCGCCGCGTCTCCGATATCGAAGTGCAATCTCAAATCGGTCGCGACCTCAACGACTCTCCTCTCAAGAAAGAACCAGCAGTCAACGTTTGAACCAGTCCCGCCGTTTCTTTTGGGAATGCGGCTATTCGGCAAAAGTGCCACATCGATCACGGGTAGAACAGACATCCCTCCGCCACCTTGTCCTAGATTGCCAGGTCTTATCTCGCTTCCGGGCAGTGGATCTGGCGGTAATACCTCCCGCGACGTAACACCGAGAAATCTCGAATTTTGAGCCCACATAGTCGGTGGCGGTAATGGACTCACGTTGGGAATTATCTGGCCAGCAGCATAATTGCACACGGTAGAGAAATCTGTAGCCTGCCCGTTAAGACTTGGCATCATCAACCTGTAAACCCTTGTTGGGTTGGAGTCCGCTCTGTCAACAAGCCCCGGGTTGATAACGGTCTGCACAAAAGAGATTCAGAGGATTTCGTAGAAGTACCTCCTAATACCTCATATTAGACGAGTCTGTCAATAGTTTCGTTTCAAGCAAAGTATATGCCGTGCTGCGCAGTTCGGGACGTAGATGAAAAACCGAGTGAAATTGGTGTCGTCGAGGCGTGCGACCACTTTAGTCCTTTGCGATCTGCGAGCAAGCTGTGAGCAAAAACGGCATTTTTATGACTAATTTCTGTCAAAGCTGGGACAGTGCTTCGAACGCGTGGTAGGGCGCTGAGTTGATTGGCAATCAAGTGGCCTCTTGTACTCGTCTGAAGGCACAATACTTTTTTGCGGCTCTCGGTGAATTGTCCGTGGGAGTCCTTGAGGACGAACGGGCGTGAGGATGTCTGTCGAAGAGAAACGAAGAGAGTCTTCCGCGCAAGGGTGGGTAGGAGATCAATAAACAGTCGTGGCCCTGAAGTGGAGCGAAGCGAAGCCCGGTGAGTGGAGCGGAACGTAAGGGCGCCGGCTATCCACTTAAATCGTCGGGAGTCTCCCTTGCAGGGAGACGGACGGGCGCGAGTGTTCCGAGGGCGCGCAGAAGTGCTGGGGATACGTTACAGACTTCCGAGGAGCGGGCCTCCGAGAGAGCGCCAGGGACCCGGCCCGTGCGCCCGCACGATTGCGGTGGTGTGGCGTGGTCCTGAGCGAGCGCTCGGCGCGGCCTTAGCGAGCGATCCGAGTGGGGCGGGAGACCTAGCGACGCGGGTTGTTGGGCTTCCGGTAGGGGTGGAGTGGTAAAGAGCCCTCGTCTCGCCCTTGAGCGTCTCCAGTGTAATAACTCGGCAACCTTATTCGCCCAAAGGGGACGGGGAAAGAGTGGGAGGCTAGAGGTCTGGAGAACGCCGGGCGAGAAGGGGGCGTCGTCGCGACGGTCTCAATGGCGGGGCGGGTGCTGCGGTGGGGGTGTGGAGTGGTGGTGGAAGCGTGGCGACGACGCAGCGGCGTGGCCGCGCTGGGGTGGGTGGTCCCTCATTGCGTCGCGGCGAAGGCTCGGATGCGCGGCGACGCGGAGGGTGGGGCAGTGGGCGTGCTTGCTGATTACTTGATTGGCGATTCGGATCTCGGAGAAATTAAAATTTGTGGTTTAGGTGCGAGAAAATGAGTTGCCAAGATTCCCGTATGGCCGGATGAGGCATAGCACGGGACGGCTAAGGCCGTGCGCACGGAAGATTACGGTCCAGCCCCCCCCCCCCAACCCCCACATACCGCCCACCACGACTAATAGAAGCTGATCGGCCAGTCGCGAGCAAACTTTGCACCCGAAAAAGTTTGAGCTTTACGCCGTTCGGTCTTGGTGTAATATATAGTCAGGCAGGTTTAGCAACTAAAACGACACGGCACAGTGAATCTCAATAACAGCCTTGCAACTGAAGGCATGCATGCCACGGCAAACAAGACCTACAATGCGGTGAAAGGACTTCGTTAAAATGAAGACGCGCGACGGCAATTTGTTGAGCTTGGTGCCCTGTCTTAGTTTGTTTCTCTGCATGAATCTTACGCAGACCGGTTGTGACAAGGTGCGTGAATCTGTGTCGTCAAGAAACGGCCAAACGGCGGGCGAGTCTTCCGATCAGCTAATAGAGAAAACGCGAACGATAGATCTCTCAATGGACAGTTTAATTGACCGAGTGGCAGCAAAAGACAAGGAACGTATGAAAGATTATCGAAAGAAAGGAAACACTACTACTGTGGGATTCGCCGACGGCAGGGAGTGGCTAGAATGGAACAAATTAGAGCGACTTGGTTATATTAGAGCACTCGCTGACATGGAGGGTTCGTTCTTCGAGTTCCATTACGCGACTAGGGACGAAATCCGAGATCGGGGGGAATTCGAATACCGTAGAGGCGAGACACGTTCCTCAATTATTACCGATGGTGCATACGCTCACGCACAACAAAGTTTTCGCAGTCGGATTCATTATGTCGTAACGGGACGTCGGTTGGGTGAAGTCGAGGAAGCAATTACAGAGTTTTATCGAGTCAATTCCCTTCTTAGAGATAAGCCCGTTTTATGGGTACTGGCGGTCCCGCTGTACAAACAGATCGAAAAGTCGGTACCGAACTTAGATAAGTCGATCGATACCTTAACCGTTAGGGTAGAAAACAAGAGTCTTTTTGAAGGCAATCCTGAAGACCCACGGTAGCCCACGGTCAAACAGGACTGTAACGCTAGACGGAGAACGCTGAACTGAATCGCTTAGTTAAGCCGAGGTTAAGAATAACGTGAAAACCGAAAGGAAAAGGAAGATCGACGACAAAACCCTCTACCGACTTCTTGTCGAAGAAGGTCGGAGTCAGCAGGAAGCGGCCACCTACTTCGGCGTGAGTGAGGCAGCAGTCAGCAAGCGTGTCAAAACCCTCAACATCAGTTTGAACCGTCACGTTGGATTGGAAAGAGCAAAAGATGTTGCAGACCACGGCCTTAACATCATCGACCAACTACAGACCGTCAACGACGTGATTCAAACCGAAATGAACTGGGCCATCCAAGAAGCACGAAAACCCGGCGCAGACCGAAAAGGGCTTCAACAAGTTGTCATTGACCTAACAGCAGAGATTCGAAAGCAGTTACGTTTCCAACTTGAAATTCTTCGCTCCTTGTACGACATGCGAGGGGTAGCGGAGTTTCAAAAGGAGGTGTTGGATGTCATTGGGGAGACGGCGCCGGAGACCAGAGAGGCTATTATCCGACGACTCGTGGAGAGACGCGCTTTACGATCAGCTCTTAACGTCGCTGAATCAGGGCGATGAGCCTTTAGCTACTGAAGGCGACTATTGGAGATGGATCGCCGCTTGGCGCTCGACCCGGCGAGGCGAGCCACTTCCAGAATTGGGCGATGAAAAGATGCCTTGGCCAATTCAGCGGCGCAGAGCGTTGACGTTACTGAACGTCATAGACGAGGATGGTTTCTGCAACCTAAAGCGCGTCATGCACGAGGAAGACACGCTCGACGCTCTAGAAGAAGGTGATGCGGTTGTGCCGTTTGATCTGGAACGAGCGAGGGTAGACTGGGCGCGTTGGCGAGAGAACACCATCGAGAAGTACCGGTTGCACACCACTTTGCATTTTATTTAGCTAGCTTATCTAAATCGCTGCAAGGCACGTGGGCAGGTGCCGTCATTGCCACACCTTGCAAGTGCCGTGGTATTGGCTCGGCAATGGCGAACCGAATCCAACGATATGGCGCGAGTGCACAACAATGTAATCTCGGGTATTCTTGGCGTAGGTGGGAAAGACAGTCGTAATCGTCAGATTGCCAATAGTCGTCTCTTCAAGGAATGTCATCCCGCTTGGGGTCAGCAGAACGGTGACATCGGCAACGCCTTTGTTTCCGATAAAGCGAGCTTTCCGAGTCTTCGTGTCGATGCTATCAAACTGGAGGACCGAGTCGGAGTTTTCGCCTTTCACGATTGGCATTCCGGTTTCCCAATAGACGGTGGAACCGGGGCCTAATGAACATCGTAGGCTCCGTGCGGCGACCAGCCGGTCGAACGGCTGGTCCGCACCAATGACGGAGCCGGACACGGAAACGATCAGCAGGGATAGAAATGCGAGATGCTTCATATGGCACCTAACGTTAATTTAACCGGCCCGCAACAGATTACGCCGAAACGACAGACGCCCTAGCGTATATCAGGGATCAACGGAGTCTTTCAATCGAGCAAGACGAATCGAAATTAGTCGTGAGTGAGGAAATAAGAACTTTACAACCTCCGAGATTTTGTATTGCGTGTGAGGGGCCAGTTGTGATAATCGCGTCCGGTATTAAACCTCGGGCTACGGTGATTGGAAAGATACCTTTAGGCGCGCTTTTCGCATGGCAGATGATCCTAATCCCGCTGTGTGCTTTAACCCGATCGAATAATAGTCAGTAAGGGTCACGACACTGAAAAAAGTACTCGATCCTTTATCAGCTTGTCAAACATGACAGCTTCGACGGAGAAAGCCGCGACACAAGATCTGGAAAACTTTACTTCGGATTGAAATAGTCGGGTGGTCCCCAAATCAAAAGACCTTCCTGAGTATGGGTAATGAGAAGCTTTTCATGTACTCTGCGGTTCCAGGCGTTCTTAACATTCCTCACCGGGTTCTTTGTATTCTTAAACCAGTCCGCGAAAGCTGCGAAAAGTAGCGCCGTGATGGCTCCCCAATAAAGTATTTTCTTCGGCTGGCCCATCGTCTTTCCATCGCGAACCATGATAATCAAATGTTGGACCACGTAAGAGAGCACTGTCTTTGAGGGGCCACCCCTTTTCTTTTCCCCCATAGATAGCAATCCTATTTCTTCCGCCACTTCTATGATTGACAAAACGTTCGCTATGGAATTTGCGTCAGCGATCACTCCCGAAGTGTCGATCGCCTTGACGTTGGCAAGTTTTCGACCTTCAGCCTCCAATGTTTTCCAGTAATCACGCCAGTCGAGATAACAGTTCAAAACTGGCTGGTATAAATCAACGATTCGCACAGCCTTTTTTAAGATCTTAATATCGTCTCGGAAGGGTTTCCTAACCTCTTTCCGTAAACAATCAACAATGTCATTGATGGCCTTCCAGTAGTCCAGTTGAAATAAAACGTGATATGGCGCAACGTTTGCGAGATTAAGAAACATTAGCGGGTCGCCTCCAGCGTCGGCGAGCCAATCCAAAATTTTGCATTTTGACCTTTCGTCCAGTCTTTTTACGTCGCGTTGAATTAGCTCTCTCCAACGATAGGAGTCGGCGCTAAGTGCTCTTATAAAACGTTCCCGCCAGTTCTTTACCGCGTCTGTGTCTTTCGGCTGGGTGCCGTTCGCAACCCACCAGTTTAAGAGTCTTCGGTATTGATCGCGATCCAGACGGGCACCTTGTAGCACAGGCTCTAGTGAGTCAGGTTTGGGGCGCTCGGCTCGCAAATGATTCCGTGATTTTTCGCCATTCACTTGTACGGTCGCGCGTGTCACAGACCCGTATATACACTAAGATGGGTTTGAAATGAAAACTAAAAAGGTA
>JAUYJC010000427.1 GCA_030688735.1 Deltaproteobacteria bacterium
TGCGAACGCGGACAGGCCGACGCCAGTAAACATTGGCAAGAAATAGTACGACCAAACTAGCAACACGAGAACGGGAAGCGCTCGCAAAATTTCAACGTAAATGTTAATTGGCCAGCGCAGGATGCGCGGCAGTCGTGCGGCCTGGATAACACCGAGGACAATACCAATTATCGTCCCGACAATAATCGTAATGCCCGTGAGCAACAGCGTGGTGGCCAAGCCACTCGCTAGGGCCCAGCGGTAGTCCCAAACAGCGCTAAAATCCCACTGATATGCCATCGCGATCATTTGGTTGAGGTTCCAGTACCAGCGCCTGACTCGCCAGGTGTCACGTATGGCGGTCGCTTGCTGAGCCATTCTTCGGCACCCTGCTTATACTTGGCTTCCAACCGCGCCGTGATGCCGGAGACCTCCATGAATTCCAGAGTCGTGTTGATGAAGTCCAGCCAATCCGGATCGCCGCGGCGGAGCATGACCGTCGTTCCATATACATATACAGGCCGCCGGGCAAATACGTTGCGGACCTCGGCATGCTCCTTCGCAAAACGGTAACAGGTTAGCGAATCTCCCAACGCAACGTCGGCTCGACCGGCGATGACTTCCAGCATTGGCCGTGAAATATCTTCCGTGGTCATCACGGTAAGCTCCGCCTTGGGCAGGAACGCCTTCGCGTATTCATGCCCGACTTCACCGGCAGTCACGGCGACGCGCAGCCATCGGCGATATAGAACTGGGATCAGACATAACGACCGACGATGACGACGATGAAGATGAGGACGAGTTTTTCTACGCAAAGGACTACCTGTAAGCCGCGATAGTCGCGTTAGGAAACTCCGGCTGACGAGGCAGGGGCGTGTAGTCCGGGCTGCTAAATGAAACGTAATTGATTACCGCCTCACGCGGCGATGATCTGCGATTGCGTGCGATATATTGCGGACGCCTTCCAAGAACTCCACGACAAGCTCGCTGGGCGCGGGATATCTGGTCGGTCTGTTGTTCACCGGACTGTCTGTGTTCCTTGATCTTCTTTGGCTATACATCGCGACGTGGGTCGAACGTCGGTCAAATTGGGATAAATCTGAAGGCCGTCAATTTTTTGTGAACGCGAGATTCTCGCCTTACAACGTCCCGAAAATCATAGATAGGGTAATGCGAGTTGACCCAACAGTTGCGAATGTACTTTTCAAAATGCTGGCTGAGGCTACAGCATGCGAGAACATGATCACAGGTTATATTGCCGTGTGGTTGATATCCGAGTTAACCTTTTCTCCGACTATTCTGCTATTGATGCCGTCTGTCACAGGAAGAGTTGTCCTGCTCCTCGTCCTGATTTTGACATGCGCATATCGTGTTGTTGCGGTTTCAGGCAGAACGGGCAATTGGGAGCCTCCGAGACCTTAATGACTCTGACCTTCCCCCAAATCCTGTACCAGTGGTTATGAGAGTACGGGTTGGGTAAAGCGGCTGGGTTGCAAGAATTGGGCGCTTAGGATTGCGGGAAGAATAACTTCGGTGTTTGGTTGATATACTTGGATCAGAACTGAGGAGGAATTCTGATGCCAGTCTACGATGCTCGGGTGGAACGCCAGATGGTGAACTTTTACGGGTCGCTTTCGGAGAAAGACCGGCGACGCTATGCAGCGGTGGAGACGGCCAAGCTGGGACACGGCGGCCAGGCCTACATCGCTCGCTTATTTGGTTGCGACCCCGAGACGATCGCTGTGGGAGCGCAGGATGTGGAGGAGTTGCCGTCGGATGCGGCCGCCGGGCGTGTCCGAAAAAAGGGGAGGTCGCAAGAAAGCTAGCGTGGCGGATCGCCAGTTGGTTTCCCTGCTTCGAGAAGCCGTCCAGGACCACACGGCAGGTTCGCCGGTGGAACCCGGTCAGCTGTGGACCAATCGTTCGCCCGCCGAGTTGGCCCGCGATCTCGCCGAGCAAGGACATGCGGTGGACCCGAAGACGGTAAAAGGGATGCTGAAAGAAGAACTGGGGTTGTCGCGTCGGCAAATGGTCAAAACGCTCTCGATGGGCGAGAGCGCCGATCGCGATGCCCAGTTCCACGAGATGCAGAAGATCAAAGCTGAATTCCTGGAGCAAGGCTTTCCCGTGGTGAGCGTTGATACGAAAAAGAAGGAGTTGTTGGGCAACTTTTATCGCTCCGGGCCGGCGTGGACGAACGGTCGGGTGCGGGCTTGGGACCACGATTTCCCCAGTTCCTCTTGGGGCAAAGTGATTCCCTACGGTGTCTACGATGTGGCCCGCAATGAATCGCTCGTCTATTTGGCGCAAGGGGCCGACACCGGGCAATTGGCGGTGGACGCAGTTCGCCGCTGGTGGCATCGCCTGGGCAAGTGGCGCTACGCGGCCGAGGCACCGCTGCTCTTGTTGGCCGACTGTGGCGGCAGCAATGGCTACCGGATTCCCTTGTTTCGAGAGCAACTTCAGCTCCTGGCCAATCAACTTGGCAAAGTGATACGCGTCTGCCATCTTCCGCCGTACTGCTCGAAATATAACCCCATCGACCATCGTCTGTTTTGCCACATCAGCCGCTCGCTTCAGTCACTGCTGCTGCGGAGCGTCGAGTTGATTCGAGAAGCGATCGAGCGAACCACAACTCGCCAAGGCCTGCGCGTCGTTACTGAGCTGGCTCGTAAACTCTATCCTCCCGGCATCAAGGCTTCGCCCGCATACCTTAACCAAGAAAAGGTCATCCGAAACGAGACGCTGCCTAAATTCAACTACCGATTCGAACCCCAATAGATACCGAAGTTATTTTTCCCACGTTCCTTAGGCGCCCCAGCATCCGCTTTTCGCCGCGCTTCAATTCTGGCCCGGCTTCTTCGTAGATTGGTCGCAGGATGTCTCCCAATAACTTGCAATGGTTCACCAACTCTTCCAGCACTTCTTCCGCAGAAGAATTGTTATCAGGCTGTGGACTAGTGGTTTGTCCAAATTGACTTTGCTAATTATAA
>JAUYJC010000432.1 GCA_030688735.1 Deltaproteobacteria bacterium
GCCGTCAGCGCAGAAGAGGAGATTAATACCATAGTTATCGAGAGGGTCACTCGTATTCGCATGCGTTAAACTATAGCACACTATGGCATCGAGCAAAAATCGGTCTGCGGTCCCTGCGCGGCAAGCGTTTACACCCCCACCCAATCGTGTTAGCCTCAATGCCTCTGAGGTAGCCACCATGAACCCATCGTTATTTCGGTTCGTAAATCTGTGGCTTGTTTGCTTCCTCTTGTCCTTGGGGACAAAGCCGGCATGGTCGGCCGAGCCCAGGGTCCAGATTCTCTCGCCAAAAAGCGGTGATCGCATCACCCAGGATCAGAGCGCGATCTTAGTCAGCGGCAAAGTCGCCAGCCAGGCCGCTCGTTCTTCCAACGTCGATATTATGCTGGTCATCGACATTGCCGGCAGCACCATCCAGTACGCCGGGGTTGAACTTGGCGATGCCGGGCAGCTCCCCGACGGCGCCGGTTCTTCGGGGTTCCCCAGGCCGCAGATCAGCCTCGGGGGATTGAGTCTGGGACAGCCGCCCATGAGAAATTTGCGCAATTCGGTCTTGGCCGCCGAGGTCGCGGCCGCCCGGCGGCTGCTGCTCCAACTCAACGCCCAAGCCACCCGGGTCGGCGTTATTGCCTTTGGCGAGAATGCAAAATTACTGCAGCCGTTGACTCACGATTTCGATCAGGTGCGCCGGGTGCTGGATGATATCCTGCGGGCCGGCCCGTCTGGCGGGACCAACATGGTCGACGGGATCCGTACCGGCATCACCGAACTGATGGGCTTCGGCACGAGCGAAAAAAGGACCGACGCGGTCAAGGTCGAGTTTCTTTTGACCGATGGCTTTCCGACCTTACCGATCGGCGCCGGTAAAAGGGTGACCCCTGAAGACACGAACCTGGCGCTCAACGCTGCCCGGTTGGCCGGCAAGGCCGGCGTCAAAGTCCATGTCTTCGCCCTCGGCGAAGAAGCTCTATCATACCCGCTGGCCGCCGTCGGCATCGCCAGGGAAAGCGGCGGAACCTACACGCCTGTGATGCGGCCGGCGGATGTATTGGCGGTGGTCGAGAATATCTCGGTGGTCGGCGTCGATTTCGTTCAAATCGTCAATCAAACCATCGGCCAGAAAGCGACCAATCTTCGCCTAGCCGCAGACGGTTTCTTTTCTTCCGCCGTGCCGGTCGTTGAAGGGCGCAACCAGATCGATGTCTTCGCGCGCGCCAGCGACGGCACCACGGGACGCGACTCGATCACGGTTTACTATCAGTCCGGCACGCAAAAATCCCTCGATCTGGAAGTTTTTCTGGAGCGGGAGAAAAAACTCAAACTAGAGGTCGAACGGCTGGGGAGAAGCCAAGCGGAAATTCAACGGGACGTGGAACGGGGCCGGGAAGATAGCCTCCGACGGCCTGCCCAACTGCCGCCGCCGGCCGAAGGCCCGCCGCGATAAGTGTCCATTGCGGTTCAAAGTTCCAGGTTCAAAGTTCAAGGTGTGGAGCGGGGACGTTGAACATTGAATGTGGAGCGCTCTCGATTGGGTCAAGACGCCAGGCGCCGAAGTAAGTCTACCGTTTCGCTCTTTCGGCCTCGGCGGCGATGGCAATCTCTGAGGCGCCGGCGCGCTTGATGATCGACATCACCTTCACGGTATCCCCGAGCAGGACGTCCTTGTCGCCGCGCAGTATGACGACCTTATTCGTATTCGCGTTGAGCACGTCTTTGAGAGCCGCTTCCAGGCCCTCCTCACTGACTTTTTTCTGATTGACGTAAATCTCGTGTTTCGGTGACAGCGTCACGGTCGTTCCCCGGCTCTCGGATTGCGTGGCGACGGCTTTCGGCAGATTTACCTTGCCGCCCGATTCGATCATCGCCGAGCTGGTGATCATAAAAATGATCAGCAGGACTAGAAATATGTCGGTGAGCGGCGTGATGTTGATCTCCGCCATGATGTCGGAGTTCTCGCCGTTGCCGCCGAGCGGAGTCATCGCCATGCTAACATACCTCACGTACTGATGTTCTGAAGGATCTTGCCGACCTGAATTCGAAAAAGTGCGTTCAGGGACAATAATCGTGTCTGAAAATAGTTGTAGAAAATTACCGCGATGATCGCCACGGCCAATCCGAGGGCGGTCGCGACCAGCGCCTCGGATATGCCCGCCGCGACGACGGCGAAGCCGCCGGTGCCGGCGATCGCCATGCTTTCGAAGGATTTGATGATGCCGACCACGGTGCCAAGTAGGCCGATGAAGGGCGCGCTGCTGGCGACCGTGCCGAGGATCCACAGGTGTTTTCTCAGCTTCTGGGTCTCTTCAAACATCGCCTCTGCGGCGAAATTGTTGGTCACCTCGAGCCGCTGGCCGGCTTCCCGGTCGAGAATATTCAAAAATATCCGGCCTGCCGGTGAGTGAGAATTCTGCTTGCAGATGGCGATGGCGAGGTCGCGTTGGCCTTTCTTGATCGGGTCCATGATCGATTCCGTGATTCTCAAAGTGACGGAGGCGATGCTGCGCAGAGACCAGAGGCGCTCAAAAACGACGGCGACGCTGATAATGGACATTAGAATCAACGGATAAGTGGCGATGGCGCCCTTGTGAATGATGTCGATTAGGTCGAGGCCCTGTTGCTCCATGTTCACGTCCTTCTACAGGTTCTGATGAAGATGACCTAAATTTGAAAATTATTCAATGAAACGACCGGTGAACTGCGCGGGAGGTGGAGTTTTCAGCTGCGCACTCGAATGGCAACCTCGAATCTAATGATCATCGGTTCGTTGGCAAGGTCTTTGAGGCTTTCCGGAATCGGCGGGAAGGGAGAGGCGCGTTTTATCGCATCAAGCGCACTGGAATTGAGTCTGGCATCGGAAGAGTCCAACACCTCGGCGAGGGTTAGTTTGCCGGCGCGATCGAGAGTGAATCGGATCGCTACCTTTTGCACACCGGTCACGTTGTCCGGATATCTCCATACCGACTCGACGCGCTTCTTCAACTGGTTGAGGTATTGGTTGTAGTCAGCATTCGAGAGGCCCTTGAGGCCCGTGGTGCTTCCCCCGCCGGTCCCTGTCCCCGTGCCGCCGCCGGTCAAACCGGTTCCGGTCTTACTGCCGCCCGGCACGCCGTAGGGTCCGATGCCGCTTCCCGTGCCTTTGAGCGCGCCGGGTATTGGCGCGCCTTCTTTTAACGCCTTGATTCCCGGCCCGTCGCCAATGCCCTTGAGCGCGGCAAGACTTCTCTGGTTCATTTCATTATCAGCCGTCGCGCTGCCTGGGAGCTGGGTTGGCGCTTCTCTGGTGGGCAGCCGAACCAAGGAGTCCGGCGAGGTCTCCTTGGAGTTGACGGTAGGCTGGCGCGTGTCGGCAGCCAAGACTCGCGGCGCCGGAAGAACGACGGGCTTGGGCGGCGGCTCGGCTTCAACATTATTTTGGCTTGGCGTCTCGCTTTCGACAGCGCCGCTCTCCAGCTTCCCGGTTTGTTGCACCGGCGGGATCGGCGTGCCTAGTTTTGGTTGAGACCTCGGTCCGCCGGGACCGCTGCCTGGACCGATGCTTTTGTTGTCCGAGCCACCGTCCCTCACCTCCATGAGTTGAACTGAAATCGGCGTGGTGTCCGGCTTGACGATCGAGAACGTCGTCGCCCGAAAGGCGAGCAAAAAGAGCAACGCGTGAAAAAGCAGGGATGGGAAAAGAAACGGGCTGCGAAAAAGGGAAAGCAGCCCCAAATCTCCCAGGTCACTTAGTCTATCCGGAGTCATAACAACCAGCGGCTGGCGGAAGCTATCTTAGCTCAGCGGTCGAAACGGGAATCTGCTCCGATTTGGAAAGGAGCTCGAGTCCGACCGCGCTGACATCGCGGCGCGCCAGCCGGCCGTTCTCGTAATAGGTCCACAGATCGACCAGGCCATCGCCGTTGAGGTCGCGTTCCTCTTTGATGACGGTTTCGCCCTCTTTCGTCGTGTCGTAATAGACCCAAAGGTCCGGCCTGCCTTGGCCATTGATGTTTTTTTCAACCTTCGCCAGGCGCCCGCCCTCGTAGATGGCGCGGGAAGTAATACGTCCCTGGCCGGTCTCGTCGTGCTCTTCTCGGGCTAGCTTATCGCCGTCGTAGTAATAAAATGTATCCGGCCGTCCTTGCTGCTTGGTGTCGACGTCCCGGCGAGTCAGCTTTCCGTCTTTGAAATAGCTCCAGGTGTCAACCCGGCCATCCCCTTTTGTCGCTTCTTCCTGACGAATGATTTCCCCAGGCTTCTGGGGGTCGTAATATATCCAAAGATCCGGCACGCCGTCACCGTTGGTATCCCTCACATCGACGTTCTTGAAAGGCGAGGCTGGGGGAGCGGGGGCGCTGGGTTTGCCGAGGGATGCGAGCACAGCTCTGTCTGGTGCAGGTTTGGATTGCGGGTTGGGTTTCGACTGCGGAGCCTGGGACTGAGTTGCGGCAGGCGCTGGAGACGTAGTCGCTAGGGGACCCGATGCCGAGGAGCCGGAGATCTGAGTTTCCAGCGCGCGCTGTCGTTCCAACTCTTGCTCAATGGCGGCTTCGAGCTGTTGGTCCTTCTGTTGCTCCGACCCGATTTTGGCGTAGAGTTGCGCGCACTCGGATTCGAACGTAACCGCATGCTTGATCAATCCGATAAGTAATCCGGCGCCCGCGCCATAGGGACCGGCGATCGAACTCCCCATCGCCACCCCTTCCATTATTGAACCCCAGACATGCTGACCGCGCTGGCAACCCGAAATTTGGAACTGGGGCTGCGCCGGCGCCGCAGAGGGATTATTTGCGTTGGGATAAGGGATTGAGCCCGGCGGATACTGAACAGGCACAGGATCGCACCCGGCCTGTGCCAGCAACAAAACCATAAGGGCGAATCCCGAGCGTTTCATCATGTCGAACCCAAGGTAAAGTCTACTTTATTTCTAGGCCTAACGGCAACCCTCACTGCCCCGCGAGAACCCTAGAGTCACCAGCCGATGAGGCCGTAAGACCTGTCATGCTTCGCAGCTCCTCATCAACCGAGACGAAGGGAGCGGCGGCGGTCGGTGGTTCTCCGTCCGCAACCTGCTCCTGGGCTGTGACTTGGCCGCTTTTGAAAACATAACGAGCGGTAATTTTACCGCGAAAGGCCTGGTCTTCCAACTGCTCACTCTGCTCGCCATTCTGGAAGTTGACCCAAACGTCGACCATTCGATCGCCGTTGGTGTCCGCCTCTTGTCGGACGATCTGGCCCTTTTCGTAAATAATTCTTAAGTCGAAGATACCGTTCCCGTCGGTATCGCGCTCTTCGCGAACAAGTTCATTGTCTTTAAAGTAGTAGACCGTATCCCATTTGTCGGCGCCCTTGGTGTCTCGAATGCGCTTAACGATCTTTCCCTGGGAAAAAATCTCGATCATGTCCGTCCGGCCGCGCCCCGCGCTATCCTCTTCGCGACGAACCACATCGGCACCCTGAAAGTAAACGACCCGGCCTTTCTTTCCGTTGCCGTGAATATCCTCTTCCTGTTTGACGAGTTTTCCATCCTGGTAGTATCCCCAAAGATCAATCATCCCCGAGAATTTGCGGTCGAGCTCCTTTCTAACAAGCTGGCCGTTTTCATAATATGCGTAACTGTCCGGCTTGCCGTCGCCGTTGGTGTCTTCGTCGACGCGGCTAATCTTGCCGTCGTGAAAAAAAACGGTGCGGTCCGTTTTTCCGGCAAGCTTGGTATTTTCCTCGCTGCGGACAACCTGGCCGTTTTGATAATAGAGCCAAACCGTCGCTTTGCCCGAGCGGTTTGGGTCCTGACCCTTGCGCTCGATCTCCCCCCGCTCGTCGAAGAAAAGCCAGCTGTCGATCAGCCCGTCATTCTTGCTGGCGATCTCTTGCCGAACCAGTTTGCCGGTTTCGTAATAGGCGAAGGAATCCGGCTTGCCGTCAAAATTGCTATCTTGCGCGACGCGCTCGATCTGGCCCTGGGCGTTATAGTGGGTCCAACGATCCATTTTGCCGTCGCCGTTGGTGTCGCGCTCCTGGCGCACGACGTTGCCGCGTTCGTCATAGTAAAAACTGGCAACCGGCTGCTGGCTATCGGCTGGATGGGGAAGCAACGCGAACGGCAAGAGAATTGAAAGCAGGAAACGGCTCTTTTTGACAAAATACGCCATCGCTGGCCTCGCGACTTTCGCCGTGGCGAGAACAACTTACCACAAGCGAGCACGCTACGCCTGGGGTTATGCGATGTCAATGCGTCGGTGGGCAACGCGCGTTCGGTCCGGCCGGAGAACGGGGATAGACCATCCTTGTCGCCGGGATATTCCCCGCTGTAACTCGTATCCCATGCATGAGTGGTCTTGCAAATAGACCGGTCTCAGGTAATCCTGTCGGCAAGAATCGTTTTCTAGAAATTCCCTGGAGTTACCCAATCGAGCACCTGACAACCCTGCCGCCGGACTCTTTGTCTTCCTCGCGATCGGACCGCCGCAGTGCCTTGGCCTTTGGCCTAATATGCCTGGTGCTTTTTTTCGCCAATCTCGGTGGAGCGGCTCTATTCGAGCCGGATGAAACCCGTAACGCCGAAAAAGCTCGCGAGATTCTTGTGCTCAACGATTGGGTAACGCCGCACGAGAATTTCGTGCCGGTGTTGGATAAACCCATGTTCTTCTACTGGCTCGTCGCGCTCTCGTTCAAGCTCTTTGGTGTCTCGGAATGGGCCGCGCGACTGCCGTCGGCGTTGGCGGCGCTGGGCTGTCTGTGGCTGGTTTTCCGCTTCGCCGATAAACGTTGGGGAAGGTGGGTGGCATTATGGAGCACGCTGATCCTGGCGACTAGCGTCGAATTTTTCTTGCTGGCACGGCTGGTGATCATCGAAATGTCACTGACGCTATTCATCACGCTGGCGCTTTGTGCCTTTTATTCGGCGGTGCATACGGATAACGGAAAGACTCGCCGGCTACAATGTCTGATGATGTACCTGGCGTTGAGCGCCGGAGCACTCGACAAGGGCCTAATAGGTTTGATCATTCCCGGGATGGTTTGCTTTTTTTATCTTTTGATTACGCGCAAATGGTCCGCATTGAATAGACTATATCTCCTGCCGGGTACGCTAGGTTGCCTCTTACTGGTCGCCCCGTGGTACCTCTGGGCCGAAGCCCGCAACCCCGGCTACCTGCGCTATTACTTTTGGGACGAGCATTTCGTCCGCTATCTGACTGACGAGTTCAATCGATCCAAAGACTGGTATTACTTCTCAGGAGTCTTGGCGCTCGGATTTGCGCCCTGGATCGCGCTCTTGCCTTTTACCGCGCACCACGGCTGGCGCAATCGAGACGATGGAAATTTATTCTTGGCTCTTTGGGTGGTATTGCCCCTGGTCTTTTTTTCGGCTTCGAATTCACAACTGCCCCATTACATACTGCCGATTTTCCCGGCGCTAGCGGTCCTGACGGGACGGACGATCGCGGCGCTTTTCCAAAAGGGAACGATCAACGGCAGGAGGTGGCTTCTCTATCTACCTTGGGCGGTCACGGCGGTGGCCATCCTGGGCCTTGCTTCGCGAGCGTTTTGGCCGGCGCTCTTTTCCGGGGAGCTGCAAAAAAAAATTCCTGATGGCGGTTTTATCCTGGCCAGCTGCGGGCTAGCGCTGATTCTTTTCTACGTTGTTTGTATCGCCGCCAACGCCAAGGGATTCTGGAAGGATCAACTGGGAACCTTCAACTGTTTGTTCGTAGGTATGATAATATTTTTCCTCTGGCTCGCCCTGTTGTTCGAAACCGGCTCGTTTCGCCGCACGGCAAATAGCCTGGCGAAGAAGGTGGGCTCCGCCATCCCTCGCGAGAGCCAAATTGCCGCATATAACAATTACATGACAGGACTGCTCTTTTACCTTGCTCTCGACCGTCCGATGTGGGTGGTGGCGGAACGAGGGAAGGCGACTTCATTAGGAAGCCCCTACGTAGCGAGATTTCGGCCGGCGCCCGCGCCGGGCTATGGGGAAGTGTTCTTTACTTACGAGGAGTTTAGAAAGGCCTGGGATAGCGAGGAAAGGCCCATCCGGTTATTGCTCGATGTGAGGATGGTTTCACGCTTCCATGACACGGTCGGCATCCTCACAAAAGAACTTTTGCGGGCGGACGGATTCGTTTTGGCGACAAAGCCGTGATCTTGCCTGTAGGGAGCTATTCGCGCAATCGGTGGGAAGTGGCACACGCCGCGGCGCAAACAAGGATGCGCCGGAACGAGAATGGAGATTCAACCTGGAAATGCTTTGGGACCTATTTCACCGCATTTATGACGTGGAGTTTCTCGTCCGTACGGGCGGGCTGCTCGTTCTGATCGTCATTGTTTTTGTCGAGACCGGTTTGCTCGTGGGGTTTTTCCTGCCTGGAGATTCCCAATTGGTGACCGCAGGCATCTTTGCCGCGCGCGAGGATCTCGATCTGCTGACGCTCAATACTACCCTCAGTCTTGCGGCCATCGCTGGCGACACGGTCGGTTACGGGATCGGAGCCCGCACCGGGCCTAAGATTTTCACCAGGGAAAATTCGTTGTTTTTCAATCACAAGCATCTCATTTCGGCAAAGGAGTTTTATGACCGGCACGGTGGGTTTACGATTTTCATCGCTCGATTTGTGCCGATCATCAGAACCTTTGCGTCGGTGGTCGCGGGAGTCCGCGCGACGCGATATCGGAAGTTTATCTCCTATAATGTCTTTGGCGGAATTTTCTGGGTCATGACAACCGCTTTGGCGGGCTATTTTCTCGGCACCATGATTCCGAATATTCAGGAGCGTGATTCACGTCGTGATCGCCATCGTGATTTTTCTTTCACTGCTGCCGGCGATCATTAAAGTCGCCAGCGAGAAATTAAAGGCGCGTTCGTAGGCGGCGCGGCGGCGCTCTTTGACACGAGGAGGCCTCTTGGAAGTACTGGGTATCGCCATCACGCTGGGAATCATTGAAGGCTTGACCGAATTCATTCCGGTGTCCTCGACGGGCCATCTGATTATCGCGGGGCATCTATTTGGTTTTGTCGGCGATAAGGCGTCGAGCTTCGAGGTGGTGATTCAATTGGGCGCGGTCCTGTCCGTCGTTTTTCTCTATTGGCGCAGATTTCTCGGTCTCGTTCCCCATGGGCCGGAGTCGAAATTCCGTGCCAACTCGACGCTGGCGGGTTGGGCGGGCCTGTGGCGGATCGGGTTGGCAACGCTGCCGGCCCTAGCGGTGGGCTTCGTTGCGCGCCATACGATCAAAGAAAGACTGTTTACGCCCGAGGCTGTAACCGTCGCTTTGCTGGTTGGCGGCGTAGCGATCCTCTTGGCGGAAAAGATGATGGCGGGGCGGCATTCGACCTCCCTGGAGGCTCTTACTTTATCACAAGCGTTCGGTATCGGGCTGTTCCAGGTCCTGGCGCTTTGGCCCGGGACATCACGGGCTGCGGCGACCATTTTGGGTGGAATGCTTTTGGGTCTGGAGCGCAAGAGCGCGGCGGAATTTTCTTTTTTGATCGCCGTGCCGATTATGTTCGCGGCGACCGGTTATGAACTATTTAAAATGCGCGGGGCCTTCGCTTTCGACGATTCGCTGCTATTCGGTGTTGGGTTCGCGGTCTCCTTTGTGGTCGCGCTCATCGCCGTGAAAGGGTTTGTCAGCTTTCTCGGCCGTGGCAGCCTAGCACCCTTTGGGTGGTATCGGATTTTTGTCGCGCCGGTTTTTTATCTTTTAACGCGTGGCCTGAGTTTCTAACCAGTGGATTGGCGACGTCAACAAAGACCGCTCCTGCCTCGCTCCAAAGAAGGCGCCGTCGGCCTCGTCGGTCGTTTAACCTTCATGCCGTCGTTTAATCCAATGGTAGATCTTTTCCCGGTAACGGTAGGCGACCAGCAGGATTAAAGCGGAGGCGCTGGTGAATATTACGACCTGATAGTATTGCTCATCGCGAAACTTGGCCCCCTGAACGGTCAGGAGATAGGTTCCGGGAATGCGGCCGATGATAGACACGATCAGAAACGTCCTTAGTTTCATGCGGCTGAGACCCAGCAAATAGCAAAGGTAGTCTTTGGGAAAGCCGGGGATCAGAAATAACAGAAAGCAGAGCATCGCGCCGGTGTTGGTCATGAGAAAATCAAACTTATGGAGGACCTCTAGGCTGACAAACCTTTCCACGAAGGGCCGGCCCAGGATGCTTGCCAGCTCGAAGGCGATCCACGAACCGATGGTGAGCCCCACGGTCGACAGGATGAACCCCAGCGTCTCTCCGTAGACGAAACCGCCCGCGACTCCGGTTAATTCGCCGGGGAACGGTGCGGCGACCACTTGAAGCAGTTGAAACAGAACGAAGACGGCCGGTGAATAGGGGCCCAGGGATTGCAGAAACTTGCTGAGTTTGTCGCTGCTCGAATAAATGCCCTCGAAGTCGTCCAAGTCTTCCCCCGCTGGCGCCAAGGCGCTCAGCGGCTGCGGAATGTAGCGGCTGAAAAAGAAAAGTAAAAGCATCAAAGCCAAGAAGATAACGCCACGGATGGCGAGTTTCCGGCGTTGGCTAATCATGAAAATTTCATAGCAGCAATCGGTTGGAAAGACGAATGAGTGCGCCGGCGTTGGGATTTAGCAATACACAAACTCAACGGCCCGTCTACATCTGTCGTAGCAGTTGCTTCGTGTTTTTTCGGCTTTTCGCCGTAACCGCCCCAGTTGCCCTAGCTTAGCATCTCCTGGGAGCGCTGGAAGTGATCGAGCGCTTAGCGGCCGAGATTCTTTGCGTCGTTCACCGTTTGAACCGCAGCAGATGCTTGGAACGGTTCCTGTGCCGGTTTGCCGCCAAAGATTCCTTGCATAGATTGCTCTAGGGTTTCCTCCATGATGATCTGATTGCCGAAGGCAACGATCCGCGTTTGAACTCCGGCAATGAGCCTTCTCGGTCAATGTAATCAGGTGAGGAACAATCCTGGGGAAAAGCGATCTCTCGGTATGCGGCGGTAAAAAAAGGTGGCGCCGGATTGCTCCGCTGCGCCACCTTTTTTGAATATTTCCCGGGGTTCTTAGGAATGGCCCTAATCCCCTCCTACCTTCGGACGCCACTTGTCGAACCGTTGCTCCCAGCGATTGATAACCTCGGTCAGGGCCATACCGCTTAACGCAAAGACCAATACGCCGACGAATACCTTGTCGGTCTGGAACGTCGCACCTGCCACGGTGATCATGAAACCGATACCGGCGGTGGCCGCGTACAGTTCGCCGACCATGACGCCGATCAGAGCCCGTCCGACAGCCAGGCGCAGACCAGTGATAATAAAGGGAACAGTGGAAGGCAGCACGACGGATTTGAAGATTTGCCATTCCGACGCCCCAAAACTCCTTGCAGCGGTGAGCAGGTTGTGCGGAGTTGTTTTTACACCGTCTCTCGTGTTGATCAGCAGCGGGAAAACAGCGCCGAGGAAGATAATACCGACCTTCGAGAGAACGCCGATGCCCAGCCAGATGATAACCAGCGGCAAGAGTGCGACACGGGGGGTCGCATTCATCGCGTTAACGAAGGGATCGCAAACATAGGCGAATCTCTTGTACCAGCCGATGGCAATGCCGAAAGGAACCCCGAATGCTACAGACAGGAAATAGCCCCAAGCGAATTCGATGCCACTGATGTACAGGTCGTTCCAGATCTCACCGGAGGCGAACATCTGATATCCTGCCTTAAATACCATCGATGGCGCGCTCATGAACATGGGGTTAATGAGCCCCGCCCAGTTGCCGATGGTCTCCCACGTCAGCAAAAAAAGCACTACCGAGGTGGTGCCGAGAATCTTCTTTTCCTGGTTGAGATAAAACTTATATGCGGCCGACGCCTCGGCTACGCGTATGTCTAATAATTGTTCCTCCGCGGCTTGGTTAGCCATAAAAACCCTCCTTTAGAATTTTAAAAAGCCAATATGCTATCGAGACTCGCGATCCTTTAACAAAAGGGTATGCGCTTGTCAACAGTTATTTCTCCCTGCCTCGTTCCAGTATCAAAGTTGCAGCGATTGTCCGCATGGTAATTTTGATTTTCGTTGGCTTCAGCTTGACAATCGTTTATGTATTAACTAATTTATGGGCTGACCATTTCCGCCGAAACAGGGGACCGCATGAAACTCCTTTTCATCACGCCGCCGATGGGCAATTGGGCGCCTTGGGGCGATAAGCACCTGGCTGTCAACTCGCTTCATTCGCAGGTTGGCGCGTTTATCCGACAAAAGCAAGCCGCCGAAGTCGCCGTTCTCGATTGCCGCGCGCTGGGTCTCAATGATGATGAAATGCTCGATGAGGTCAAGCGCCGCCGGCCCGATGTTGTTTTCTTTGGCTCGATGATCCCCGCCGCGGGAGGCGCGGCGCAGCTAAACCGCTTTCATGCGGCGATGAAATCGATCAAAACAGCGCTCCCCGCCACCGTGACCGTCGCCGGCGGGCTCATGTATACGGCGGTTCCCAAGGAGATCATGGCGGAGCAGCCGCAGCTTGATTTCGCCATCGTCGGAGTCTTTGGCGACAACGAGTATACGCTCTGGGAATTGCTCGATGAGCTTAACAAGCCGGCGCCGAACTTTGCCGCCATCCGCGGCCTCACCTGGCGCAAAGGCGACGAGGTCGTTCTAAATCCGGCGCGCCCGGTGATCGCCAATCTCGACGAGCTGCCGATGCCGGCCTATGATCTTTTCCCAATGGACCGGTACTGCGGCTACTCGGTCATTCCCAACTACAACGAGGCCGTGACCTCCAGAGGCTGCGAAGGGGCCTGCCACTTTTGCTACGAGTGGTGGCTCGTGGACCAGCGCAATCCGCGGGACTTTACTTCGCACCGCACCCGAGGGGGCAAGGCGGTAGCAGATGAGATGGAGTTGTTGAACAAGAAGTACGGCGTTAAAGCACTCACTTTCATGGACGACGACTTCAACTCTGACCGGCAGAAGATGGTGGATCTTGTCGAAGAGTTGGAGAGGAAAAAACTCGACATGAGCTGGTTCTGTCTCAGTCGGGCGCAAAACCTCATCCACGACGCCGATCTGGTGCCGCGGCTGCGCAAGGTGGGCATGTACCAGGTTCTGATCGGCATCGACGGCGGCACGGACGAGGAGATCGCCGAGGCGCGCAAAGGGCCGATGAAAGTCGGCGTTAAAGAACTGAAAGAATTAATCCAGTTCCTGCGCAAGAACGATATCTCGACGATCGCAACTTATTTGAACGGTTTTTGGGACGATGACGAAGCCAAGATCCGCCAGCGTGCCAAGTCGGTGGACGAAATTGACCCCGACATCGTCATGATTCAACTACTCAATCCGATTCCCGGCTCGCCAATTTACAGGAAGGCGATGAAGGATAATGTCATCGAGGTCAACAATCTAAGCCTCTATGACCTCGAGCATTGCGTCATGCCGACCAAGCATCTTACGCGCCACCAGTTGGGTGAGCTGACCGGCTGGGCCTTTCAATCTTTTTACAGCAAGCCGGGGCGCATCGACCGCATCCTGAACGGCTACGGCTCGCCATACGTAAAAATGAAGTTCCTCTCTTTTAAAAACAACGCCGCCAAATACGAGAAAGGCGCCGCGGAAGACGCCGTCGCCATCTAGCGGGCGTTCGATGGCCGAGCAAGCAACAGCCCGCCCGCTCCACGGCAAAGTCGTTCTCGTCACCGGCGCGAGCCGCGGCATCGGCGCCGCCGCCGCCAAGCGGCTGGCCCAGTCTGGCGCATCCGTTATCATCAATTACCACCATAATCGCGAAGCCGCGGAGAAAGTCCTTCGGGAAATCGAAGACCGGAGCGGGCGCGGCATGGTCTTTCAGGCGGACGTCACACGAAAAGAGGCAGTCGAGGCGATGGTGCGCGCGGCGCGGGAAAAGCTTGGCGCCGTGGACGCGCTCGTGAACAATGCGTACTTCCCATTCGAAGTCGGCCAGCTTCATGAATTGTCCTGGGAAACGTTTCATCGCGCCGTCGAGCATGAGCTTGCGGCGTTCCATCATTGCGTGCAGGCTTGCTTGCCCGGGATGCAAGAGAAGCAAGCCGGCCGCATCATCGTCATCAGCACAAGACTGGCACAGCAGCCGCTGCCCAAAATGGGCGCTTATGCCGCCGCCAAGTCGGCGCTGGAGTCGATGGCCGATACGATGGCCATCGAGCTCGGACCGTTAGGAATCGCGGTCAACGTGGTGACCCCGGCATTTACCCTGACGGACGCCTCCATGATCATGCCGGAGGCGTTTCGCGAGCGGGTGAAGGAGACCCGCCCGCTAAAAAAACATCTTTATCCGGAAGATGTCGCGGGGACCATTGCGTTTTTGGCGGGAGATGAGGCCAGCATGCTGACGGGGAGCCATGTTTTGATTACTGGTGGCAGCCACCTGCAACTTTAACTCCGTTCGATCGCACGATGCTTAGAAAATCGAAGATTGAAGATAGAGGATGGAGGATCGATCCTCGATTCTCAATCCTCGATTCTCTCTCGCAATGATGCTCACCCTGGATCAGATCGTCGATAAACTCAAAGAGATCGTGGGCGCGCGCTTCGTCTCAACGAATCCCATCGACAAGATCAATTACCAGCACACCCTCGCCTACGGCGCCTACCGCGCCCTGCCGGATGTCATCGTGCGTGTCGAGTCGGATGCCCAGGGCAATCATCCGGTCGCCGACATTCTGAGGTTCGCCAATGAGCATAAGCTTCCCATCGTCGCCAAGGGCGGAGTCGGCATGGGGATCAGCTCGCCGCTTAAAGGCGGTATTCTGTTAGATATGCTTGGCATGGACAAAATTCTCGAAGTGAAACCGGCGCAGCAGTATGTGATTGCCGAGGGGGGAGCGAGCGTCTACGCCATTCATCACGCACTCAGGCAGCATGGCCTCATGCTTCCCAACTTCGGCACTTACGGTCCCGCCGTGGTCATCGGCGCGATGATCAACAAGGGCGGCATCGGTTACGGCATGACCCGTTACGGCTGGATCGCCGATATGGTGCTCGGCCTCGAAGTCATTCTCGCCAACGGCGAAACGATCCGCTTGGGCGCCCTGGCGAACCGGGGGACGACGTTCGGCCCGTTTCAGAAATGGATTCATCTGCCGGATCTCCTGGGTCTCTTTACGCTCGCCGCCGGCTCTATGGGAATCATCAGCAAAGTCTGCTTACGCGCCATTCAAGGAAAAAGAGAATGGCTGCACGATTACTGCTACACCTTTCGGCGCGACCAATTGCAGCAGGTCCAAGACGCACTCATCGAACTCGTCAAAGGCGAAGTCGTCTACGATATCCATTTCACCGACCGCTGGCAGTATCACTGGCCGATGGAGGAGGGGCTCTACGATAAGAGCAAGGTGCCCGAAGACGCCTGGTTCTTTTTAAAGACGATGCTCATGGCGCGGGACGCCGATGAGGTTGCCTTCAAAGAGAAATGCATGCGCAGGATTTACGAATCGGCGGGCGGCACCGACGTGCCGGAGATCGCCGACAAGTCGATGGGCGCGAAGGCGCAGGAGCATGGCCTGCACGGCTGGCCCGACTGGCATGTCATGGGGCCAGACGGCTGGTGCGGCGCCGTGGTGCGCCATACCGGCATGTTCGCGGTAACCTCCAAGATGTATCCGCTTTCCTTCTTGAAAGAGATGTACGATCTCGACGAGGCGGCGAAGCGGGAGTGCGGCATCTGGGACGCCGAGCACTCGCCGCAACATGACAGCTACGTTACGCGGGATCTGGCGATCAAAGAAGAGTACTTCGTGTTTTACAATCCTTATGACGATGAGGAAGTAGGCAAGCTGCGCAAATGGATGGGGATGGTCCAGCAATTCAGCAACGAGCGCGGCGTGGTCTGGACAGCGCCGACGCTGAGCACGAAGGGGCCGCTACCTTATCAAAGGCTCGGCAGCCTTTACGATCTGGTGAAAGAGATCAAACAATTGGTCGATCCGAACAATATACTGAACCCCGGCGCGCTTTATTGACACGGATTAAGGTTCAAAGTTCAAGGTTCAATGAGGCGCACGGGGATAACAAAGCAACAATAGGAGCACAGCATGGCTGGATTAGGCAGGCAAGATTTTTCTGGGAAAAAACTTTCGCCGCAGGAAGCCGAGGCGGTGGTCGCGGATTTGAAATCGTATCTGATGGCTATTGCGGACCGCTGGCTCTTCAACGGCCGCTTTCACACCGACATGGCCAAAGGCGTGCTCCCGATGGAGGCGATCAAAGTCTTCTGGCAGAACTGGTACGGCTTCGTCGCCGAGATCAATAATTTTCACGGCGTCGCCTACCAGCGGCATTTACCGTTTTTCAAGCGCCATCCGGAGCTGCAGCAACACTTCGCCAATCACGTCGCCGACGAAATGATCCATCCCAAGCCGCCGGGCCATATTCAGATCGTCCTCGAACAGGGCCGCAACTTCGGCCTGACCAACGACGAGATGATCGAATACGAGATGCTTGCCGAGTGCCGGGCGTTCTTGGAATACTACCGCGGCGTTCTTTACGAAGGCACGATGGTCGAGTGGTGGGCGTCGTTCTGCGTCGAGGAGGCGGTCGGCCACTGGGCGCGGTTTTTCGGCGGCGCGCTGCGCAAGAATTACCAATTGCCTGAGGAAAAGATCGTCTATTTCCGCGTGCACGCCGAGGCCGACCTCGAAGAACACGAAGGCGTGATGGCGCACGCGGACCTCGATTGGATGGTATTAAAGAAGATGCTCGAAGAAGGGCGGGCGGACACGCGGCCGGGATTTAATTTGGAATATTGCCTGCGCATGGGCACGGCCTATTTCGCATGGTTCTTCGAGGGGGTGTACCAATCCATCAAGAAAGAAGGGATCTACAAAGCGTAATCATGTCTGAACCAAGCAAAGCAGAAGAGTTATCGCCGCGCGCGCTCATGCGCATCTTAGGAGACTTCGCTAACAGCCAGATCCTAGATGCCTCCATCGAGTACGACTTCTTCACCCTCATTGAAAAGGGGTTTCACACTTCAGAAGAAATCGCCCGCGAGGCCGGCACCGACCCGCGTGCGACCAGAATCGTGCTCGACAGCTTGCCGGCGTTATCCCTGGTCGAAAAACGTGACGGCAAATACTTTCTGACGCCGACGGCCAGTGTGTTTCTAGTTCTGGGCAAGCCTTCTTATATGGGGGATTTTCGCCACGTGGCGCTGGCGCTTTGGGACGGCATGGCCAATCTCAAACAGTCGCTTAAAACCGGCAAGCCGCTCAGCCGTATGGACACCGGCGCGGAGCTTCAGGTTTGGGAAAAGCTCGTGCTCGGCATCATCGTCATCGCCGAGCCCGCCGCCAAGGCGCTCTGCGACATTCTCAAGATCGGCACGGAGCGCAAAGGGATTCGCGTCCTCGATATCGCCGGCGGTTCGAGCATCTTCGGCATGACGATCCTCTCCCGCGACCCGACCGCGCAAGTGACGCAGTTGGATTGGCCGAATGTCAACGCCGTGGCCAGGAAGGCGAATAAAGAGCGCGGCTTGGAAGGAAAGATTCGTTTCTTCGATGGCGAGCATCACACGGCGAATATCGAAACCAATCATTACGATCTCGTACTCGCCAGCAACTTTTGCCGCTTCGAGTCGCCAAAGGGGAACCAGGCGCTTTTCGCCAAGGCATACAACGCGCTCAAGCCCGGCGGTCAATTGGTCGTCAACGACTTCGTGCCCAACGAGGAGCGCACCGAGCCGACCTTCGCCTTGCGTTTTTCCGTCTACACGCTGACGCACACGCCGGAAGGCGAATGCTGGACGCTGTCGCAGTATTCCGAATGGTTAAAGGCGGCGGGTTTCAACTCGATCTCGACTCGCGGCGATATTGCGAAAACGCTGCCCGGAACAACGCTGATCATTGCGACGAAGAGTTAGCCCTTCCCTCGATACGGCCTGACGGCCTACGCGGGATGGGCGGAGTTGTGGAACTCCGATTCCCCGGCACTCAAACCAGCTTCTTTCCATCCGACTCCCAGCGGCTCAAGCCGCGGCCGTGCTCCTTGCGGCTGGCAATGATCCGGCGGCACTTTTCTTTGTGGGAGGGTAATGCTTCGCGCTGATTCGGCGCGTGGGCGGTGATTGGTAGGCGGTTGGTGCCCGGATCGAAGAAGTAAATGCTGGGCTCGCCTGGCGGTCCTATGCCGTCGTCGGCGCCTCCGTGGCAACGCTGGACTTACGCCGGCCGAAGCCCCTTTCTGCGCAATTGATCATCCTTCTTTGACTCACTTTCCTTTGACTATTCATCACCTTACATGATCTTGGCCGTCGCCATCCATTTTTTCGCTAGCATTGCCAAAATCGCTTTGATAGACTTCCTGCCGTGTTAAGCACCGCTTATTGTTGGTACCCGAGCAGCCTCAAGCTCCCTCAGTAATCCCCGTCTTAGGGGCGCCTCTCATGCAGTACTTAGCGATCTGCGAAGATGATTTGTTGTTCCATTTATTACGCAATGTCGCCTCGAAGCAGGCCGATGTTCTTTACCTGGTCCCTGACGGATCGTTGGCCAAGAGCATCAAGCGCAAGGGCGGCAAGGTGCGCGAGGGCGACCTGCTTAAAGAGGACACCTACAAGCGAATTAGACTTCACCATGTCGATCAGGCCATCGTCTTTGTCCGGGATGCGGATCTACAACGGGAAATCTGCAAGCTGCTTAGAAAGCGCGACGGTAATCTCTTTATCGTCGCATTGACGGCCAACGGCAACGGCGCCGGCGACTCCAGCGATCCACTGCTGCGCAAGCTGCAACTCCCGGATGTCTTCGAAGGGTTCTGCAGCTCGCAACTGCTCGACGCGGTGAACCGGAAAACAGTGGAGCGCATCCGCTCGCTCTTCGGCGAGCACAAGGTCCATATCCTCTTGCAGCATGATCCGGATCCCGACGCCATCGGCAGCGCTTTGGCGCTGCGCGAGATCCTGGGGCGCAACCGGCCGACCACGCCCATCGTCACCTTCGGCGAGGTGACCCGCCCAGAGAATCTCGCAATGTTAAAGTTGTTGGATATCCAGATCGACCGGATCAGCCCCGAAGATTTGCACAAGGAAGAGGCGCGGCTCGCCATGGTCGACGTGCAACCGCCCTATTTCGAACAGCCGCTCGGCCGGGTGGATCTGGTCGTCGATCATCACCCCAAACGGACGAACTTCAAGGCGCGCTTCTCCGACTTGCGCACTGCCTACGGCGCGACCTCGACCATTTTCACGGAATATCTGCGCGCCGCAGGTATGGAGCCGACCCAGCGGTTGGCCACCGCGCTGCTATACGGCATCAAGACCGACACGTTATTTTTGGAGCGTGGCAGCAACCTCGCCGATCTGAGTGCCTTTTCGTACCTGTATCCTTTGGCCAACAAGGCGATCATCGCGCGCATTGAGCGCCCGGCTTTGCCCCGCCAAGATCTCGAAGCCTTGGGCCGGGCGCTGTGCCGGCTGCAACTGGATAACGGCGTAGCCGTCATCCACATGGGCGAGATCAACCGTGAAGACGTGATTCCGCAGATGGCGGAGTTCTGCCTGCAGATCGAGGGGGTTGAATGGGGCGTGGTCTCCGGTTTGGTCAAAGACCGCGTCGTCATCTCCGTGCGCAACGTCGGCTACGTCAAGAGCGCCGGCGAAATCATGAAGAAACTCTACGACGACATCGGCAGTGCCGGCGGCCACCGCGCCATGGCCAAGGCCGTCGTGCCGCTCGATCGCTTCATCGAAAAATACGGCGAGGTGAGCGAGAAAGTCATCCGCGACGCGATGATTCCCGAGATCGTTGAGCGGGGGCAAACCAACGGGCGCGAGTAGCGCTCATGCCCGCCTTCCGTGAAATCGAACACACCGGGGATCTCGGCATCGAAGTCGAGGCCGCCGATCTACCCGCGCTCTTCACCGCCGCCGGTGAGGCGATGTTTGGGTTTATCGCAGATCTCAGCAGCATCGGGACAATCGACGAGCTTGCCATTACCGCGACGGGCGACAGCCCTGAAGAGTTGCTCCATGCCTGGCTCTGCGAGCTGCTGGCGCAGTTCAATTTGAGCGGATTCGTCGCTAAGAGCTGTAATGTCAATAAGGTGACGAATGATCGAGTCGATGGGGTCATCCGAGGGGAAAAGCTCGACCTGGCGCGTCATGGCTTTCGCACCGAGATCAAGGGCGTGACCTATCATGATTTTGAAGTATGGCGCGAAAACGGCCAGTGGCACGCCCGGGTGATCTTCGATGTGTAATCGCACGAGAGTGCTTAGTCTCGCTTGCTTCCTAAATTCAAAGCTATCCCCGCCTCTTGAGCTGGGATTTTTATGGCGGGGTATCCATAGGAAGCGATGACATGCTTTTTGATCGCGGGCGAAATGAAAACCCCGCTCGCGAGGTGTTTTCGCTTATCATCGCGGTCACTTTTTGGTCATTTACCCGCCTTACCCTGATTCACCATCAAAAAAAATAAGAAAATTGATCGAAACGCAAGAACCTTGTTGGCATGCACGGTTAAGGTGCATTAGAGTGTTTTAACAATCAGAAAGCACTCACCAACGAGGTGATAGATGGCACAAGGAATACTT
>JAUYJC010000439.1 GCA_030688735.1 Deltaproteobacteria bacterium
CCGCCGAACATGTCAGACTCGCTGCTACCGAATTGGTGTAAATAAAAATGCCGGGACGGCATCACCCGCCCCGGCATTCCCCTATCCAAATCAATCAAAATAATCAGCAAGAAATTGTCAGATTAATGTGAAAGCCAACACCGGCCAAACCGCTTTGAGCGGTTCACAAGTCAAGTCTCCGGTTCTGCCGGAGGTAATGATTGAGCTGGCTACGAGGCGGTTTCTTTCTTTACATCCTGACGGATCGGTAACACCCGTCCTTCTTTCTTCATGGAAACTTGGCCTTCGAGGATGGCGCCGTCACCGATCACCAGGCTCTGCGTATTGACGTCCCCGACCACGGAACCCGGCGGTTGAATCTCCAGCCTCTTTTCAGCGACGATATCCGCTATCACTTTTCCTTGGACGAGCAAGGAAACGGCGTTGATCTTCCCTTTAACCGTGGCTTCCTTTGCGATGGTTACCTGTGCTTGAGCGACGATCTCCCCATCGACTTCACCCTCGATGGTGGCGGGACCGTCGAATTGCAGTCTGCCGCTGATCTTGGTTCCGGGTCCCAGATAGGCGCCCACGCCCGCCGGTACGCCTGCTGGTTTGTTTGCTTCTGCCATAAGGTCCTCCGTCAGCTTATAAGGGGTCTAAATATAAAATATAAACCCCAAATTGTCCACATGTAATTTCAGTACGCCTCACACCGGCCCCTTTGGGGGCGGCTGGCTTGACAGCAAGAAGCTTTAGGATAAATAGTTAAAACATTAACTATTGGCTCGCCGGTGATGAATTCGGCCCGCCTATATTGCGGTTAATTTTGGGAGACTGAAGATGAAAATTGACGACCTCAGGGACTATCTCGATATTCTCGAAGAGTACGAAGAAGCGCAGCGTATCGGCACCGAGGTCGATTGGAATCTGGAAATGGGCGCGATAACCCGGCGCGTTTACGATCTCGGCGCCCCGGCGGCGCTGTTCGAGAATGTGAAAGGTTACCCCAAGGGTTTCCGCGCTCTCGGCGCACCATTGGGGGCGAGCAAACACCCGGGTCACGGGCTTTTTGCCAGAACCGCGCTGGCCCTTGGGATGCGGCCCAGCGCTTCGGCCAAAGAGATCATGTCGACCTATCTCCAGCGAAAAGAGAAACTTATTCCGCCGGTTTCGGTGGCCACCGGCCCGTGTAAAGAAAACATCCTGATCGGAGACGAGGTCGATGTGCTCAAGTTTCCGATCCCGCTGATTCACGGCGGCGATGGCGGCCGCTACATCGGCACCTGGCATACGGTGATTACCAAGGACCCGGATAGCGCGTGGGTCAATTGGGGCATGTATCGCTTGATGGTGCATGATCGGAACACCTTGGGCTGCTTGTTTCCCATGCAGCAGCATATCGGCCAGATGTACCAGAAATATGAAGCGATGAACCGACCCATGCCCGTAGCGGTCGCCATCGGCGGGCAACCGGTGATACCGCTGGTGAGCTGTGTGATGATCCCGCCCTACGTCAACGAAGTGGACATTGCCGGCGCGCTCCAAGGCGCGCCGATCCCGCTGGTCAAGTGTGAGACCGTGGATTTGGAAGTGCCGGCAAGCGCGGAAATCGTCATCGAAGGGGAGGTGCTGCCGCACGAACGACGGGTCGAAGGACCGTTCGGTGAATATATGGGCTACGAAGCGGGAAAGTCCTCGCCGAAGCCGATTCTTAAAATCAAGGCGATCACGTACCGCAATGACCCCATTCTGCCGTTTTCAAACATGGGGATGCCTGTGCATGAAGGACAAACGGCCACGGCCCTGATAAAAGGCGCGGAAATTTTTTCCGAACTCAAGAAACTCGGTTTGCCGGTAAAGGGCGTTTTCTGTCCGCCGTTCGGCGTGGGACATATGGCCGTGGTGTCGACAGAAATCCCCTTCGTGAATTTCGCGCGCCGGGTGGCGCATGCGGTGTGGGCCACCAAGCCGGGGTTGTTCACCTACTACATCGTGATCGTCGAGCCCGATGTCGATCCGACCAACATGGATGAAGTGCTCCACGCCATCACAACCAAATGCCATCCCGTCAACGGCATTCACCCGGTACCGCACAATCCGGGATTTCCCGTGTTGCTGCCATTCCTGCCTCCCAAGGAACGGCTCATAGGGGATGCCGCGGGAGTGATCTTCGACTGCACATGGCCAAAGGATTGGCCGCCGGACACGATTCCGATCAAGGCGAGTTTTGAAAACCTTTGGCCCAAAGAGGTGCAGGAACGAGTTCTGCGAAATTGGCGAACCTACGGATTTAAAGACATGTGATGCCAATTCTCCCAGTGGGAGGGGATGCCGGGGGGTTGTCCATTCGTTATCGTCGTGTGGTCCTTGTCCCATTGCGTTTCTGAATTCCCCAGGGGGACTCCGCAATCCATCGCTCCAGTTCTAGCGCCGGCTTCGGCCGGCTCATGTAGTAACCTTGAGCGGTATCGCAGCCGAGCAGTGAAAGACGATCCCAGATTTCCGGGGATTCGACCCCCTCGGCGACCACCTCAATTCCTAGATTGTGCCCGAGATCGATGGTGGAGCGCACGATGACGGCGTCATTTTCGTCCAGGGTCATCTGACCGACAAAAGCTTTGTGGATCTTGATCCCGGCGACGGGAAGTTTTTTCAGGTGACCGAGCGATGAATAGCCCGTGCCGAAGTCATCGATATAAGCTCGAATGCCCATCTTGCTGAGCCGGTTCAGGGCCTCCGATACATGCATCGCATCCGCCATCATTACGGTTTCGGTGATCTCCAGTTCAAGACGATCCGGCGGCAAGCGGTGCTGTCGCAACAAGCCGGCAATGTAGTCCGGCAATTGTCGGTCGTGAAAGTTGCGCGGCGAAATATTGACCGCAATCGGCATGTCGATTCCATTGCGGCGCCAGGTGCGACACTGGCTCAATGCTTCCCTTAGCACCCATCGGCTCAGCGCGTGAATCAGCCCGGTGCGCTCGGCAATAGGGACGAATTCAGAGGGCGGAACCAGACCGATCTGGGGATGATTCCACCGGATCAAGGCTTCGAACCCGCGTGTCCGTTTGGTTCTGATGTCGATTTTCGGCTGAAAGTGCAATACGAATTGATTGAGTTCGATGGCGTTTCGAATACCGCCGAGGTAGACGAGTTTTACTTGGCTATAGGGGTCGTCCTCCGGTTCGTATAGGGCATAGCCGCGTCCGAACTGTTTGGCCTGATCGAGGGCGATGGCAGCCCGCTGAAACAACAGGAGAGACTTCTCGGCGTGATCTGGAAATATCGCCGCGCCGATGCTTCCTGAAAGGTCCACGGGGACGCCCTGCGCCATGAATGGGGGATCGAGGGCTGTCAAAATGTCGGCGCAGATCACTTTAATGCCGGCCTTAGTGACGTCCGGAAACAGCGCGGCGAACTCATCCCCGCCAAGCCGGGCTCTCGCGTTGGACCCGTCGGTCACGCGGGTGAATCGACGGGCGACATCTCTAAGCAGAGCGTCGCCATAGTGCGGACCGAAAGTGTGGTTGATTTCGCGAAACCGATCCAAACCCAAAACGCACAAACCAAGGGAGCGCTTCTTTCTTCGCGCCTCATCGATTTCCTGTCGTAGTCGTCCCTGGAAGAACCGACGGGTGGAAAGTTTGGTGAGCGGGTCGCATTCCGTACGATTTCGCAAGCGTTCTACCATTTTGTGATCGTTCCTGCGCTTTTTTGCGGGTAAAGGCCCGTGCCAATCGATTGACGATGCCAAGGGATGGCAATCTCTTGCCACTAAGCAACTGGCTCGCCCCTGCCAATGAGTTTGCCTCAACGGCCAGGCCGACGCAATATCCTAAATATCGGCTGTTATCCCGATAAATTCACTTCCAACACGGGCGGACGGCACGAGAATATCGGCGATCAGCTTTTCAGAAAATCGGCAGATGACGAAAATTAAATGAGAGTGGAAAGGCTTTTGTTCAAAGAAAAAGGCAACGATTCGAATCGCATCAGCGACAAGCGGTAAGGCGCATTAAATGTTGGTCGACTGCCCGTCCCTCAGCACCGAGCTCTCTTCAACCTGTACCCACTCCTGAAAGCGGCTTTCCAATATGCGCCATTGGCCGCCAACTTTGAAGGCCGGGATTTGCCGGTGCTGGATCATCCGGTGCAGGGTGCGCTTGGAAATCTTCAGAATGGTTGCCGCCTCGGCGAGTGTCAGCAACTTAATAGCCGTATCGGTTCGTTTCATAATTCGTTCTCCCAATTTTGGCTTCTAAGCAGCAAGCCTTATGCCATCGATATGTGCTTCGTAACGTATTGTATTTTAAAAAATTTAATTCGATGGACTCATCCTGAAAGCGCCAGTTTTGGAACATATCGACACTTTCAGCCGAAATTGACACTGAAAGGGACGATACGCCTAAAAAAATCGGAATCAATTCTCAATTTGAGCCAGCCGCATGCCGAAAAACCTTCGCTCAACCTTCGGGAACGGCAGAGCGAACGGAGGAGCGATGGAGATTTTCTGCGCCGACTGAAGCCCAAAAAACAGCAGAACGAATTTTTGAGCACTTTGCGGGGCCTAACTGAATTTACGTGATGATGAGGGAAAAACTGGTTGGGATGGTGCGAGGAGGGGGACTTGAACCCCCACGACCTTTCGGCCACTAGCCCCTCAAACTAGCGCGTCTGCCTATTCCGCCACCCTCGCGAAGGATTAGCCTACGGACTCTTACTATTCTGCGGCGGCGTCGTTTGGGGAACCGAGGGAGCCGTCGCTTTAGGTTGACTCGCAGGCGCGCTCTGCTGCGCGCCAGGCGCGGCCGGTTGCGCGGGAGCTGCCGGCGCCGTTACCGGTGGTGTGCGATCGTCAAAGATCGTGGCCGACGGCTTACGCCCGGCGAAATATCCAAGCGCCAGCGAAGTGAACATGAAAACGATCGCCATGCCGCTGGTGAGCTTCGTGAGAAAGTTGCCCGCGCCGCTGCTACCGAAAATGGTCGCACTGGAGCCGCCAAATACCGCTCCCACCTCGGCTCCCTTACCGGTTTGAAGAAGTACCACGAGGATCAAGCCGATACTTACGAGGACGTGAATGACCGTAATGACGATAATCATAATTAATTCAACTCTTGGTTAAAGCAACGAGCGATAGACATAAAGGACTCCGCTGCTAAACTTGCTCCCCCGACGAGAAAGCCACCGACTTCACCTGTCGTCGCCAGCACAGCAGCATTGTCGGGCTTGACGCTGCCACCGTAGAGGATGCGTGAACGCGATCCCGCGGCCTTTCCGAACCTGCCCGTGAGCAGTTGGCGAATGCGGCGATGCACCCTTGCGATCTGGACCGGCGATGCGTTTTGGCCGGTTCCGATCGCCCATACCGGTTCGTAAGCGATTTCGATGTTGTCTATAGCATTTTTGGCTAGCCCCTTCAACGCAATCCGAAACTGCCGCGTGATGACCTTGGCCGTTCGGCCCTGGCGTCGCTCCGCAAGAGTCTCACCGACGCAAAGAATCACTCGGAGCCCGTTGCGCAGCGCCGCCTCGACCTTTTGGGCGACCACTGCGTCTGTTTCATGAAAAATATGCCGTCTTTCCGAATGGCCCAAAATTACCATATCGCAGCCAACATCTCGGAGCATTGTTGGGCTCACTTCGCCGGTGAATGCGCCGCTCTCCAGCCAATGGCAGTTTTGCGCGGCCACACCGATCCCAGAGCGGCGCAGAGCTCTAGTGACGGACGCGAGCGCAGTGAACGGCGGCGCGACGGCGAGCTGGACCCGGGCAGGGCAACGGCGCTTGAGACGAACGATGGCCCGCGCCAAATTGACGCTTTCGGATTGGCAGCCATTCGTTTTCCAGTTCCCCACAACCAGAGGAGTAGTCATACCGCCACCTCAAGCGCCGTGATTCCGGGAAGCTCCCGACCTTCGAGAAACTCAAGCGTCGCCCCGCCGCCGGTCGAGAGGTGGGTGATCTTGTCGGCGACACCGGCAGCAGTCACCGCCGCGACGGTGTCGCCGCCGGCAATGATGCTAACAAGCTGGGGGTGGCTCCGCGCCAGAGCCTGGGCTAGCGCCCGGCTGCCTTGGCTATAAGGTTCGACCTCAAACAAGCCCACCGGCCCATTCCAAAGGACCATTTTGGCTTTGCGGATCTCATCGGTAAACTGCGCCACTGTTTTCGGACCGATGTCCAGACCCATTCGGTCAGGTGGAATCTGGGTACTGCCCACGACGGGGTTTCTTTTGTCCGTGTCCCCGGTGACGTGATCCAGAGGCAATAGCAACGAAACGCCTCGCTCGGCAGCTTCTTTCATCAATGCTTCCGCCAACACGATCTTATCGCTTTCGATCAGGGATCTGCCGATGTCTACTCCCTTTGCCTTGAGGAACGTGTACGCCATCCCACCGCCAATGAGCAGGGTGTTGACCTTCGGCAGCAGATTGCGAATGATGCCGATCTTGTCCGAAACCTTCGCGCCACCCAAAATCATCACAAAAGGCGATTCCGGCTTGGAAAGCACGCGTGAAAGGTAATCGAATTCTTTCCGCAGCAATAGGCCGGCCCCTTTTTCCTTGAAGAGATTCGCCATGCCCGCGATCGATGCATGGGCCCGATGAGCCGCGCCGAAGGCATCGTCGATGTAAACGTCGGCAAGAGCAGCCAAGCGTCGCGAAAAAGCGGGATCGTTTTTTTCTTCCTCTTTATGGAAGCGTAAATTCTCCAACAACAGGATTCGATGGCCGGGGTCGCGCGCAAGCCGCTCTACGTCGGCGCCGATGCAGTCCGGCGCCATGATTACGGGCTGGCCGAGCGAGCGCTCCAGATAATCCCGCACCGGAGCCAGGCTAAACTTGGCGATGACCTTGCCATCCGGGCGGCCCAGATGGGAAGCGATAATAATCTTGCGCGCGCTCTCCAGGATGAGTCGAATGGTCGGCAACGCGCTCTCGATCCGGTGCGTCTCGGTAATCTTTCCCTGGTCGATGGGGACGTTGAAATCGACGCGCAAGAAAACCGTCTTATCATGCAAATTCAAATCGTCGATTTTCCGGATCATCGCCGTTTCCTCATCGCCGGCCGGGGTGCCGCACGCCGACACGACAAATTTTCTTCCATTCAATTGACTAATACCAGGTCTTATAATACTTTTTCAATTAGCCTCTCGACACTTCCGATGGATTTTTTTTGGTCGCTCCAGTTGTTGGCCCAAGATGGGATCCCCTTGCCGCAGCAGCATGGCGTACTGGACCTCGTGCGCGGATCTGGCCCGGTTGTTCAATCTATCCTGTATCTATTGATTGTGTTCTCGGTGGTCAGTTGGGGCATCATTGCTCACAAACACCGTCAAATCCGCCGCTCCAAACGGGAGTCGGAGAAATTCATCGAGGTGTTTTGGGAGCGGCGCAACCTTTCCTCGATACATGACGCCAGCCGCGAGCTTAAGATCGGCCCGGTAGCGCAGGTTTTCCGCGCCGGCTACGAGGAGCTCGTCCGGGTCTCACGCAGTAGGAAGGATTCGCCGGCAGGGGAAAGCCTGACCACGGAGTTGGGCGGTGTAGACAATGTTACCCGCGCCATGAAACGGGCGACCAGCGTCGAAATCACCAAGCTCGAAAAACATCTGACCTTCCTCGCCACCACCGCCAGCGCGGCGCCGTTTATCGGCTTATTCGGAACGGTGTGGGGGATTATGAATGCCTTCATGGGCCTGAGCGTGACCCACTCCTCAAGCATCCAGGCGGTGGCGCCGGGTATCGCCGAGGCATTGATCGCGACGGCGATGGGCTTGGCTGCTGCCATTCCCGCGTTGATGGCGTATAATCACTTCGTGCAACAGATAAAAGTGCTGGCGGTGGAGATGGATAATTTTTCCCATGAGTTTTTGAACATCGCCGAGCGCCACTTTTTTAAATAGATCCTACGAGGTTGACATGGCAATGGACGCTTCTTCCCAGCGCGACGGGACGACGATCGCGCAGATCAACGTGACCCCGCTCGTCGATGTCATGTTGGTCCTCCTAGTCATCTTCATGGTCACCGCTCCGATCATCCAGCAAGGCGTTCAGGTGAATCTTCCCCAGGCTAAGGCGGCGGCGATTCCGGGGACCGAGGAGTTGCTGGTTGTCACCGTCGCCAAAAACGGTAAAATTTATCTTAACGATACTCCCATGACCCTCGGTGAATTGGGCGAAAAGCTGCGTGCGATCCGCAAGTTGCAGGCGGACAAGCAGGTTTATCTACGCGCCGATCAGGATGTCCGCTACGGCGTGGTGATGAAAACGATAGCGGAGATCAAACAATCCGGCATTGAAAGGCTGGGTATGGTGACTCGTCCATCTTCGGAGGAGGGCTAGAGCTTCGTGGCCGCAGGGACTCCCACGCCGACTATCAGCCTGCGAGAGCGATCGTTACCGCTCGTCGGAGCGCAAGAAAAACTATCCAAATGGTTGGTCTTTTCTCTTTTGCTTCACGCCGGCCTGATCGCCGGGCTTTTTATCATGCCGTTCCTACCCGCGCGCAGCGCGCAGGAATATCCCGTTTATACGGTGGATCTGGTCGGCGGAGAAAGAATCGGTAGAACCAACTTAGGCACTGAGATGACGCCTGCGGCAGCACCAAAAGAATCCGCCAAGAAGACGGAAAAGGAAATTCCGCCTCCGAAGTCAAAGCCGGAGCCGAAAAAAGAAAAAGTGGAGAAGACCAAGAGCGTCGAAAAGACCGCGGTGATCCCGGAGAAGGCGACCACGAAAGAGACCGTCAAAAAGGAAACCGCAATCGAGAAAAGAACCGAGACCAAGGAAGCAGCCGCGTCATTGGATAGCGTGCGCGAGCGCTTGATCCACTCCGCCGTAGAGCGCGCCAAGAACCGAACCGATAACGGACCAAAGGCGTCTAAAGGAGAAGTGATCAGTTCCGGTACCGGCGAGGGTGAGGGGGCGGCGGCCTTGGGAAAAGGCGGCCGGGGTGGTGGAGTGGTGAAGGGAATGGATTTTGTGATCTATCAAAATCGGATGCTCAGCACGATCAAAACCAACTGGGTGTGGGTGGGGCAGCGCAGTAATCTCAGGGTCGTGGTCCGCTTCAATATCAAGGATAACGGGGACATCGTCGGGCTCAAAGTGGTGCAGGCATCCGGCAACGCATCCTATGATGACTCCGTGATCCGGGCCGTGAGTAAATCGAGTCCACTACCGGCGCCGCCCGAAGCCGTGCGCAATGATTTCTCAGAGGTGGAGTTGGCGTTTCGTCCGGAAGACTTGGGAGCCTAGCGCAATGATGCAGAAGATCATATTGATGCTTTCGTTTCTGGTTTTTTACCCTGGTTTCGCGGGCGCGCAGTTCAAGGGAGAGATTGTCGGACAGGGCGGTCAGAAATTTCCCGTTGCAGTTTCGCCGCTGAAGAATTTGGGAACGGCTGCCGATACGGCGAAACTCTCTGAAGGACTTGCCGATACGATGGCCTACGATCTCGATCTGTCCGGGTGGTTCAAGGTTTTGGATCGCTCGGCCTATATCGAGCGCCCGCAGGATACGGGCATCACGCTGGGCACATTCGATTTCAAAAACTGGTCAACGCTCGGCGCCGAGGGGGTAGTGAAGGGCGGCTTTTCCGTCCAAGGCGATGAGGTTACGGTGGAGTTGAGGCTTTTCGATGTTTACCAGAACAAGGAGCGAGTCGGAAAGCGTTACACGGGCAAAGTCAAAGACTATCGCCGCATCGCTCACAAATTCGTCGATGAGATCATCAACCAGTTCACGGGCGTGCCGGGAATATTTAATTCCAGACTGACGTACGTTTCGACCAGCGGCGGGAGGTTCAAGGAAATTCACGTCTCTCACCTGGACGGAACGGAAAAATTTCAAGTCACCAACAATCGCACGATCAATCTCTCCCCGTCCTGGACGCCCGACGGGCGCGCGGTGCTCTATTCGTCGTTCAAAGATCGCGTCCAAACTCTGTTTCTATTCGAGCTCTATAGCGGCAAGGAAACAAAATTCTCGCCCCGGGCGGGACGCTTGATCAGCGGCAAAGTGTCCCCGGACGGAAAGTCCGTCGCCGCGACCCTCGAATCCAGCGGCAATAGCAATCTCTATTTGCTGGATTTGAACGGCAACGTCATTCGCAAACTCACCGAGGAGACGGGCATCGCAGTGTCTCCTTCCTGGTCGCCCGACGGGCGAAAACTGGTTTATGTTTCGGACCGCGCCGGGTCGCCGCAGCTCTATGTTCTCGACGTCGATGGCGGCAAGTCGCGGCGGCTTACCTATAGCGGCAGTTACAACACTTCACCCGAGTGGTCGCCGAAGGGGGATCGGATCGTGTATACGGGTAGAGTCGGGAGTCGTTTCGCTGTCTTTACCATCAGCGCGGACGGTGGGGATCCACGAAAACTGACGTCGGAATCGTCGGACAGTGAAGACCCGACCTGGTCACCGGACGGGAGATTCATCGCGTTTTCTTCCAACCGCGCCGGCAAGTATCAATTATACATCACCCAAGCGACGGGAGAAAACCAACGCAGATTGACAGGCTCGGGGGGAGATGATACAAAACCAAGCTGGTCCCCTCGATTAGACTGATTTCTTTTCAGTTCATGCCTCAACGTTTTGGATCATCAGCGTTCCCGACAAGGAGGTTGTCGTCATGGCTCAATTAACTTTAGCGCACTCGGGATTGGTCGTTGCTATCTGCCTCGCGATGGCCGGGTGTGCCCCGTCAACGGCGACGAGAGCCGATGTCCCGGCGGCTTCCGCTTCGGGGGCCAAGTCTCCCCCCGCGGGCCAACAGTCGGGGGCTGGACAAAGCGGCGGCACAAAGGAGTCCGCTACGGCCCCGGGATCGCTTGACGCCCTGCGGAAGGGCGAAAACACCGCGACGCCGGCGTCAAGCCCGCTCAAGGACGTTCTCTTTGACTACGATCGTTACGATTTGCGGGGCGACGCCAGGGAGGTGCTAAGGGCGAACGCGGACTGGCTCAAAAAAAATCCGTCAGCGAAGATCGAGATCGAAGGCCACTGCGATGAGCGTGGAACCAGTGAGTATAACCTGGCACTTGGCGCCAAGCGCGCCCAATCCGCGAAGGATTATCTGGCGACCCTCGGGATCGCCGGCGACCGCTTGTCGACCATCAGTTATGGCGAGGAAATTCCGGTTTGCAAGCAACTCAGTGAGGATTGCTGGCGGCAAAACCGCCGCGCGCGCTTTGTGATCATCCCGAGCCGGCCTGCTTCCTAGCTGACTGCTCATTGTATTTGAGGCGTGGTCTTCGGTTTCTCATGAAAATTGTCGGGATATATCTAGCTGCTTCCTGTCTTTTATGGCTGTCGGGCTGCGTTCAGCCGCAGCAGGTCGATCTCATCGAGCGCGAGCAGCGGCGTCTGCGCAGTGAAAATACAGCGGTCCAGTCCGAGATCGGACCCCTGCGTTCCGACATCGATGCGATGCGCGCAAGCCTCGCCGATACCCGGGCCACGCAGCAGCAGCAGCAGCGGGAATTGAGCGCGCTCAAAGAGCGCGTTGAGGAAACTCGCTTTCAAATGGGGCGCCAGCTTGGTCAATCGAGCCGCGAAGGAGACCAGCGCATCAAGGATTTGGAGGGGCGTGTCGCCAAGCTGAGCGATGCCTTAAAAACCCAGGAGGCAATGCTCAAAGCGCGTGACGATGAGCTCAAACAACTTCGCGATACGGTACAAACGACTCAGAAGGCGCTAGCCGAAGTCCCGCCTTCCGAGGCGGCCCCCGAAGTGATGGTGGTGGAAAGCGAGCCGGTGAGGCGGGATTACGAGGCAGCCTGGCGAGCCCTGGAGAAAAAAGACTACAAGCTAGCCGTCGGGCGCTTCAAAGAATTTCTCAAGAAGCACGCTAAAAGCAAGTTGGCGGCCAATGCCCAGTATTGGCTTGGCGAGTGTCACTACGCGCTCAGGGAATTCGATCAGGCGATTATCGAGTTCGACGCCGTGCGCAGGAAGTATCCGCAGGGAGACAAGGTGCCGGCGGCGCTGTTGAAACAAGGTTACGCGTTCGCGGAGTTGGGGGAGAAGGTGAACGCGCGCCTGATTCTTCAGGAAGTGGTGGAGAAATACCCGCAGTCCTCCGAGGCGGCCAAAGCCAAACTCAAGCTAAAAGCTCTCGAATCATGAACCGGTCGGCAGCCACCGCCCGAACAAGCTATATATAAAGGTTCCGCGGATCATTCTTTCCGGTGAGATGGCCAAAGGTGGCGCCGGGAAGGCTGCCTCCGGCGGTTATATCCATGGAGATTCTTCGGCATCTGGATGATCGCACGCCCTGGTCGTCGGGATCGGTGGCGACCCTGGGTAATTTCGACGGCCTGCACCTCGGTCATCAAGCCCTGGTTCGGGGCGCGGTGGAGGACGCGCGGCGGTTGGGCGTTCCTTCGGTCGTGCTCACCTTCGAGCCTCATCCGCTGAAAGTCCTTGCGCCGGCGCGCGCGCCGAAGTTGTTGTTGTCGCACAAGGACAAGATGGCGCTGCTTCAGTCGTTCGACGTCGATGTGGTGGTCATTCAAAAATTCGATGCCGCTTTGGCGAGCGTGCCCGCGCGGGATTTTGTCACTCGGGTGCTGATCGAGCGATTAGCGATAAAAAAAATTTGGGTGGGCAGGGATTTGCGCTTCGGCCAGGGGCGCAAGGGGTGCGTCGATGATCTCCTCAAGTGGGGCTGCGAGGACGGATTTGACGTGGGCATCGTGGACCCCATCCTGCTCGGCGGCGTCCGAATCAGTAGCTCGCTGGTGCGGCGACTCGTTGAAGAGGGCCGGGTCGATGAAGCGGCGCCCATGTTAGGCCGTTGCCATTTCGTATCCGGAAGGGTGGTGACCGGTCAGCGGCGTGGCCGGGACCTGGGATTTCCGACCGCGAATATTTCCAGCCGCACCGAGGTTCTTCCCTTGGATGGAATCTACGCCACCCTGTTTCAATTCGGCGCCAAGAGATATTTGAGCGCGAGCAGTATTGGCACCAATCCGACTTTCGGTGACGGACCGAGAACTGTCGAGAGCTTTCTCCTGGATTTTGACGGCGATCTCTACGGCGAACCGGTCAAAGTGTCTTTCGTGAAGCGTATTCGCGCGGAACAAAAATTCGCCTCGGTCGACGATCTCGTGGCGCAGATGCACCGGGATGTGGCGCGGGCGCGGGCGATCTTCGATGACAGCGGCTTGCGCGCCGGCGGCGCTGGATAAGGCTGCATGAGCGGGATTCCGCATGAAGTCGTTATCGACCTGCGCGCCGCGGGCATGCGTTTGGATTTGTTTCTGGCCCGCCATCTGGATTCGAGTTCAAACTTTTCCGCGCCGAGTCGCGCGGGAATTCAGCGATTGATCGTTGCGGGGCAGGTGACGATCAACGGCCGGCGGGCCAAGTCGAGCGCCCGGCTGCGCCTCCACGATGAGGTGCGGATGCAGAGCTTGCCGCCGCAAGAAACTTCACTCAAAGCTGAAGCCTTGCCCTTGGAAATCCTGTTCGAAGACGATGACTGTCTGGTGGTTAACAAGGCGCCGGGAATGACGGTTCACCCGGCCGGCGGGAGGAATAGCGGGACTCTTGTCAACGCGCTATTGCACCACTGTCCAAGCCTCGAGGGGATTGGCGGCGAGCGCCGTCCGGGCATCGTCCATAGACTGGATAAGGATACTTCGGGAGCGATGATCGTCGCGAAGAATTCATTCGCCATGCAGCGGCTTGCCGCCCAGTTCAAGGAACGGAGCGTAAACAAGGAATATCTTGCGCTGGTCTGGGGAAAAATGAAGTCGAATGCTGGAATCATCGACCGGCCCATCGGCCGGCACCGCTCGGACCGAAAGCGCATGTCCAGCGTGCGCTTCTCGTCGCGCTCTCGAGACGCGGTAACCGAATGGCGCGTCGCGGACGTTTTTTCACTCAACGGCGACGGCCGAGATCTCCGTTGGGTGAGTTTGTTGAGGCTCAAGCCGCGCACGGGAAGAACGCATCAGATCCGCGTTCATCTCGCGGATCTGAGTCATCCTTTGGTGGGAGATCGGCTTTACGGTTACAAGAGAAAGCCGGCGTCGCACAAAAGCTCAATCCCGGCTTACGTAATGGATTTTCCGCGGCAGGTCCTACACGCCGAAAAACTTAGTATTAATCACCCTCGTACGAGAGAACGCATGGAAATTTACGCGCCGCTGCCCGACGATATAGGCGCTCTGTTACGGCAGTTGAGCGAGCAGAGCACGGCTCAAAAAATTGTTTCTAGAACTGAGAGGGGTTGACTTAGCGGGGATCTTTACTTACTATTAGTTTAGATATTGGTCAATTCAGCAACCGCATTGAATCGTTCCCCGCGCTCACACAAAGTCGCTCAGTATTGTCCGTTCTGAATTTGAACCGGTTTTCCTAACGAGAGTCCTATCTGCATCGTCAAGCTGATCGCGTTGAAATGTCTCCCGCGCAAATTTTCCTCTACAGTCAATCGGCCCGCTTATTATTAGTGAGTGGGGCGATCGCGTTTGCGCGGGCGCGTTGAAAACAAATTGTTAGGTAAGTTTCCCAAGGTGATGAAAGGAGAGGCATAGTTTATGGTCCGTGGCAGAACTCGAACCGCCGAAGCGGAGGGGGTCGAAGAGGACGGGTTGAACCTCAAGGCCCTCAAAGAAAAAAAGATCGGGGATCTCGCTCTCATCGGCAAGAATTTCAACATTGAGGGCGCCGCCAACATGCGCAAGCAGGAGTTGATTTTCGCGATCCTGCAGGCGCAGACTGAGCAGAACGGCCACATCTACGGCGAAGGCGTTCTGGAAACCCTGCCCGACGGTTTCGGTTTTCTCAGGGCGCCGGATTACAACTACCTGCCCGGCCCCGACGATATCTACGTTTCCCCCAGCCAGATCCGCCGCTTCAATCTGCGCACCGGCGACATTATCTCCGGTCACATCCGCCCGCCCAAGGAGGGCGAGCGTTATTTTGCGCTGCTCAAGGTTGAATCCATCAACTACGAGGATCCCGAGCGGGCCCGAGACAAAATCCTGTTCGATAACCTGACTCCACTTTATCCCAACGAACGTTTGCGCCTGGAGTTTCAGCCCGACGATTACACGACTCGCATCGTTGATTTACTGACGCCCATCGGCAAGGGTCAACGCGGTCTGATCGTCGCCGCGCCGCGCACCGGCAAGACTATGATGCTGCAGCACATTGCCAAGGCGATCGCCTATAATCAGAAAGAAGTGATTCTCATCGTCCTGCTGATCGACGAGCGGCCGGAAGAGGTCACCGATATGCAACGCTCGGTGGACGGCGAAGTTATCAGCTCGACCTTCGATGAGCCGGCGACGCGGCATGTTCAGGTCGCCGAGATGGTCATCGAGAAGGCGAAGCGTTTGGTGGAACATGGCAAGGATGTCGTCATTCTGCTCGACAGTATCACGCGGCTGGCGCGGGCCTACAATACCGTGGTGCCCCCCAGCGGCAAGATTCTCTCGGGCGGCGTCGATTCCAACGCGCTCCATAAGCCGAAAAAGTTCTTCGGCGCGGCGCGAAACATCGAGGACGGAGGCAGTTTGACGATTATCGCGACCGCCTTGATCGACACCGGGAGCCGGATGGACGAAGTTATTTTCGAAGAGTTCAAGGGCACCGGCAACATGGAGATACATCTGGATCGACGCTTGATGGATAAGCGGGTTTTCCCGGCCATCGATATCAACAAGTCAGGCACCAGAAAAGAAGAATTGTTGATCGCCAAAGAGGACCTCAAGCGTATCTGGATATTGCGCAAGGTTCTCTCGCAGTTGAGCGTCGTAGAGGCGATGGAATTCTTGCTCGATAAATTGCACGGAACGAAGGGCAATAAAGAGTTTCTCGATGCCATGAACCAATAAGTCCCCTCCGCTGCATTCGTCTGCCTTGCGTGGGGCGCCGATCTCTGTTAAAAACTCAAGATTATCAAGCGTATTACGGCGTCCGGGGGCCGTCATCCCGTCGCTAACCGGTGACTATCGGATCTAGCGACGGCTTTTTGTTGTCATTTCACACCCTTTCCGATCCCTCCCGCGGTGTCCTCGCGGATACGGGAGGGAAACGACGAGAGGGGAGGATCAAACCGAAGGAGAAAATTTATGGGCGATATTTCGATGAAACAACTGCTCGAAGCGGGAGTCCATTTCGGGCACCAAACCAGCCGCTGGAATCCGAAGATGAAACCCTACATCTTCGGCGCCCGTAACGGCATTCACATCATCGATCTGCAGCAGACCGTTGCAATGATCAAGGATCTCGAAGTCGTGGTGCGCGATCTCGCCGCTTCGGGGGGGCAGGTTCTGTTCGTTGGCACCAAGAAACAGGCCCAGGATGCGGTGCGAGAAGAGGCAGTGCGCTGCGGCATGTTCCATGTGCACAACCGTTGGCTCGGCGGGACACTTACTAACTTCTCCACCATTCGTCTGAGCATCGACCGGTTGAGAAAACTCGAAGAGATGAAAAACGATCCGAAGATCGTTGAAGCGCTGACAAAAAAGGAGATGCTCGGGCTCAAGCGTGAAAAGGATAAGCTCGAACAGTCATTGGGCGGCATCAAAGCAATGCGCAAGCTCCCGGACGCGGTTTTCGTGGTCGACCCCAAGCAGGAGGAAATCGCGGTCAAGGAAGCGCGCAAGCTCGGTATCCCGGTCATCGCCGTCATCGATACCAATTGCGATCCCGACATGATCGACTACAAAGTGCCGGGCAACGACGACGCGATTCGCGCTATCAGGCTGTTCTGCGCGGCCATCGCCGATGCGGTGCTAGCCGGCAAGGGGCTCTACGAGCAGTCGCTCGTGAAAAGCAATGAGGAAGTGAAGACCGCGGCCGAGCCGCCGCCCGGCGTGCCGGAAACTTCCGCGGCGGGAGGAGTTTGATTTTCATGGAAGTTAACGCAACCTTGGTCAAAGAGCTGAGGGAAAAAACCGGCGCGGGAATGATGGATTGCAAAAAGGCTCTCGCTGAAACCGCCGGTAATCTGGAAAAGGCGGTCGATTATCTGCGCCAGAAGGGGCTTGCGGCAGCGGCGAAAAAAGCCGACCGGATCGCAACCGACGGCGCCGTCGGCGCCTATGTGCATCCCGGAGGCAAAATCGGGGTCTTGGTGGAAATCAATTGTGAAACCGAGTTCGTCGCGCGCACAAACGAGTTTCAGAGCCTGTTAAAAGATATCGCCATGCAGGTGGCCGCGGCCAGTCCCCGTTTTCTGCGCCGCGAAGAAGTGTCCGGCGAAGAATTGGAAAAGGAACGGTCGATCTATCGTCAGCAGGCCCTGGAGTCGGGCAAGCCGGAAAAGGTGGTTGACAAAATTATCGAAGGGAAAATGGAACGTTTTTACTCCGAAGCTTGCCTTCTGGAACAGGCCTTCATCAAGGACCCGGACCAAAAGGTTTTGGATGTCGTCAATGACGCCGCGCTTCGTTTGCGCGAAAAAATTCAGGTCCGGCGCTTTGCGCGCTTTCATCTCGGCGAGGGGATTGGAAAATCATAGGCGGTCAAGCGCGAATTTCGATGGCTGGCGGGATTCCCAAATACAAGCGTATCATTCTCAAGGTGACCGGCGAAGTCTTCGCCGGAGAGCAAAAATTTGGCATCGACGGCAAAACCGTCAAGGCTTTCGCCCAAGAGATCAAAGAGGTTAAAGAGATGGGCTGTGAGCTGGCCCTGGTGATCGGCGGCGGCAATATTTTCCGCGGCGCGGTGGCCAGCGAGATCGGCATGGATCGGGCGAGCGCCGATACGATGGGGATGCTGGCGACGGTGATCAACAGCTTGGCGTTGCAGGACGCGCTGGAGAAATTGGGCGTCTCAACGCGGGTTTTGTCGGCGATCGACATGCGCCAGGTCGCCGAACCCTATATCCGGAGGCGCGCGACGCGCCATTTAGAAAAGGGACGCGTGGTGATCTTTGCCGGCGGCACGGGCAATCCATATTTTACCACCGATACCACGGCCAGCCTCAGGGCCATGGAGATCGGCGCCGAAGTGATTCTCAAGGCCACCAAAGTCGAAGGGGTCTATGACGCCGACCCGTTCCGGCACGAAGGGGCCAAGAAATTTGAGCAGCTCACCTACATCGAAGTCCTGAACCGGGGACTCAAAGTGATGGATTCCACGGCTATCTCCCTATGTATGGACAATCAATTGCCGATCATCGTTTTCAATATCATGGAGAAGGGCAACATCAAGCGAGTCGTTGCGGGCGAACCTATCGGCACTCTGGTCAGCGGAGGCGGGCGATGAACGAAGCCATTTTTGTTCAGCTGCAAAAAGATATGGATCATTCCGTCGGCGCGTTGCGTAAAGAGCTTGCCAAGCTCCGCACCGGCCGGGCCTCGCCGGCGCTGCTCGAACATATCGTGGTCGATTACTACGGCGCCACTACGCCGCTCAATCAACTGGCGACCCTGGGCGCGCCGGAGCCGCGTCTGTTGGTGATCCAGCCCTATGACCGCACCGCCATGGGCGACATCGAAAAAGCGATTCTCAAATCCGATCTCGGCCTCATGCCGCACAACGACGGCAAGGTTATTCGCGTGCCGATCCCGCAGCTCACCGAAGAGCGGCGCAAAGATTTGGTAAAGCACGTCAAACGGATCGCCGAGGAATTCCGCGTCTCGGTGCGCAATCATCGGCGGGTCGCAGTCGAACAGCTCAAGGAGGCGGAGAAGAAAAAAGAGATTACCGCCGACGAACACAAACATGGCCAGGACCGCGTGCAAAAAATTACCGATGATTTCATCGGCCGCATCGAAAAGGTTGTCAAAGCCAAAGAAGAAGAGGTGATGGAGGTTTAGTTCGCCCCCGCCTCGGTTCCAGCCTCCCGGTCCCCGCTGAGCGGGGTATCGCCGGTCGAATGAGCCAACATTCGGCCCGCAGAATCAACGCAACCAGGTGACGATGAAGTTCAATGGATTGGACAAGAATCGCTTGCCCCGGCATGTCGCGATTATCATGGACGGCAACGGCAGATGGGCCAAGCTCAGAGGCAAGAATCGTATCGAGGGGCACCGCCGCGGCAAGACCTCGGTGCGCGTGATCGTCGAGCTGAGCCGTAAAATCGGTATCCGCTTTTTGTCCTTATACGCTTTCTCCACGGAAAACTGGCTGCGACCCTACGACGAAGTTGACGCCTTGATGGGGCTGTTGCAGCATTATCTCATCGCCGAGCAGGCCAAGATGATGCGGTACGGCATACGGCTGCTCGCAGTCGGTGACCGCAGCCGGCTGCCGGAGAGCGTTCGGCGCACGCTGGAACAGGTGATCGAGGCGACGTGCAACAACGGTCGGATGACGGTCGTGCTGGCGCTGAGTTACAGCGGGCGGGACGAAATCGTCAGAATGGCGCGACGGCTTGCCCGTGCCGCCCGCGACGGGCAGTTGGATCCCGATATGATCGATGATCGGACGATTGCTGCGCGGATGGATACTCCGGAAGTGCCGGACCCGGACCTGCTGATTCGCACCAGCGGGGAGATGCGCATCAGCAATTTTTATCTTTGGCAGATCGCCTATAGCGAACTTTACGTCACCCCCACCCTTTGGCCCGATTTTCGGGAGCAAGAATACCTGCAGGCCCTCATCGATTTTCAAAAGCGACGGAGAAGGTTCGGTAGGACGGATGAACAGCTCGTCGACACGCTACCGTCGGCGGTGGGGGCCGGTGGAAGCAAATCTTAAAGCGCGCGTGGGCACGGCCCTCGTCGCGATCCCGCTTCTCATTCTACTGGTTGGATGGGGCTCCCCATGGTTCTTCGCCGCGGTATTTTTCATTGTGACCATCGCGGCACTGCGCGAGTATTTCATGATGGTTTTCCCCGGGCGGCGCCTGGAACGGCTTTTCGGGGTTGTTTTCGGAGTCGTGCTATCGCTCCCGCTATTTTTCCCAGGGACCCCCGGAGTCGGATTCGCTTTGAGCATCGGTGTGGTTCTTTGTTTTTCGCTCTATGTTTTTACCGAGGGGCAGTTGAAGGTGAAACTGATTCGCTTGGTATGGACGTTGGTCGGAGCGCTTTATCTCGGCTATTTACTGCCGCATTGGGTCGTGCTTTTCCGCATGCCGAACGGCAGGCGCTGGGTTTGTTTCGTGCTGCTTGTGGTCATGATGGGTGATACGACGGCCTATTTCATCGGCAAACGATTTGGTTCGAAAAAACTTGCGCCCAAAATCAGTCCGGGCAAAACCGTGGAGGGCGCCTGGGCCTACCTCGGTGGCGGCGCGGTTGCCGGTTTTCTGGGAGCGGCTTTCCTGGTGCGCGAGCTGACTTGGCCTGAGGCTCTCTTCCTATCGGTCACGCTGAGCGTTCTCGGACAGCTCGGCGATCTTTTCGAGTCCTGGATCAAGCGGCTCTCCGCCGTCAAGGATTCTGGGGCATGGTTTCCCGGTCATGGCGGGTTGTTGGACCGCCTGGATAGTTTGATTTTTCCCGCCGTCTTCGCGAGCCTTTATCTCAAGGTGTTTCATCCATGAGATCCATCGCGTTGCTCGGTTCGACCGGCTCCATCGGTGTCAGCACCCTGGCTCTGGTGCGCCGCTTTCCGGACCTTTTCAAAGTTCCCGGCATGGTGGCCGGGCGCAATTTGCAGTTGTTGGCTGACCAGATCAGAGAGTTCTCGCCGCGTTGCGTGGCGATCAAAAACGAAGAAGATGTGCCGCGCTTGCGCGCCCTGCTCGGCCGGCGCCGGGTGGAAATTCTCGCGGGCGAGAAAGGCGCAATTGCGGTGGCCACCGCCGGTGAAGTCGACGTCGTGCTGGCCGGCATCGTCGGCGGCGCCGGCTTGATGCCGACGCTGATGGCGGTGCAGGCCGGGAAGGAAATCGCGCTGGCCAACAAGGAGGCTTTGGTCATGGCCGGCGAGATCATCGTCACCGCGGCCAAGCGAAAAGGCGTGCGTCTGATGCCGGTGGACAGCGAGCATAGCGCTATCTTTCAGTGTTTGCAGGGCAATCGGCGCGATGACGTTGACAAGCTCATCCTCACGGCGTCGGGCGGGCCGTTCTTGCGCACACCGATGAATCGATTGGGCAAAGTCAGCGTCCAACAAGCGCTCAAGCACCCCAACTGGAAGATGGGAAAAAAGATCACCATCGACTCCGCGACGATGATGAACAAAGGGTTGGAGGTCGTGGAAGCCCGCTGGGAGTTCGACATGGAACCGGCCCGCATCGAGGTCGTGATTCATCCCCAGAGCGTGATTCACTCGATGGTGCGCTACCAGGACGGTTCGATCATCGCGCAGCTCGGCATCGCCGATATGCGCATCCCCATCGCCTATGCTCTTGCCTTCCCGCACCGGCTTAAGGGCGACTGGAAGCCTCTAGAAGTCACCCGGCAAAAAGAGTTAAACTTTCTCCCTGTGGACAAGCGCAGGTATCCGGCGCTGAAGCTGGCCTACGAGGCCATAGACGAAGGGGGCACGATGCCCGCCGTGTTGAACGCGGCAAACGAGGTAGCGGTGGCCGCATTTCTGGAGCATCGGATCGGATTCCGTGAGATTCATCGCGTCATCGCCGATACGATGCAGGGACATGCGAGCCGACGCTCCAAAGAAGTCGATGAAATACTTGAGGTCGACCGCTGGGCCAGGGAAAAGGCGCGTGCATTAATTAACGGCAATCAAAGGAGATAACAAATGGAAAGCATCATCTACGCGGTCGCCGCCGCGGTCATCGGACTCGGTCTGTTGATCGTGGTCCATGAGTGCGGCCATTTTCTCGTCGCGAAATTGTCCGGGGTCGGAGTGGTGACTTTTTCCGTCGGCTTCGGGCCCAAACTGTGGGTGCGCAAAAAGGGCGAGACCGAATATGCCTTGAGCGCTTTTCCGCTGGGCGGCTATGTCAAAATGGTAGGAGAAGATCCCGACGAGGATGTGCCTCAGCATGAGATCGAACGGTCCTTCTCCCACAAGGGACTGCTGAAAAGGATTGCCATCGTCGCCGCCGGACCGGGATTTAATCTCTTGCTGGCGGTGGTCTTGTTGATGGTCGTGTACTTTTTTTATGGCGTGCCGGTTTTGTCGACTCGGATCAGCGGTGTCGAAAGTGGCTCGCCAGCCGAACTAGCGGGCATTCGTAAGGGCGACCGAATTGTCGCCGTCAACGGGCAAGTCGTGGACGCATGGGATGAGCTGTCGGGAAAGATCAAGGAGAGTCGGGGTGCGCCTCTTAATATACAGATCCAGAGAGACTCTCAGCAATTGTCGCTGACGGTGCAGCCGATCAAAAAAGCCTCGCGCAACATTTTTGGGGAGGAAATAGATACCTGGGTGATTGGCATCGGTAGTCAAGTGTCGATTGAAAAGGGCAACCCCGGCCAGGCGGTGGTGCGCGCCTTTCAACAAACCTATGAATATTCGAAGTTGACGCTGCTCGCGCTCTACAAAATGATCAACGGCGATGTTTCGCCACGCAACCTCGGCGGGCCGATCATGATCGCGCAGATGGCGGGACAGCAGGCGCAGGAGGGATTGGGTAATTTTTTGGCTTTCCTGGCGGTGTTGAGCATCAATCTCGGGGTGCTCAATCTGCTGCCGGTCCCCGTTCTCGACGGCGGCCATTTACTTTTCTTTGTGGTTGAAGCGATCATCGGCCGGCCGGTGGCGGTCAAGCATCGTGAGCGCGCCCAGCAGGTGGGCATCTTTCTCCTGATGTTGCTCATGGTTTACGCGTTCTATAACGACATTGCCCGCTTCTTTGAGAAGCAGGTCGGGGGATGAGGATTGTCGGGATTGACACCTCATCCGCGACGGCCAGCGTAGCTCTACTCGAAGATGGGCAGCTTATCGCGGAACAGTGCCACCCAGGCTCCACCGCGGGACACGCTGCCGGCTTGACCGGTTTCAAGTCAAACCATGCAGAAATTCTGCTGCCGCTGATCGAGTCCGTGGTGCGGCAGGCGCGGATTTCGCTCCCAGAGGTTTCAGGCATCGCGTTGTCCATCGGCCCGGGGTCGTTTACCGGACTGCGCATCGGGCTGAGCACGGTGAAAGGGCTTGCCTACGGCTGGGGAATTCCGATCGTCGGCGTATCGACGCTGTTCGCCCAGGCGGCGCGGGTCGGCGAATTCGAAGGCGCGATTTGTCCGTTCCTCGACGCGCGCAAGCATCAGGTTTATGCCGCCTTGTTTCGCAAGCGGCACCAGGAGCTGGGGCGTTTGACGGAAGATTTTCTCGCGCCCGTCGAGGGTGTGCTCGACGAAGTGCGCGGCGCCACCGGCGACATGCCTTGTCTATTCATTGGCGACGGCGCTCGCCGCTACGAAAAGCTGCTGATGGATGCTCTCGGCAGCAAGGCGCGGCTGTGCGCCGAAGACTCCGTTTCCTCCTGCGCCGCCGCCGTGGCTCGCCTGGGCATGGCGCGTTTGCGCCGCTGCGAAGCGGATGATCTGGGCAAATTGGAGCCGGTTTATTTGCGCCCATCGGAGGCCGAAGCAAGACGGGGCAATCGAATTTAACTGGTGGGAAATTTGCTGGAAACCTGCATTGACAAAAATTCCACCGTACGGTAAATTGACTTCCGCTCAAAACACTTCACCACACAAAAGGAGGCCGGCCTATGGATGGCAGAGAGGAGCAGGCGATTGTCTCCCTACTGGATAGAGACCCGGAATTGAAAAAATACTACGAAGAACACCAGGATCTCGAAAAGAAACTTTCCGTATACCAGCATAAACATCATCTCTCCGCTGAAGAAGAAATCGAGATGAAGCGGATTCAGAAGCTCAAACTCGTCGGCAAAGATAAAATGATGGAAATACTTGAGAAGCACAAACAGACGGGCGGCAACCCGTAGGGACATACAATGAAAAAGACCGGCGCCGAAATTTTCTGCGAATCCCTCAGGCACGAAGGGGTGAAAACCGTATTCGGTCTTCCCGGCGGCGTGGTTTTGAAAATCTTCGACGTTCTGTGCCAGCAGAAAGATATTCAATTGATCCTCACGCGGCACGAGCAGGGCGCGGCGCATATGGCGGAAGGCTACGCCAAAGCTACCGGAAAAGCCGGCGTCGCATTGGTGACCTCGGGACCGGGCATGACCAATATCGTCACGGGACTCGCCGACGCCTACATGGATTCGGTTCCACTGGTCGCGTTCACGGGGCAGGTATCGACGGATCTCATCGGCAACGACGCTTTTCAGGAAGCGGACAACGTCGGCATCAGCCGGCCCTGCACCAAGCACAATGTTCTGGTCAAGGACGTTAACGATCTCGCGCAAACGATCAAGGAAGCCTTCTATATCGCGACCAGCGGCAGGCCCGGCCCAGTCCTCGTGGACATCCCGAAGGACGTAAGCACTGCCAAGGCTGACTTCAAATACCCGGACAAGGTCAACCTGCGCGGTTACAATCCAACTATCGGCGGCAACAAGTATCAAATCAAGCAGGCCGCCGAAGAGATCCTGAAGGCGCGCAAGCCGATCCTCTACGTCGGCGGCGGCGCCATTTTTTCCAACGCCGCGGATGAGCTTCGCCGGTTGGCCGAGATCACCCAGATTCCCGTCACCATGACGCTGATGGGATTGGGAAGCTTCCCGGGCAGCCATCCGCTGTCGCTCGGCATGCTCGGCATGCACGGCGCCTATTGGACGAACATGGCGATGCACCAATGCGATCTCTTGATCGCCGTGGGGGCGCGCTTTGACGACCGCGTTACCGGGAAGCTCTCCGAATTCTGCCCTGAAGCGCGGGTGGTGCATATCGACATCGACCCGACCTCGATCAAAAAGACCTTTCACGCCCATATCCCCATCGTCGGCGACGTGAAAACGGTGCTGCGCGAGATAAACGTCATCCTGCGCTCCATGGATGGAAATCCGGCGAAGATGAAGGCGCTCAGGGCGCCCTGGATGAAGCAGATCGCGGAATGGAAAAAGGCCCATCCGTTGAGCTACAAGCAGGACGATAAGATCATCAAGCCGCAATTCGTCGTTGAGAAATTGTATGAGTTGACCAAGCACGAAGCGATCGTCGCCACCGATGTCGGCCAACATCAAATGTTTGCCGCCCAATATTTCAAGGGCAACAGGCCGCGTACTTGGCTCACCTCGGGCGGGCTCGGCACCATGGGCTTCGGTTTTCCCGCCGCCATCGGCGCGCAAGTGGCGTTCCCGGAAAAAATGGTGGTGTGCATCACTAGCGAGGGCAGCTTCCAGATGAATCTCCAGGAGCTGGTGGTGGCTGCGGAGCATAAACTGCCGGTCAAGATCGTGTTGCTCAACAACGGTGTTCACGGCATGGTGCGCCAATGGCAAGATCTTTTTTACGAAGGGCGGTATTCGGCGAGTGTGTTGGGGAAGATGCCCGACTTTGTGAAGCTGGCGGACGCCTACGGCATCCTCGGCTTGCGCGCGGTCAAGCCGGGCGAGGTCGAGGCCACGCTCAAACAGGGCCTTAAACATAAAGGCCCGGTGCTGATGGATATCCACACCGATCCTTTCGAGAACTGTTATCCGATGATACCCGCGGGCGGCGCGCAGCATGAGATGATGCTTGAAGATCCCCCCGAACTAAAGCTTGCGAGAAAGGGCGGGGCACACAAGAGAAAGGTGGATGAAGGGGAGGGAGTTCTTCCTGCCTGATTTCGTCGTCGAATGGAACATATCATATCGGTTCTCGTCGAAAATAAATTCGGCGTTCTCGCCCGAGTCGCCGGCCTCTTTAGCGCCCGGGGTTATAATATAGAAAGTCTGTCCGTCGCGCCGACTTTAGACCCGACGACTTCGATGATTACGATCGTCACGGTTGGCGACGACCGCATCATCGAGCAGATCATGAAGCAGCTCAACAAAGTGGTCGAGGTGCTCAAGGTGGTGGACTTGACCGAGACCCATTTTCTGGACCGGGAAACCGCGCTCATCAAAGTGCACACCAAACCCGAACACCGCGACGAGGCGATCCGCATCGCCGATATTTTTCGCGCCAAGATCGTCGACTCGTCGCAGACGACTTATACGATCGAAATCACCGGCGACGTGGACAAGGTCGAAGCGCTGATCAACCTGCTAAAGCCCCTCGGCATCAAAGAACTCATTCGCACCGGTCGCATCGCGATCTCCCGTGAAACCACCCGCACCGCCTCCCCACGCCGCGAACCTGCGCTGTTAAAGAGTTGAGTTTCCCCGAGGTCGCCGTCGCTTGAACTGGCGCTGGCGGTTACCTCGGTATACCCGTCCCGATTCACGACCCACAACGCGAGCACGTTCGGCGCCTGCCCACGTTGCCTTTTACGTGGCACGCTCCCTACAAACCGCACGGCTTTTCCTATGAGCCCGGATTCCGCAGTGGGAAAATGACGCTGTGAGCGAGAGGCAAACCTTGCGCAACGAAGACAAAGCTTTTCTACCCCTGAGCTAAGGACAGCTCTCGCTGCTGTGCGAATTTAGTCGGAGTAATAAGGCGTTGTGCCAAGCGGCAGAAAAGACTTTGAAACAGCACCCCTGGGTGTCTTCGCCGCTCCAGG